>NZ_LABX01000226.1 GCF_001043915.1 Methylobacterium aquaticum | reverse complement strand
CCCGGCACTTACAGCGCTACCACCAGCCGCCTCTTGCAGGACATGCAGAAGCAGGGGCGCGGCTCGGATGTGGTGCGGATGGCCCTGGACGAGATCAACCCGCGGCTGGCGAAGTACAACGAGCTTGCCAGCTACGGCCAGCGTGCCACCAATTCCCTCGGCGACGCCTGGGGCAACTTCTGGTCCAACGTGAACCGCGGCGCCGGTGTGGCAATGGGCGATCCTCGCCTGAACGTCACCCCGCAGCAGACCGCAACGGCCGTCCTCGAAGGGCAGCTCGCCAAGGCTCGCGCCGATCAGGAGAGAGCATCCGCAGTCGTCATCCAGCAGAGCCGGGCAAACCAGCTTCTCAGTGTGAACCCGGTTGAGCGGGAGGTTAAGCAGAATATCGAGCGTGCTGGGCTCAGTGACAGCGATAAGTACAAAAGCGTCGATGAGCGCTTCGCCGGCGTTTTTGGCACGGCCAGCAAGCCGGACCTTGGGTCTTATCGGCGCGAGCTTATCGACCGCCCGAATACGCCATACTTCAATAATCAAACGCTCAAGGATGTGGCTGAGCGTGCTGAGCGCTCGATGATCGCGACGCCAGAGGAGGGCAAGGCTCAAGTCCGGCGCGTTACCGAGCAGGCCAACGACATCTCTCAGGCCCGCGCTCTCAACGACGTTTCGGCGCAGTCGACCCGGACGCAGCAGGCCCAGGCTCAGGCCCTCGGCAAGACGGCCG
>NZ_LABX01000225.1 GCF_001043915.1 Methylobacterium aquaticum | reverse complement strand
CGCGGGTGGCGGCGGGGCCGCGAAGGGCAGGGTCGTCGAGGGCAGGCCCGGCGCGTCGAAGGGGGACGGGACGGCCAGGAAGGCCGGCACCGGCCCGAACGTGCCCGGCAGGCTCGGCATCGCCTCGCCGGTGGGCGGGGCGGTGGGGTCCGCCGGCGCGGGAGGGGTCTCCGGCGCGGCGTCCGGGCCGGGCAGTGCGCCCGTGGCGCGCAGGCGCGCCTCCGTCTCGGCGCGCATCGCCGCCTCGTCGGCCTCCGAGGGGATGTTGCCCGTCCCCAACCCCAGCACCGCGCCGGCCAGCGTGCCGCCGCGCAAAGCCAGCCCGCCGAGGGTGCCCAGCGCCTGGCCCGCCGAGGAAAGAAGAGAGGTGGCGAGCTCGCCCGCTGCCGCTCCCGCCGCGGCCGGAACCGCGGCCGCGACGCTCGCCGCGCCGGCTTCGGCCGGCGCAGGAAGCGGCGCTGGCGCCGGAGGCTCGGGCGGCAGAGGCGCCGGCATCACCGGCGGCGCGGGCGGGGGCGGCAGGCTCGCCGCCCGCTGCTCGGCCGCCGCCGTCATGTTGGCCTCGAACTGCGACTGCTGCTGGGCCGCGCGCGCGTCGGCCTGCGCGGACATGGTGTCGTTGAGCCCCTGAACCACCTGCTGGGGCGAGGGTTGGCTGGCGGTGAGCGCGCGGTTGAGATCCTGCTGGATCTGGATGAAGCGCTGGCCATTGGCGGCGTCGCTTGCGCTGCCGCTACCAGGCAAGTCGTTGGCCGGCGGGGGCGGGGCGCCGACGTAGATCGTGGGTAAGGCGATGGAGCCGCTGCTCATGCGGGGCCTCTCTCCTCGTGTCGCCGGGACAGGTTGATCTCTCAACCTGACGATCACCTGTCGGTGCGGCATCCGCCGCAGAGATCGCCGCCTGATCGAGGCGGAAGTGATTCAGCGGACTGCCGGCCTTCACAATGCAGCTCTCACGCCCGACGAGCGCGCCTTAAGCTCAGAAGCGGCTGGCGCAGGGCGCCGACGTTACGATCGTCCCACGCGGACCGGGACGCACGCCCGACTTCAGAGACAACGGCGTGCGGACCGAACCGAGGACTGTCACGAGCACCCGGAAGCAGACCGCTGATGGCTTGTCGGCCGCCATCTCCCGCAACCTTGCTGGATGCGCACGGATAATCGGGCATGGTCGTGATCGACGCGAGGCAGTAGCCGGGGATGACGCTCGAGACAGCCGGGAAAGCGATCAGACGGGGTCTCGGGGTGGACCTTGTGACAGGTGAACACCTGCGAGATGTGAAGATCCTGACACCGAAGGGCTCGGCCATTTTTCAGAGACAACCGATGGTCACTGAGGAGACGAAGGAAGCGGAGTTGAGCCGGCGCATCCGCGAGTCCCTCGCTGCGCGGCCCACCGATCGCGATCTGATGACGATCTGGCACGGCGACCTCGGGGCTTGTGCGGAATGGAACCTGATCGATCACCACGCTCAGGCGCGGCTCGTGCGCCTTCTGCCGAGGGACTTCGCGTTGGATGCCTTCGAACTCGTCATGACGGGCGTGCCGGAGGACTCGCAGGATGACGTGCCGCGTCCCGGAGAGGATCCATGGTCGTGGGATCCGGCAGGAATTCTTCGTTCGACGGGGCCGGGCCCAGGCGTGCGGCGCGTCATCCGGGACCGGACAGCGAACTCTCCTGTCGCCCAGACGGCGATGCGCGGTTCATCCCCACTCAACGGGCAGTCCAGAGCAGGAGTCGCGACGACCGACACGCTGAAGGCCTGCGATCCTGTGCCCTCTCGTTCCACAAGGATGACGAGGCTTGACAGCGATGAATCGAGGAAGCTGCTCGGATGCTGGTCCTCGCCAGCGCCCGGCTCGAAGGGGATGCGCGGGCGCGATCATGAGCCAGGAGCGGCCGAGACTGGGCAACACGGGTTCGAATGAAACTGTCGTAGAGGCTCCGCCGCCGCAAATCTTTGGTTTGCGGAGCAGGTGCCGACTGGCGCGAATACCGTGTTCTTCGGCCGGTCCGGGTAGACCGGCGTCGATCGACATCGTTCGTCGGCCGGCGGGCGGACCGTCAAGGTCGCTTCGGAGGCATTCCGCATCCGTGTTTCAACGGTGACACTCCCGAACTCGTCGGTGGGCGGCGGAGAAATTGTAATCGCACCGTCACACAACCTTAGCAGGGTCCCGGCCAGTCGGTGGCGCGGCCAAGGGGGCATCCGGTGCGAGAGACGATGATCTGGTCTGCCGCGTCGGTCCGCACGGCCCCGCGTCCCGGCGCGTTCGCGTAACGCCAGATGGGACCAACGCCGCCCGTCCGCCGCCTCCCGCGCCTGTCGGTTCTCGTTCCCGTCGGTGTCGCGTCGGCGCTGCTCGCCGCCTCGCCGGCGGCGGCCGAGCCGGCGGCGAGCCGGCCGGGTTCCGCGCCGGCCGCCATGGTCCCCGCCTGGCCGAGCAACGCGCGGGCCGTCGACGACGCCTCACGGTTCCATGCGACCCCGACCTGGACCGCCGGCACGACCCCCGCCCGGTTCCAGCCGAAGGCGCCGGAGCCCGAGACCGTCTCGGCCCCCCGCGGGCAACTCTCGCTCGCGGTGTCGCGCGGCAAGACCCTGCGCCTGTCACGGCCGGCCTCCTCGATCTTCGTCGCCGATCCGACCATCGCCGACATCCAGACGCCCTCGAACCAGGTCGTGTTCGTCTTCGGCAAGAAGCCGGGCCGCACCAGCCTGTTCGCCCTCGACGAGCGCGGCGACCCGATCGCCGAGTACGGCGTCGCCGTTGTCCAGCCGATCGAGGACCTGCGCAACCTCCTGCGCAGCGAGGTCGGCGATTACCGGCTCTCGGTCTCCTACACGCCCAACGGCGCCGTCCTCAGCGGCACCCTGCCGAATGCCGGCCTCGTCGAGACCGCCAAGGCCGTCACCGCCCAGTTCCTCGGCCAGGGCGCGACGGTGACGAACCGCCTCCGCGTCGCCGGTGCGCTCCAGGTGAACCTCCAGGTGCGCGTCGCCGAGGTGAACCGCCGCGTGCTCAAGGAGTTCGGGATCAACCTCAACGCCTCGGCCCGGGCCGGCCAGTTCGGCTTCAGCCTGGTCTCGGGTGGCTCGGGGGCCTCGCCCGGCACCGTGCCGATCACCGGCCGCGGCAACCAGTTCGGCGTGAGCTACTCGGACGGCATCAACAACATCACGGCGACGCTCGACGCGCTGGCCGAGGACGGCCTCGTGTCGATCCTGGCCGAACCGAACCTGACGGCGGTCTCGGGCGAGAAGGCGAACTTCCTGGCCGGCGGCGAGTTCCCGATCCCGATCGCTCAGGCCCTGGGCCAGACCTCGGTGCAGTTCCGCCGCTTCGGTGCGAGCCTCGAGTTTCAGCCCACCGTCCTGTCCTCGAACCTCATCAACATCCGCGTGCGGCCCGAGGTGAGCGAGCTGACCCCGGCCAACGGCGTCGAAGTGAACGGCCTCAGCATTCCCGGTTTGACGACGCGCTCGGCCGACACGGTGGTGGAGCTGGCCAGCGGCCAGAGCTTCGCCATCGGCGGCCTGATCCGCAAGAACTTCTCGACCAATGTCGGCGTCATGCCGGGGCTCGGCGACATCCCGGTCCTCGGCGCCCTGTTCCGGTCCAGCGCGTTCCAGAAGGACGAGAGCGAACTCGTCATCATCGTCACGCCCTATATCGTGCGCCCGGCGAGCTCGCCCCAGGCCTACAGCGCGCCGACGGACCGGGTCGCGCCGCCGACCGATGCCGGGCGCATCCTCCTCAACACCCAGACCAAGGCCCCCTCGTCACGGCTCGCCCCCCGCAAGGGCTCGGTCGGGCTCACGGGCGATGCGGGGCTCGGCGTCGAATGAGCGGCCGGAGATCGCCGATGCGCCGGATCGATCTCGCGCCGCTGCCCTGCTTCGTCGCCTTGGCGCTCGTTGCCTTGGCGCTCGCCGCCTGCGTGCCGGCGGCTCCGCCGGGTGCCGGCCCGGTCGCCCCGCCACCCGTCGCCGCGCCGGTCCTGCCGCGGGCGCCCGGCCCGGTGACGATCGTCGATCCGCCGGTCGAGCCCGCCGCCGCGGTGCTGGTGCGGCGCGAGGCCGTGCCGCGGCCGGTGGTGCCCTACGAACAGGCCGCCCGCCTCTCTCCGCCGGGCGCGCCCGTCGTGCTGCCGCCTCCGGTCCCGCCGCCGGGCGGGCGCCAGGAGACCCTGGTCGAGGCCGTGCCGTCGACGGGCCTGATGGGCCGCAACGACCGGCGCCGCTTTCTCGCCTTCCTCGCCGCGGCCGGCCGCGGCCGGTTCGACGCCCTGCACCTGGAGCTGCGCGGCGGGAACCGCGGCGCCGCGCGGGCGCTCGCCGAGACGGCGCGGCGGGCGGGCGTCGACCCGGCCCGGATCAGCGCCGTCGATGCCGGCTCCGCGGGCGGCCGGGTCGAGGTGATCGCGACGCGCTACGTGGCGATTCCGCCGAACTGTCCCTCGCTCGCGGTGGTCGGCCCCTCCGTCAACGACAACGATTTCGACCCGACCCACGGCTGCTCGAACCGGGCCAACCTCGCCGCGATGGTCAACGATCCGCTCGACCTCGTGCGCAACGACGTGGTGGTGCCCGCCGACGGCGCCTACGCGGCCCGGGGCATCGAGCGCTACCGCGCCTCCTACACCCCGGAGCGCCGAGGGTCGGACGGTGCGGGCGGCCAGGCTCCGATCGACAACGGCTTCGCCTCCGGTCCCCTCGGGGGCGCGGTGCTCGGCGCGGGCGGGCCGGTCTCGCGCTGAGCGGAGCCTCGTCCCCGATGGCGCATCGACAGGTGTTCGTCAGGTCGGGGGTGCACCCTGTGCGCGTCGAACGCGGCGGGGGAGGACGGGATGAGCGGCAGCACCATCACGAACTTCGCCTTCACGCCGCCCGCGCCGCCCGGCGGCACAAGCACCATCGCCCTGCCGGAGATCCGGGTCGGCCCCGAGCCGAATCTCGGCGGCGGCGCCTTGCCGGGCGACGGCAGCTACGGCGATCCGATCACCGGCTTCCGCCAGATCAACCAGCAATTCGCCGACAGCCAGCGCGAGTTCTCGGCGCGGATGGACGCGCAATCGGCGCAATTCAACGCCCAGCTCCAGGCCCAGGGCGAGGCGCGCGCAGCGCAGATGCAGGCGCGATTCGACTCGAACATGGCGAGCATGGACGCCCAGCGTGCGGCCCAGTTCGCCGCACCGCCGGTCATGGGCCCGATCCTGCCGCCGGATTTCTTGCAGACCGCGCAGGCGCCGCCGGCCCTGCCGCCGATGCCGGCGCCCGCCTTCGGCCTTGACGGCCCGATCGCGCCGGCCGATGCGGCGGCGGCCGGGACGATCGGCCTCGGCCAGCCGGCCTTCGGCCTCGGCGGCCCGGTGGCGCCGGACGGTACGCCCGTGGCACCGGCCGCGAACACAGCTGCGGATCAACCTCTGCCCCAGGCCGGGGACGGCCTCTCCTATCGTGGCGCGGTACTGCCCATCGGCGTGACGACGCAGGGCGACCTCGTCCCGGCCCTGCCGGGCTTCCTGAAATCCGTGGTCGACGGCCTGGGCTCCTTCAACAGGGTCCTGGACGGCGAGGTCCCGGTCTACGATCCGATGACGGGTGGTGTCATCCAGGAGGCCATCGAGAGCAGCCTCACCCTCTCCGGCCTCGCCGTAACGGGCGGCGTCGGCGGCGTAGCGGTAAGGCAGGGTGAGTTGGTGCTCGGGGCGGGGCTCGTCCGGCCGGTCGCCAATCCGGCCCTAGCCGAGGCCCGACTCGGCGCGCTCACCCGTGGCGAGATCAGCGCACAGGAGGCGCTCGCGGCGCGGCGGGTAGAATTCGGCCTTCCCCCCGCCGGTGCCCCCAACGATAACGCCACGCTGTCGTTGCTCGCCATGGGCGGGAGGGCTTTCGAGGGGATCAACCGGGGTTTGCAGAACCCGGCCAGAGCGATGACCCTCGATCGCGTCAATGCTCAAACCGTCACGCATGCCGAGGCGGACGTGGTGCAGCAAGCCATCGACGCCGGTCTCGCCGGAACGGTCCGTCGCGCGGACATGACCATCGACCGTGCTCCCTGCACCTCCTGTGGCAAAGCCGGCGGCCTCCGCTCGCTGGCGCGCAATCTCGGCGTCGACGAACTGCACGTGACTTGGCCCGGCGGTCAGCAGACTTTTACGCCAACGAAATAGCGAGCCCGATCGAGGGGACACCGATGAAGCTCACCTTAGAAGTTCGTAAGGGGCTGGCGAGCGAGGATCGGCTCGTGCCCGCGCCCGACGCCGACACAGCGCGCGCGGCATTGCGCAGCCTCGATGGGGCGCAGATCTCGCAGCTCGTGGCCGACGATGAGCAGGGGCATGTTCTGCTGATCGGAGGCGGCAATGAAGGCCGATTCGTCGTCAACTACCTCGTCAACGACGACGAGCACGGCTTCCATGTCGTCAATCCCGACGGCACGCCGGAGGACGTCGCGGTGGTGACGGGCGGGCAGCTCGGCTCCTTCCGCGGCGATATGGTGGTGGGCGAGAGGTTGGCGGTGGACGCGCTGGTCCATTTCATCGCGACCGGCCAGCGTTGCGGCACGCTGACCTGGGAGCAGGAATTCTGAGCGCGGTCGGCGCGAACATCATCCTGATCTGCAAGAGCTTGGTTGATTGGCTCTTGCAGGTGCAACACCCTCCAGGTCGATCCGGGCTCCGCTGCTGGATCCCGGAATGCCCCACGGCGCGGCCATCCCAGTCAAAGCGAGAGGCGGCAACGCCCAGGCCGCGCAGATGGAGGCGACTGCGGCAGCGACGGGCCAGCGCGTGATCGCGTACGGGCCGAACCTCGGCGGCACATTGGAGAAAAGCTCGAGGCAGCGCGGCGACGAAGTTTATCGCGGAAGTTTATCGCGACCGGCAGAGCTTGATCGATGCCGTCAGGAGGCAGCCATGATCGCCGTCGTTGTTGCAACCGAGGCGGGATGCGGTCACGACCTTCTCGAGCGGTTCGGCACCGTGCGCCGGGACGATCCGACCCGCATGACGGCCGAGCAGGAAGGCCGCTGGGTGATGCTGGCCCAGACCGACACCGTGGCCGGGGCGTATGAGCCGGAAGACATGGAGCGCATGCGGGAAAGGCTCGATGAGCCGGAGTTCTTCGTCCTGCAAGTCAGTGAGCCGAGTCTCGTGGCGGATTGTCTCAGGTCCATATCCTCTAACAAGACTGTCGTGGTCGATAACGATCATGGTTGGATTGATGATCTGAACGCTTACAAGCAAGCTATTGACCGAGGGGAGGATTGGCTGCATTGCGCGAATCGTCCGTGAATCGGCGCGGGCCGAAGCGCGCGATCAGCCATGCCAGTGCTTGGACAGCACTCACGAGGCCGGCCGAGCATCGGTCGGCCATTCGCGCCGAGCCGGTCAGTCCCGGCGCTTCGTGGTGCCTGCTGCGAGTGATCTGGATACGGACCATGCGCAGCGGGATCGCCTTCGCACCGTCATCACGCGGGCATGCCCGATCGGCGTGACCGATATCCCGGAGGCGTGGGGGCAGTACGACGCTTGTTTCGATGGCATCCTCGATCTCCTCGCTGCCCGTCAGGGTGCGGAGGCGGTGACAGCCTCTCAGTGGATGACGCGCAGGCGTTCCGTGATGCCGGCATCGAGAACATCCGTTTCGTCCTGACGCCAGCCCTTCGCCCAGGGGTCATATGATGCCGTCGATGGAAGAGATTCTCGGTGGGCCGATCGAGCGGGAGCGGGGAGTGCCCGGCACGCGGCCCGGCGAGGGCGACAAGGTACGCTACGTCGCGTTCCAAGAGCCGCACAGGCCATCCGACACCTTCCGGAACGTCACCCGCGCGGTGAAGCCGCCCCTGCCGAAGCGGGGCGGAGTCGTCCTGGAGGGATGCATCGTCACCCTGGCCGACGGCCTGCGGTTCTACGCCCTGTCGTTCCACGGAGATCTCGAAGGCTGGCAAAGGCAGGTCGAGGAGGGGGCCCGGATGCTCGGCCTCGTCAGCGCCTGTATTGAGGCGGACGTCCTGCACCTGTCGGACGGACGCTCAGTCCCGCTCGGCGCCTGCACGATCGAGCTGGACTGATCCGGATCGCGAGCGGGTGGTGAGCCGCGCCGGCGCCATCGTCATCGCCCCCAGCGCCACGCCCCCCATCGCGGTGGCGCCGAGCGCCACGCCGCCGAGCGCGAGATAGCCGGTGGCGATGCCGCCCGCACCCAGCAGCAGGCCGAGCGCGACGCCCCCGAGCGCCACGGGTCCGAGCGCGATCCCGCCCAGAGCGATCCCGCCGATTGCGATGCCGCCGAAGGCGACGAGGCCGATCGCGACGTTGCCGCAGGCGAGGATGCCGCGGGCGGGCTTCAGAGGGGCGTTGTCCGAGGCGCCGTAGATCACGTGGACCAGGGGCCAGCCGAACAGCGTGGCCTGCGAGCGGTACTCGAAGCCCGCCACCGGCACGGCGCGGACCATTCCGGCGGCGGCGCGTGGCCGGCCGCAATTCGGGCAGGAGACCGCCCGGTCGCTGACCTGCCGTCCGCAATCCGGGCATCGCGTCAGGCTCATTGGCGCCTCCGACGGTTCATACCATCGGCCCAGGATGCTGACGTATCGGGCCGATGAACCATCCCGAATTTTCGATGCCAAACCAAAGGGTTGGCGAAAATTCGAGACCGGAACCAAAGGTCGTTCTCACCGACCCTTGGGATCAGTTCCACATGTGAACGAGGATGCGCCAGCCGCTCTCGCCGGGTTCGAGCACGTTGAGCCAGTTGCCCTCGAACGCCTGATGCGGTCCCTCCGGACCGGGCCCGGTGAGCTGCCAGCGGCCCGAGGCGATCCAGACGCCGTCGCGGGCGAAGGCGTCGCCGACCTCGATGGCGTAGTCGCGAAACCCCTGGGCGCGGATGTCTGAGAAGAAGCCGCAGATCCCGTCCGGCCCGATCACCGCCGGACGGCCCGGTGGCACGACCCGGGCCTCGGGCGCGTAGAACGCGGCGAGGTCGCCGGTGCGGCCGGCATTGAAGGCGTGGGCGACGCTCTCCGCGAGAGCTTGAATGCTGGGCTGCATGGGGCCTCGTGAACAGCGGGATGGACGAAGGATCAGGAAGCGGGGCCGGACACGGACGCACCGCCCCGCGCGACCAGCACGGGCCAGAACACCCAGTCCTCCACCGGGCAGAGCGCGGGTGCGCCATCATGCGGGCGCAGGCGGATCGTGTCCCGGGCCGGGTAGTCGAGGACGAGGTGCGCCGCGCCGAGCCGGCAGGCGAACGCGGCCGAGCCCGACACGGTCGCGACGCCGCGGCGCAGGTCCGGCCCCGCATGGAGCGCGATCCGGCCGAGCGCCCGGCGCGGCGGGACCGATCCGAACGCCTCCGGCGGCATGTCGCAGAGGGAGAAGATCGCGGTCTGCGGGGTCGCGCGGCGGGCGAGCCGGGCGAACCAGTCGCCCTGCAGCGGCAGGAGGTGGAGCCGGACCCCGTGGACCTGCCCCAGCACTCTCGCGGCGACGCCGAGCCGGGGCTCCGGCCGCAGGCCCTGGTGCAGGAGGACGACGTCCGCGATCCCGCGCCGCGCCTTCAGGAAGGCGGCCATCCGGGCGAGCACCGAGAAGACGCAGGCATGGTGCACGGTATCGAGCCAGAGCGGCCCCGGCCGGTCGAGCCCCCGCGCCTCGCCCACCCGCAGCACCGGCTCGATGCCGGCGAAATACGCCTCGGCCTGGGCGACCGAGAGGCTTGCCAGCACCAGCGGCTCGAAGGCGAAGTCGATGGTGTTGATCGCGGCCCGGCGCTCGACCGCTTCCGGGATCCCGGAGAAGCCCTCGGCCTGCCGCAGGAGGACCCCGTCGAAGGCGCCGCGATGGAGGCGGGCGATCAGGTGGTCGCGGATGTGGCGCGTCGCGCGCGCGCCGGCGAACGCCTCGGCCACCACGGTGTCGAAGCGCGCCTGCGCGGCGAAGGCGCGGGTGGGGGAGACCGCGTTCACGACGCGACCGGCTCCGTCACCTTCCCTTGCACCGTCCCTCGCACCTTGCCCGGCACCGTCTCCTGCCCCGTCCCTTGCGCCCGTTCGAGCGCGGCCTCGCCGGCGAAGAGCTGGCCGCGGTCGAAGGAGCGGCCGTGCAGACCCGAGACCTTCTCGAGCACCCGCGCCTGCGAGGCCCGGAGCGAGGCCGGCGACTGGCGCTCGCCCGACTGCTTGGCCTCGACGGTGGCCTCGCTGGCGAGCCACTGGTCGTCCCGCACGACGCCGAGATCCCGGGCCCGGGCGAAGACGTATTCGGCGGTGTTCCACTTCCAGCTCGGGCAGGGGAGCGCGGTTTCCTCCGGGGCGGCGTAGATGAAGCGGTGAGCGCAGAAGCCGCCGCAGAGCGGCAGGATCTTGCAGTCGGTGCAGGTGGCATTGTCGAACGGCGTCCACTGCGACCACAGGCTCGCATTGACGCTGTCGTGCAGCTTGTCCGGCTCGAAGATGCTGCCGGTGCGCTTGGACGGGTCGTGGGCGGTCTCCCAGCACTTGTGCACGTCGCCGTTGCCGGCCACGACGTAGCCGCCATTCGAGGCCGCGACGCACAGGCCCGAGAAGCCGCTCGGCGGGGTCTGGATGCCGGAGAATCCGAGCTGGCGCGCCTTGCCCTCGAGGGCGAGCACCTGGCGGTTGAACTCGGCCCGCGACAGCTTCTCGGCGAAGGCGCTGCCGCTCTCCGGCGTCGAGGCCTCGATCGGGGCGAAGTAGACGCCGAAATTGCCGCGCTCGCCGAGGCGGCGGGCGGCGAAGTCGTCGAGCATCGCGTCGGCCCGCGCGACGTTGCTGATGCCGACATTCACCCGCGCCTGGATCGCGATCGCCGTCTCGTCGAGCGCCTGCTCGATGTTCTCGAGGATGCGGTCGAAGGTCCGGCCGCCGGAGGTGAGCGGGCGCATCCTGTCGTGGGTGTCGCGGTCGCCGTCGATCGTCACCTGCACCCACTTGACCCGGCGGGTGTAGAGCTGCGCCGCCATCTCGGCGGTGAGGAACCAGGCGTTCGAGACGATCCCGGCGCTGTACCCGATCCGGTTCTTGTCGCAATAGGCGATGAGCCGGTCGGACAGGCGGAAGATCGAATCCTTGCCCATCAGCGGCTCGCCGCCGTACCAGACGATCGAGAGCGACTTCAGGTCCTTCTTGGCCTTCACGAAGTCGAGGATCGCGTCCTGGACGTCGGGCGTCATTTTCTTCGTCGGCTTGGCGAGGCCCTGGAAGCAGTAGCCGCAGGCGAAGTTGCAGGCCATGGTCGGCGCGATGGTGAGCGTCAGGCTGCCCTTGGCGGCCCGGCTCGCCTCGTAGCTCTGGCGCACCAGCGCGAGTTCGTCGCTCGCGGCGCCGACGGCGTGGCCGCCGCCGATCAGCGCCTGCAGGAGGAGCCGGTCGGCGAGGTCGCCCGGGCCGAAATCGTCCCGGCCGGCAAGGTCGCGATAGGCGCGCGCCTCCGCGGCCGAGAGCAGGATGAGGGACCGGGTGCGCGCGTTGAACAGCAGGGCGGATTCGTCGGCGAGCCGCACCGGGATGTCGTAGCGCGACAGGCGGTAGCGCGCGGCGGCCGGCCGGGCCGGGCCGCGCACCCGGGCGAGGGTCCGCCGCGCGGCCGCCTCCAGAGCCTCGTTGCTCGGTGCTCCATGCGCCTCGTCGGCATCGACGGAGTTGGGGGTGTCGAAATCGAGCATCGATCGTCTCCTCAGGGTCAGGCGGGCGGGCGGGCCGGACGGGCGGCCTCGATCCGCGCGAGGGTCGCGTCGGCCAGGTCGGCGAGCAGGTCGTTCCAGAGCGCCAGGAAGGCGTCGGCGCGGATCGCCGCGTCGATCACCGTCTCGCCGGTCTCCTCGTCGAGGGGCAGGCCGGACAGGGTCAGCACCCGGCGGTTCACCGCGACGACCGTGAAGTCGCCGATCCCCGCCGCGCCCGCCCCGCCGTCGACGCGCAGGGCGAAGCGCCCGCCGAGGCGCTCCAGATGGGTCACGTCGTAGACGCGGGGGATCACCCCGTGCATCAGCGTGCGGAGCCGGGCGAAGCCGGTTGCGGCGCCGGCGGGCCGGTCCCAGCCGTCCTCCGCGAGCAGGCCGGGCCGCAGCGTCAGCCCGGCCATGAAACCCGCGAAGGCGGCGGGCGCCGAGACGTGCAGCCGGCCGGCCGTCACGATCTCCGCGAGGGTGAGGCGGGCACCGCTCCCGCGCTGGTCGATGCTCAGCATGACGGCAGCAGCGGGATGACGTTGACGGCGCAGAACGAGATCGGATCGCCGAGCGGCGCGTCGACGCCGCAGACCCCGCCGAGATTGGCCGCGCACAGGCCGGTATCGACCCCGCAGGCATCGGCCCCCGCCTTGGCCGCGCAGGCATCGGCATCCGCCCCGCAGGCATCCGCGCTGGCATTCGCCGCACAGGCATCGGCGTCGGCGCCGCAGGCATCGGCACTGGCATTGGCCGCGCAGGCATCGGCATCCGCGCCGCAGGCCTCGGCCCGGGCGTCGGCCCCGCAGGCATTGCCGTCGGCCCCGCATGCCTCGACGTTGGCATCGGCGCCGCAGGCGTTGCCGTCGGCGCCGCAGGCCTCAACACTGGCATCGGCGCCGCAGGCGGCGGCGTCCGCCCCGCAGGCCTCGGTCGCCGCGTTCCCGCCGCAGGCATTGCCGTCGGCGCCGCACGCCTCCACCGAGCCGTCCGCTCCGCAAGCCCCGCCATCGGCGCCACACGCCTCGGCACCCGCATTCGCCCCGCAGGCATCGCCGTCGACGCCGCAGGCCTCGACGGTGCCGTCGGCCCCGCAGGCGTTCACGTCGGCGCCGCAGGCCTCGGCGCCCGCATCGACCCCGCAGGCATTGCCGTCGGCGCCGCACGCCTCCGCCGCGGCGTTGCCGCCGCAGAGGCCGACATCCGAGCCGCACAGCTCGATCGCGTTGTCCGCGCCGCAGGCGTCGATGCCCGCGCCGGTCGCTCCGGCGCGGCTCTTCTCGCCGCAGGCGAGGTTGCCGTCGACGCCGCAGGCGGCGGGCGCGCTGTAGCGCGAGCCGCAGACGCTGCCGTCGACTCCGCAGGCTTTCCCGGTCGTCGCCTTGGCGCCGCAGGCCCCGAAATTCGTCGCGCAGGCGTTGCCGGTGCCGGCATTGGCGCCGCAGGCGGTCTCCTTGGCGGCGCAGGCCGTGCCGGCGCTCGCATTCATCGCGCAAGCCCCGGCATCGGCGGCGCAGGCCGTCCCGATTCCCGCATCCGCCGCGCAGGCGCTCGCCTTTCCGCCGCAGGCGCTGCCGCCGGTGAGCTTGGCCGCGCAAGGCCCCGAGGCGTTGGCGCCGCAGGCCCGCCCGGCCGTCATGTTGGCGCCGCAGGGCGCCGCCGCGTTGCCGCCGCACGCCGTGCCGGCACCGAGATCGACGCCGCAGGGGACGTTGGTATTGGCCGCGCAGACCGTGCCGGCGCTCGCATCGACGCCGCAGGGCGGCGAGGACGGGCCGGAGGCCGTCGGACCGGCCGCAGGCTGTCCGCCCGAGGGCGGTGCACTGGGTGGCGCACTGGGTGGCGCACTTGGCGATCCACTTGGCGGTCCGCCCTGCGGCGTCCCGGGGACGGGTCCGTCGGCGGGTGGGCGCGGCGGCGGGACGGGTGGCGCGCCCATCGGCACGTTCACCCGGTCGCCGGGATGGATCAGGTCGGGATCGCGGAACTGCGGGTTCGCCCTCACCACGTCGGGGAACGGGCGGCCGTAGTCGCGCGAGATGCTCCAGAGCGACTCGCCCTCGCGGACCGTGTGCCGGACGACGTTGTCGTTGGCCGGATCGGCGCCTTGGGCCGGATCGGCACCTTGCGTCGCGCCGGATGGCGCCGAGGCCGGCCGGCTGCGCGCATCGGCGGGGTCGGGCGGCGGCGCGGCGGCGCGGTCGAGGGCGGGCGCCCAGGCTTGGCCACCCTGTTCCTCCGGGCGGGTCTGGTCCCTGCGGGACGCGAGCGGCCTGTCGACGATCTGCGGCATCCTGCACCCCCGTGCCGTCGCGCGGCGATCCGCCCGAAAGAACGGAAGGCCGCGTCGGAATGGTCGCTGCCGGACGGGAGCAGGCACTGCCCGCCTCCCGAACGCTTCTCCTCATGGCTAGCCGGGCGACCTGACGACGACCTGACGAGGCACTGCATAACGGTCCAGAATTCGGCAGCCACCCGGCGCGGCCCGTGTCTCCCGAAGGAGAGGATGAGATCGCCGGACGCACGATGGGGACGGGACGCACTCTTCGTCCGTCGTTGGGCACTCCATGAGCCGTGTCGTGCCGCGGAGCGGGCAGGCCGGGCGTCGTCGAAACCGGGAGAGACCGATTTCGACTTTCCCGTCGCGAGCCATGCCAGTCGTCAGGTTGTCGAAAGCTCGCTTGCCTACCGATCGGGGTGCGCCGAGACCGGCGCCGTCCGCTCGCCCGAGCGACGGCCCCGGGAGGCCCCACCGTCGGTGGTCAACGGTGCGGAAGACCGGACCACGACCGGACCATGACCGGATCAATCGGAGCTGAACTCATGACTTTCGGTGTCTCGAACATGTCGGGTGCGAATGGCGCCTTCGCCGGCAGCGGCCTTTCGGGCAACGGCGTCATCGCCGCCCAGAATTTCCTCAACGCGCTGCTCGGTCAGGAGGAGGCGCCCCGCTCCGGCGGCGAAGCCTTCCTGGCCGACGTCAAAGAGAGCAAGGACCCCGAGCAGAAGCGCGCCCTGATCGACGGCTTTGCCGAGGGCTTCGCGGCGGCATCCCAGGCCGGCGGGTCCGACGAGGCTTCCGGAACGTCCAATGGAGCCTCCGCCGCGGGCGCGTCCTCGTCGGCCGACGGAGCGGCGGAGACCGCCGATGCCGGCGGCGAGGAGGCTCCGGCCGGTCCTGCCGACCTGATGAGCGGCTTCCAGGAGATCGCCGACCGCATCGCGGAGTCGGGCCTGCCCAAGGCGACCAAGAACGCCCTTCTCGACGGCATCGCCACGCTGATGTCGAAGCTCCAGTCCGAGGCGCCCGCGTCGGAGGAGGCCGCCCCGCGCACCCTCGCGTCGCCCGAGGCGAGCGGTGCGGCGTCCGCGGCCGGGGATGCGTCGGCGAGCGCCGAGACGGGCACGTGGAGCCACGAGGTCAAGGACGGCGAGGCGACCATCCAGCTCGGCGACAAGTACACCGTGACGGCCAGCGAGAAGGACGCCACCTGGACGGTCACCAACAACGAGACCGGCAAGACCACCAAGATCTCCGGCGACCCCCACGTCGACATCGACAACGACGGCAAGAACGACTTCGACTTCAAGAAGGATATGACGTTCCAGCTCGATGACGGCACCAAGATCACCGTCGGCACCGTCCCGGGCGGCGAGAACGGCACCACCTACTCCTCCTCGCTGACCATCACCAACGGCGACAAGGCCGTGCAGGTGACCGGCCTCGGCGACGCGCATGACGGCGAGAACAATCTCGAGGTGAAGCAGTCCGATGCGGGCGTCACCCTCGACGAGCTGGAGCGCGACGGCGCGACGACGATCTACGAGAATGGCGGCGCGTGGCAGACGAAGGACGGCAAGGCCGTCGACCAGTCGATCATCGACGCGGCGGAAGCCGCCGCGGCCTGAGCCCTCGGTCAGGCACCTCGTCCCGGAAAGCCGCTCACGGGCTGTCCGGGGCGACTGGATCCCGACCGATCCCGACCCGCCGGGGGGCCGATCGGCCCCCCGGCGGGTCGCCCCCGTGACCAGTCTTAGATCGCAAAGCCCCGGGAAACGAATAGCTTTGCCAGCAAATCATATATTATAATCTATCTTCCACAACGACTTAGCCATCGAGTAGACAATCGCGGATCCGTTTGTGGTTACGAGAGGGGTTCCCACGTTATATAAATTGGATTAATCCATCTGCACTCGACGATAGGCCGGAAAGGTCTCGCGAACATCGCGAAACGACACGGTCTTGCGTCGATGGGGGGCGATTCGGATGCGGATCCTGTTGGTCGACGACGACAAGGCTTGCGCCGACAGCATCGGCGGGGTCCTGCGGGACGAAGGATTCGTCGCCGATCACGTCACGACACTCGCCGACGCGACCCTGTCGGCCTCCCTGGCGCCCTACGACGCGCTCCTGGTCGACCGGATGCTCCCGGACGGCGACGGCCTCGACTGGGTGCGCGAGCGGCGCCGGGCCGGCAGCACGGTGCCGATCCTGATCATCACCGCCGAGCGGGACGCCGTCGATCACCGGATCGAGGGCCTGAACGCGGGCGCGGACGATTACATCCTCAAGCCGATGCCGCTCGACGAACTCATCGCCCGGGTGCGCGCCGTGATGCGCCGGCCGGTGGCGACGCTGGATCCCGTGCTGCGCGCCGGCAACGTGACGTTCGATCCGAGCAACCGCGAGGTGCGGGTCGCCGGCAAGCCCCTGCGCATGCCGCGCCGGGAGACCTGCATCTTCGAGATGCTGATCCGGCGGTGCGGCAAGACGGTGACCAAGGGCATGCTGGAGGAAGGTCTCTACAGCTTCGAGGACGAGGTGTCCTCGAATGCCATCGAGGTCGGCATCTACCGCCTGCGTGGCCATCTGCTGGGCTCGGGCGCGACCGCGACGGTGCACACCATCCGCGGCACCGGCTACGTGCTCGACGCCCCCGACGAGCCGATCACGCTGCCGGAGATCCCGCGCGAGGTCCCCAAGGCGGCGCTGGTTGCCGCGCAGGTCGCGGTCGTCCTGTCGAGCCAGACGGAATCGCCCGCGCTCGTCCCGGCGGCCATCGCCGCGAGCCTGCCCGAGGCGACCCCCTCGGAAACCGCGACGGCCGTCGTCGCCGCCGTCCTCGCCGTCAGTCTCGCCAAGCGCGGCGAGGAGATCTGACCGGGTCCACCCATCGAATGGCTGTCCCCAGGATCGGCATCGCGGATCCAGCCTCGGGTCCGGTCGTGATGCCCGCCGGTGCCGAGGGCGCAGGGCCGGTCTGGACGGACGCCGCTCCCTCTCGGACGGTCGCCGCCGCAGCCGGCTCCGAGCGGTGCGGCCGAGGCAGGATCGGATCGGGGCGTGCCCCGGGACGGGGCCGGTGCGGCGAGCCCCGCACCGGCGTCGGGTAGCCGGCGCTCCGCGCCCGGTGCGTCACCGTCTGCCGGCGTCGTCGTCGTCGGGCGGGCTGCCGAACCTTGCGCTCACCCCGTCGCAACCGGCCCGACCACCGCAAAATACCTGCATTGACCGACCTCGCCGAGACAGCGCACAAGGCCGGAAATGCGTCCGATACGAAGCGGTATCAGGCGAGGCAGGGGCCGCGGAGATCGATGATCAGGGACGCCCAGAGAATGCGCGTCGCCGTTGCGGCGCTGCCGGCGATGGCGGACATGGTCGGCACCTGGTCGTGGGACATCGTCGACGACCGGATGCATGCCGACGACGTTGCCGGCAGCCTGTTCGGGGCCGATCTCGACCGCCTGGCGAAGGGCGCCCCCCTGCGGGTCTTCGCGGCCTGCATCCATCCCGACGACCGCGACGCCGTCCTCGCCCGGATGCACCGGGGCGCCGTCGAGGGCGGCTCCTTCGTGGCCGAGTTCCGGGTGCGGAACGCCGCCGGCCGGACGCTGTGGGTGCTCTCCCGCGCCCGCTACGAGCGAGACCGCGACGGCCGCCCGGCGCGCGCGCACGGCATCCTGGTCGACATGACCGGCAGTGCGCTCAGCGAGACCGCCTACGACCATTGCGTCGATGCGCGGCCCGATTGCCCGCTGGAGCAGGCCGCCGAAGCCTGCATCGCCGCCCGCGAGGCCCTCGTGACGGCGGGCCGGCCGTTCCTGCTGCGGATCCTCGACATGCTGCTCCTGGAACTCGGCCGCGAGATCGGCAAGAGCCTGCGCCGGGCCTATCTGCGCCGCCTGAGCTGACGGCCGCATCGCAACGGCCCCCGACGGCGCGCCCCGGCGGGGCGACGCGCCGCATCCCCCCGCCCGATCCCCACGCCTTGTGGCGCGGGTCCGGGCTGGGTAAGGGCCGTGATCCGGGTCCTCGCGCCCACCGGAGATCCGACAGGCGATGATCGGCAAGCTGAAAGGCGTCGTGGATTCCTACGGCGAGGATTTCGTGATCCTCGACGTGCACGGCGTCGGCTACGTGGTGCATTGCTCGGCCCGCACGCTCCAGCGCCTGCCCTCCCCCGGCGAGGCGGCGGAGCTGGCGATCGACACCCATGTGCGCGAGGACATGATCCGCCTCTACGGTTTCCGGGCCGATGCGGAGCGCGAATGGTTCCGCCTGCTCCAGACCGTGCAGGGGGTCGGCACCCGGGTCGCCCTCGGGGTGCTCTCGGTGATGGAACCGGCCGAGCTCGCCACCGCCATCGCCACCGGCGACAAGGCTGCGGTCGCCCGCGCGCCCGGTGTCGGCCCGCGCCTCGCCGCGCGCCTCGTGGCCGAATTGAAGGACAAGGCCCCGGCCTTCTCACCGGTCGATCCGGCCCTGATCCAGCTGACGGGAGCGGTGGAGGACAACACCGCGCCCCAGCCCGTCGCCGATGCGATCTCGGCGCTGGTCAATCTCGGCTATGCCCAGGTCCAGGCTTCGGCGGCGGTGGCCGCGGCGCTGAAAGGGGCCGGCGAGGGCGCGGCGGCGATGGAGGCCAAGACCCTGATCCGGCTCGGCCTGCGCGAGCTGGCGCGCTGACGCGGCTCCTGCCGGGCGAGGGCCCCTGCCCCGGTCACCCGGATCGGCGGTGGATCACGCCGCCTGCGCCGTCTGGCGCGGCACCGCTCCGGTCGCCCGCGGCAGGTCGAGGCGCACGCACAGGCCGCGCGGCACCCGGTTCTCCAGGGTGAACACGCCGCCATGCGACTGCGCGATGGCGCTCGCGATCGATAGGCCGAGGCCGAAGCCGCCGGCCTCGTTGAGGGTGCGGGCGCGGTCGCCGCGCACGAAGGGCTGGAGCATCAGGGCGCGCTCCTCCTCGGGGATGCCCGGGCCGTCGTCCAGGATCTCGACCGCGACGCGGCCCGGCTCGGCCTCGACGAACCGCACCGTGGCGCCGCCGGCATATTTGACCGCATTGTCGATCAGGTTGGTGAGCGCCCGTTGCAGCTCGCCGGCCGAGCCGCGCACCAGGGCCGGCCGCAGGCCCTCGGCCCGCACCGCCTCGCCGACATCGGCAAAACCGTCGCAGACCGTCTGCACCACCGAGGCGAGGTCGACCAGGCTCTGCCCCTCGCGGGACTGGCCGTCGCGAACGAAGGACAGGGCCGCCTCGACCAGCGCGTTCATCTGGTCGAGGTCGCGCAGGAACTGCCGGCGCAGACCCTCGTCCTCCAGGAATTCCGCCCGGAGGCGCAGGCGGGTGATGGGGGTGCGCAGGTCGTGGCTGATGGCCGCCAGCATGTGGGTGCGGTCGTCGAGCAGGCGCAGGACCCGGTCGCGCATCCGGCCAAGCGCCCGGGACACGGCCAGCACCTCCTCGGGACCGCGCTGCGGCAGCGGCCGCGACTCGGTGGCGGTGCCGAAAGCCTCCGCCGCCTCGGCGAGCCGCGCCAGCGGCGCGGTCAGCGCCCGCGTCGCCCAGATCGACAGCAGGGTGAGCGAGAGCGCCAGGAAGACCAGGGTGATCAGCACGGCGCTGGTCAGCGGCGGGTGCGGCAGCGGCAGCGGCGGCAGGTCGGCGGCGAGCTGGAGTCCGGCCGGCCCGGCGATGCGCAGGTGCAGGGCCCCCGCCGGCAGGTGCTCGGCCGCGACGCCGTAGCCCGTCCCCAGGGCCGCCCGCAGGCCGGTGATCTCCGGCACGTCGGTGCCCGGCGGCACGGGGGCATTCGGGGCGTCAGCGGGCAGGAGGGTGAGGTGGAGGGACGAGGCGCTGTGGCGGGCCGCCGCCACCACGTCGGCCCGGTCCTCCGGCGGCGCCGCCGCGATCATGTGGACGACGGTGACGAGGCGGTTGGCGAGCGCGCTCGGCCGCTCGTCGGAGCGGCGCAGCTCCGGGCGCAGGAGGATGAAGGCCACCACCACCACGACATGGGTGACGACGATCGCGGCGACGACCAGAAGGGCGAGCTGCCCGGCGATGCGGCCCGTGAGCGGCCCCCGCCCGGTCATGTCGAGATCACCTCGGGCGTGAACAGGTAGCCGCCGGAGCGGATGGTCTTGATCATCTCCGGGTTGCGCGGATCGCGCTCGATCTTCTGGCGGATGCGGCTCACCAGCACGTCGATGCTGCGCTCGAACGGCCCGGGGGCGCGGCCCTGCGTCAGGTCGAGGAGCTGGTCGCGGGAGAGCACCCGGCCCGGCCGCAGGCACATCGCGTGGAGAAGGTCGAACTCCGCCCCGGTCAGCGCTACCTGCGCGCCCTCCGGGTTGAGGAGCTGGCGCAGGCCGGCATCGAGCACGAAGCCCGCGAAGGCGTGGCGGCGCACACCCTCGTCGTCGCGGCCTGGCGTGGCGGCGCCGCGGCGCAGGATCGCCCGGATCCGGGCGAGCAGCTCGCGCGGGTTGAACGGCTTGGCGAGGTAGTCGTCGGCCCCGATCTCGAGCCCGACGATGCGGTCGATCTCCTCGCTCTTCGCCGTGAGCATCAGAATCGGGATGCCGGAGGCGGCGCGCAGGCGCCGGCAGATCGACAGCCCGTCCTCGCCGGGCAGCATCAGGTCGAGGATGATGAGGTCGACGCGGGAATCGGCCATCAGCCGGTCCATCTCGCGGCCGTCGCCGGCGATCGAGACCCGGCAATCGTTGCCACGGAGATAGCGGGCGACCAGCGTGCTGATCTCGCGATCGTCCTCGACGATCAGGATATGCGGTGTCGTGCTCACGGTCCGGCCTTATGCCCGAGACAGGGTTTTGCTTGAAGCCATCATTGTGCAACCGAGTGTTGCTGGCCCCGCCGCGCGACACGGTCGCGCAATCGGCGCCGTCCCCGGCAGGGCCGCAGGGAGTTCGTCATGGTGACGCATTTTCGCGCGATGGGGAGCCCGGACCGGGGCCCATTCCGCGTTGAAATGCATTACGGCTGTGCATCACGGACCAGTCCACGGAGGATCTCCCATGCAGCAGAACCGCCTGTTCGACGATTTCGCCCGCCTGATGACCGACGCCGCCGGCGCCGCCCAGGGCGTGCGCCGCGAGGCCGAGACCATGGTCAAGGCGCAGATCGAGCGCATGTTGCGGGACATGGACGTGGCCACCCGCGAGGAGGTGGAGGTGCTGCGCGACCTCGTGGCCTCGTTGCGTGCCCAGAACGACGCGCTGACGGCCCGCGTCGCGGCGCTGGAGGCCGCGCCATCCGACGTCAAGACCGCCGAGACCAAGACCGCCGAGACCAAGACCGCCGCCAAGGGCAAGGGCCCGGCATCTGGCACGGCGTCGGGCGGCACGGCGACGGCCTGACGCCCCGTCCGCACGCCTCCCGCTTGTGCACAGGAAGCTTCGGTGGATAGCCGGCGGTGCCCCGCCGCCGCCGCGGCTTTCCGCTTTGAGTCCCTGGACTCGCCCGGGCTATAGTGGGTGACGCACTGATTCGCAGCCGCTCAGGGGGAGACCAAGTCGGCGCTTTAGCTTATCGCCTGCACGTCCTGACCGTGCCCGGGTCGCGATCTGCCTTGAAGACGACACTCGCCGCGTCCGCTGACGCAGCTGTTTCCCGCTCGGACGAGCCAAACTTGGATCGCCATGACCCAGCTCAACATCGACGACCTGAACCGCGCCGAGCACCCGCTCGATGTCGTCGAACGCCTCGCTTCCCTCCGGGACTGGATCTTCGATCGTGCCGAGACCGACGAGATGTCGGTGGCGGTGGCCGGCCGCTGGGCCGAGTACCATGTCGCCTTCACGTGGATCGAGGACGTGGAGGCCCTGCACGTCGCCTCCGCCTTCGACCTGAAAGTGCCGGAGCGGCGGCGCAACGAGGTGCTTCGGCTCGTCTCCCTGGTCAACGAGCAGCTCTGGGTCGGCCATTTCGACCTCTGGAACAGCGAGCACGTGGTGATGTTCCGCCACGCGCTGCTGCTCACCGGCGGCGCCGAGCCGACGCATGGCCAGTGCGAGACGATGCTGAAGACCGCCGTCGAGGCGTGCGAGCGCTACTTCCAGGCGTTCCAGTTCGTGATCTGGGCCGGGAAGAGCGCCCGTGAGGCGCTGGACGCGGTCCTGTTCGAGACCGAGGGCGAGGCGTGAGCGCGCAGGGGCATGGACCGTCGGGTCACCTGCCGGCCTCGCTGATCCTGGTCGGCGCCGGCAAGATGGGCGGGGCGATGCTGGAGGGCTGGCTCGCCGACGGTCTGCCGGGCGCCCGCGTCGCCGTCATCGATCCGAGCCCGTCTCCCGCCATGCTGGCGCTCTGCGCCGCCCACGGCATCGCCGTCAACCCGGCTGATCCGGTCGAGCCCGAGGCCCTGGTTCTGGCGATCAAGCCGCAGGGGCTGGATGCCGCGGGGCCCGCCCTGGCGCCGCTCGCCGGGCCCGGCACGCTGGTGGTCTCGGTGCTGGCCGGCAAGACCATCGCCAACCTGAAGGACCGCCTGCCCCGCGCCCGCGCGGTGGTGCGGGCGATGCCGAACCTGCCGGCGAGCATCCGCCGGGGCGCCACCGGAGCCGCCGCCTCGCCCGAGACCGGCGAGGATCAGCGCCGCACGGCGCATGCGCTGCTCTCCGGCATCGGCCTCGTCGAGTGGCTGGACGGCGAGGATCTGATCGATGCCGTGACGGCGGTCTCGGGCTCCGGTCCGGCCTACATCTTCCTGATGGCCGAGGCGCTTGCGGCCGCGGGGGTCGCCGCCGGATTGCCGGCCGAGGTGGCGGCGCGCCTCGCCCGCCAGACCGTGGCGGGAGCGGGCGAGTTGCTCGGGCAGAGTCCCGAGGAGCCGGCGACGCTGCGCCAGAACGTGACCTCTCCGGGCGGCACCACCGCGGCGGCCCTCGGCGTGCTGATGGCCGAGGAGGGCCTCGCGCCTCTGATGCGCGAGGCGGTGGCGGCGGCCAAGCGGCGAGCCGGCGAGCTGGCGGGCTGACGCCACCGGCAGATCGCCGTTGCGCCGCCCCACGATCGCGCGGGTCGCGTCGCCGCGGCCCCCTGCCCGGCGGGCAGGACGATCCCTAGATAAGCGGTCGAGGCGGCACCCTGCCTCGGGGAGGCGCCTGGCGTGCTCCCCCTCTCGCGGCAACGGTATCGGAGCGTCCATCCATGGCCCGCACCCCCAAGGCGTCCGGCGACACGGCGTCCGGCGACGAGCACGGCACCGGCGCGCAGTCTGACGCCGCCCGCCTGCCGCCGCGGGAGGCGATCGTCGAGGCGCTGATGCGGCTGGCCGCCGAGCAGCCCTGGAACGACATCGAGATCGGCGACATCGCCCGCGAGGCCGGCGTGAGCCTGGCGGAGTTCCGCGACTGCTATCCGTCGAAGGGGGCGGTGCTCGGCGGCTTCGCCCGCATGATTGACAAGCAGGTGCTGGAAGGCGCGGGCGACGACCTCGACGACGAGCCGACCCGCGAGCGGCTGTTCGACGTGCTGATGCGCCGCCTTGACGCGATGGACCCCTACAAGCCAGCCCTGCGCCGAATCGCCGTCGCCCTGCGCGGCGATCCCCTGTCGCTCGCCGCCCTCAACCAGGTGGCGCTCAACTCGCAACGCTTCATGCTGGCCTCGGCCGGCATCAGCACGGAAGGGCCCCTCGGCCGCGTCAAGCTCCAGGGCGTGGTGATCGCCTTCGCGCGGGTGATGGATGTGTGGCTCGACGACAACGACCCGGCGCTCGCCCGCACCATGGCGGCGCTCGATCGCGAGATCCGCAACGGAGAACGGTTCATGGAGCGCGCCGAGGACGTGCGCCGCCTGACCGCGCCGTTCCGGGCGCTCGCCCACTCCCTCACCGAGGGCGGACGCCGCCGGCGCCGGCGCGATCGACGGGACGACCGCAACGAGGACGAGGGCAATCCCCTCGGGGGCGACCCGGCGGCGGCGATCTGACACCGCGCCTGTCCCCGACAATTCGAGCGATTCCAGGGTGACCATGCGTTGCGCATTGTCTAGCCTGCGGGGTGTTGCGCCAGAGCCATGATGGCGGCGCCCCGTGAGGACCATTCCGGATGCTCGACCTGTCCACCCGCGCGCCGGTGACGATCGCCCGTGTCGAGCAGCCGCGCTACACGCCTGTGGCGCAGGCCCTGCACTGGCTCACCGCCGCCCTGGTGCTGGCGGTGCTGCCCCTGGCCTGGATCGCCACGAGCCTGCCGGCGAGTCCGGCCCAGAGTTTCTATTTCCAGCTGCATAAGTCGGTCGGCATCACGATCTTCGCCGTCGTCGCTCTCCGCATCCTGTGGCGGGCCCGGCACCCGGCCCCGCCGGAAGTCTACGTGCCGCGGGGCCTGGCGCTGCTCGGCCGGATCAACCATTGGCTGCTCTATCTCGTGTTCCTGCTGATGCCGGCGAGCGGCATCGTGCTCTCGGCCGCCGCCGGCAGCACGACGCAATACTTCTTCCTGTTCCCGATCCCGCCCTTCATGGCGAAGAACAAGGCGGTGTCCGATCTCGCCGACCAGATCCATCTGGCCGGCCAATACGCGGTCTACGCCCTGGTCGTGCTGCACGTGCTGGCCACCGCCTGGCATCTCGTCGTCCGCCGCGACGCCGTCCTCGACCGGATGCTGCCGCGCCAGGACGTGTAACGGGCAGGACGCTGAGCCCGTGCCGCGCGATCACCTCTTCCTGCTGGCCCCGGATTTCGTCGATCCGGCCTATCCGGGCCGGCGGTTCTACTGTTGGCACTGCGCCCTGATCGAGGGCGTGCTGGCAGGTTTTCCCGCGCTGGCCGGTCGCCTCGACGTGACGCGCCTGCCCTGGCCGCGGCCGCGGCAGGCGCTCATCGACCGGGTCGGCGAGGCGCATCAGTCGCTGCCGCTCCTGGTGCTGGCCGCCGACGCGCCGGACTGCCTCGCCACCCGCCGCCACGGGGCCGTCCGCTTCATCGCCGACATGGATGCGATCCTGCGGGCGCTTCACGAGCGCCACGGCATTCCTGAGCCGCACCCTTAGGACACGTCACCGCCGCAACCTCGGATCCGAATTTACCGATAGGACGATTCGATCGCTTCCACGAGGCCGGAGGCCGCGATATAGGCTGCCTCGTGGCAAAGGCGGACGTGGCGCGGAGCCGGGCTGGTGGCGATGACACACGAGGTGGGGCATCGCGACCATGTGTCCGGTGTCGCGCAGGAGACGACGCAAGCGTGACCGGGCGCCGCGACGACAGCCGCATCGCGACCGAGCTGACCCGGATCGGGGCGAGCCACGATCCGTTCAGCGCGGCCGTGCGGGCGACGCGCATGCCGATGGTGATCACCGACCCGCATCAGCCCGACAACCCGATCGTCTTCGTCAACGACGCCTTTACGCGGCTCACCGGCTACAGCCGGGACGAGATCGTCGGCCGCAACTGCCGTTTCCTCCAGGGCCCCGAGACCGATCCCGAGGGTGTCGCGCGGATCCGCGACGCGATCGTGCGCCAGGTTCCGATCGAGATCGACCTCCTCAACTACAAGAAGAACGGCGAGGCGTTCTGGAACCGCCTGCTCGTCTCGCCGGTCTTCGACGACGCGGGCCGTCTCACCTACTTCTTCGCCTCGCAATTCGACGTGACGCTGGAGCGCGACCGGCTGGTGCGGCTTCAGCGCGACCGCGACGCCCTGGAGCGGGAGATCGAGCGGCGCACGCAGGCGCTGCGGCGGAGCGAGGAACGGCTGCACTTCATCCTGAAAGCCTCGCGCCTCGGCTCCTGGACCCTCGACCTCACCGACATGCGGCTGATGGCGTCAGACAATTTCAAGCGCAATGTCGGCCGGGAACCGGGCGAGCCGTTCACCTATGACGACCTGATCGCCGCGATCCTGCCCGAGGACCGCGACCGGATGCAGGCGGCGGTTCGCACCTCGATCGAGAGCCGGAGCGACTACGACATCGAGTACCGGATCTGTACGCCGGCGGGTGACGTGCGCTGGATTCAGGTCCGCGGCCAGCCGTTCTACGACCCGGCCGGGAACCCCCTGAGCATGGCCGGCGTGACCCTCGACGTGACGGAGCGCAAGCGCGGGGAGGAGCACCGGGCGCTGCTTGCCGAGGAGTTGAACCACCGGGTGAAGAACTCGATGGCGACGATCCAGTCGATCGCCCACCAGACCCTGACCCATGCCACCTCGCTGGCCGAGGCGCGCACCGCCTTCAACGCGCGGCTGCAATCGCTCTCGGCCGCTCACGACATCCTGACCCGCGAGAGTTGGGAGGGCGCGACCCTGGCGGAGATCGTCGAGGAAACGTTACGCCCCTTCCGCAGCGGCACGGGGCTGCGCTTCGGGATCGGCGGCCCGCCGGTCCGGCTGCCGCCCCGGCTGGCGCTCGCCTTCGTGATGGCGCTGCACGAACTCGCGACCAATGCGGTCAAGTACGGCGCCCTCTCGACCGATCAGGGCCGCGTGAGCCTCGCCTGGGACATCACGGCCGAGGAGCGCCTGCGGCTGTGCTGGGAGGAGACCGGCGGTCCGCCGGTCTCGGCCCCGACCCGGCGCGGATTCGGCTCGCGGATGATCGAGCGGGTTCTGGCTGCCGAGATCGGTGGCGTGGTGGCGGTCGAGTATCGGCCGGGCGGCGTGGTGGCGACGGTGGAAGCGCCGTTGCCGGAGATGGGCGGGAAGACGGGCGGTTGAGGCCGGGCGGCCGGAGCGGGGAAGGGTCGCGACCCGCCCGTCGCAGCGCCTTGTCGGACCACGTTCCCCGTCTTTGAGGAACAGGCGGGACTGGGCCCGCTCCGACGCGCGGACGAGCGGGGCATCAGGTTCAACCGCCCGCGACGCGGTCGCGCCGTTCGGCCCGCGCCCCCTCACCACCCAACCACCGGATCACCGGCGCCAGCCACCCTTCCTCGCCACCCTCCGGCACGATCAGCCGCAGCGGCGCCCCCGCCACCACCCGATCCCCGAATGGTGCGACGAGCCGCCCGGACGCCAGCGCCTCGCCCACCAGCGCGCTGTGCCCGATGAGCACGCCGTGACCAGCCAGCGCCGCGTCGAGGGCAATGCCGTAGAGCGAGAACGCCGCCTCCCGGGCCGGGCGCAAAGGCCCGGTGCCCGAGGGCCCGGCGCCCAAGGGCCCGGTGCCTAAGAGCCCGGCGCCCAAGAGCCCGGCGCCATGGCGGGCGAGCCAGAGCGGCCAATCCTCGCGCCAGACCGAATCGTGCAGGAGCGTCATCCCGGCGAGATCCCGGGGGTCGCGCAACCCCGCCGCCAGCACGGGCGCGCAGACCGGAAACAGGTCGTCCCGGGAGAGCACCACGGTTGTGCAGCCAGCCGGCGCGGCCGCGCCGAAATACAGGCCGAGATCGACCAGGTCCCGGGCGTAATCCGGCGGGTCGTCCCGGGTCAGGATCGCGACGTCGAGGTCGAAGGCGGCTTGCAGGGCCGGAAGCCGGGGGGCGAGCCAGAGCTGGGCGATGCAGGGGAGGGCCGCGAGCGTCAGGCTGCGGGGCCGGCCGACTGCGCGCATCACCCGCACGGCGTGGTTCACCGCATCGAAGGCGGCGGTCAGGGACGGAAGCACCGCCCGCCCCTCGGCGGTCAGGCTCAGGCCGTTCGGCAGGCGGTGGAAGAGCGGCCGGCCGAGCCAGGCTTCCAATCCCTTCACCTGGGCACCGATGGCGGCCGGGGTGACGTGAAGTTCCTGCGCCGCCGCCACGTAGCCGCCGTGGCGCGCCGCCGCCTCGAAGGCCCGCAGGGCATTGAGGGAGGGCGGGGCAGCCCGGCCGGCCGGATCCATCTTGAAGCCTCCCATCCATGAGGCCAAGAAAAGCTTGGCCTGAGCCTCAGCTTATCCCGTTTGCCGCTCGCCCGGGCAAGCCCGACACTGGGGAGCGAGCCCGCCCTGCGGGTCCTGCCACCGACGGGCCTCCTCCCATGCGCCTCCTCCACGACGGCTATTTCGATCGCGGCCTCGACGCCGACCCGGACCTCGCCGCCTCGATCCGCGGCGAGCTGGCCCGGCAGCGGGACGGAATCGAGCTGATCGCCTCCGAGAACATCGTCTCGCGGCTGGTTCTGGAGGCCCAAGGCTCGGTCCTCACCAACAAGACCGTCGAGGGGCTGCCTTACGCGCGCTATTACGGCGGCGCCGAGCATGCCGATGCGATCGAGGCCCTGGCGGTCTCCCGGGCGACGCGGCTCTTCGGCTGCCGCTTCGCCAACGTGCAGCCCCATTCGGGCTCGAACGCCAATGCGGGCGTCTTCCTCGGCCTGCTCAAGCTCGGCGACACCATTCTGTCGATGGGCGTCGAGGCTGGCGGCCATATCAGCCACGGCCACCCGGCCACTCTGACCGGCCGTGACTACAGGATCGTGCGCTACGGCGTGGAACGCGACAGCGAGCGGGTCGACCTCGACTCCGTCACCCGCCTCGCCCGCGAGCACAGGCCGGCGATGATCGTCGCCGGCGGCTCGGCCTATGCCCGCGCCCTCGATTTCGCGGGCCTGCGCGCCATCGCCGACGAGGTCGGGGCGCTCTTGCTGGTCGATATGGCGCATGTCGCCGGCCTCGTCGCCACCGGGCTCTATCCCCATCCCTTCCCGCATGCCCACGTGGTGACCTCGACCACCTACAAGTCGCTGCGCGGGGCCCGCGGCGGGCTGGTGCTGTGGAACGATCCCGTCCTGTCGGACAGGATCCATGACGGCATCTTCCCGGGCGTGCAGGGCTCGGTGATGATGCATGCGGTCGCCGCCAAGGCTGCCTGTTTCGGCGAGGCGTTGCGGCCCGAATTCACGGCCTACAACCGGGCGGTCCTCGACAATGCCCGGGCGTTGGCCGACAGCGTCGCCGAGGCGGGGATGCGCCTCGTTGCCGGCGGGACCGATTGCGGGCTGATGCTGGTCGATCTCTCGCCCCAGGGCGTCACCGGCGATGTGGCGGCCAAGGCCCTGGAGGCGGCGGGCCTCGCGGTCAACAAGAACCAGATCCCCTTCGACACTCGCCCGCCCGAGGCGCCCTCAGGCCTGCGCCTGTCCTCGAATGCCGGCACGGCCCGGGGCTTCGGCGTCGAGGAGTTCCGTCAGATCGGCCGCTGGATCGCCCGGGTGGTGGCGGCGCCCCATGATGCGGCCGGCCTGGCGGCGGTCAGGGGCGAGGTCCTGGCGCTATGCCGGCGGTTCCCGATCTATGGCGGGGCGTGAGCCCCATCACCGCTCAGCAGACTTGCCTTGGCAGGCCAACGCTTCGCCGTAACCGGGGCGATCCCAGGGTAGGGGCATCCATTCCCCGATCGCGAAGCCGAGCGCGTGCGCAAGAACGAGACGAGAACGTCCTCTGGGACTTTTCTGGGGCTCTGCGCGCCGAAGCGGCATTTCGAGCCCCTTCCCGCCCCGTCGCGCAACTTGCGCCCCAGCGGGATTTTCACTAGGAAACGGGGCATCGGGGCGTAGCGCAGTCTGG
>NZ_LABX01000224.1 GCF_001043915.1 Methylobacterium aquaticum | reverse complement strand
CCACCGCCTCGACCCTGTTCTGGCGCGCGGCGCATCCCGGCAAGGTCGGGCGCCAGATGCAATCCTGGTCCCGTTTTCCCGAGGGCTGGCGGGTCGTCGCCGCCCATGTCAGCCTGATCGACGAGGTGCCGGCGTGACCGACTTCCCCCTCACCCTCGCCCAGTACCGCGCGGCCTATGCGGCGGGCTCGCTGACCCCCGTTCAGGCCGTGCGCGAGGTCTACCGGCGCATCGCCGCGCTCGACGATCCGGCGGTCTTCATCAGCCTGCGGCCGGAGGCCGAGGTGGCGGCGGAAGCCGAGACCCTGCCGGCGGGCCCGCTCCACGGCATCCCGGTCGCCGTGAAGGACAACATCGACGTGGCGGGCCTGCCCACCACCTGCGCCTGCCCGGATTACGCGACGGTCGCCCGCGAGGACGCCACGGCGGTGGCGCGGCTGCGGCAGGCCGGCGCGCTCGTCATCGGCAAGACCAACCTCGACCAGTTCGCCACCGGCCTCGTCGGCCTACGCTCGCCCTATGGCGTGCCGCGCAACACCCTCGACCCGGACCTGGTGCCCGGCGGCTCCTCGTCGGGCTCCGGGGTCGCGGTGGCGGCCGGGCTGGTGCCGCTGGCGCTCGGCACCG
>NZ_LABX01000223.1 GCF_001043915.1 Methylobacterium aquaticum | reverse complement strand
CGGGCCTTGCGGGCGGCCGGCGTGCCGGTCGGGCCCGGCGACGTGCTCGACGCCGTCGCGGCGGTCGAGGCTGCCGCCATCGGCCACCGCGAGGACTTTTACTGGACCCTCCACGCGGTGCTGGTGCGACGCCACGAGCATTCGGCCCTGTTCGCCGAGGCGTTCCGGCTGTTCTGGCGCCGGCGCGACCTGATCGAGAAGATGATCGCCCAGATGTCGCCGGTCGCTCCCGACAAGGCGCCGCCCAAACCTCCCAATGCCGGTGCCCTGCGGGTGCAGGAGGCGCTGTCGCCGAAATCCGAGCGGCCAAAGCCCAAGGTCAGCGAGGAAGACCTCACGACCGTCACCCTGTCGGTATCGCAGGCCGAGGTGCTGAAGGCCAAGGACTTCGCCCAGATGAGCGCCGAGGAGGTGGCGCAGGCGCGCCGGCTCATCGCCTCCCTGCGGCTGCCCGACGACGCGACCCGGACCCGGCGGTTCGAGGCGCGGCCGCGCGGGCGGATCGATCCGCGGCGCAGCTTCCAGCGCACGGTGCGGGCGGGCGGCGCCATCGACCTCGCCTTCCGGGCGCCGCGGGAGCGGCCGCCGCCGATCGTGGCGCTCTGCGACATCTCGGGCTCGATGGCGGAGTATTCCCGGCTGTTCCTGCACTTCCTGCACGCGCTGTCCGAGCAGCGGAGAGTGCACAGCTTCGTCTTTGCGACCCGGCTCACCAACATCACCCGCGAGCTGACCCGCCGCGACCCGGACGAGGCGTTGTCCCGCGCCAGCGCCCGGGCGCAGGACTGGGAGGGCGGCACCCGCATCGCCGAGGCGCTGCACCTGTTCAACCGGCACTGGTCACGCCGGGTGCTCGGCGGCGGCGCGGTCGTGCTGCTGTTCACCGACGGGCTCGAGCGCGAGGTGACGCCGGAACTGACCCACGAGATGGACCGCCTGCGGCGCTCGTGCCGGCGGCTGGTCTGGCTCAACCCGCTGCTGCGGTTCCAGGGCTTTTCCGCCCGGGCCAGCGGCATCCGGGCGATGCTGCCCCATGTCGACGATTTCCGGCCGATCCATAGCCTGTCGGCGATGGCCGATCTCTGCCGCGCGCTCGGCGCGCACCAGCCGCGCGGCCGCGCGCCGACGGCGTGGTTGCGCGATGCCGGCTGACACCTAACTGTTGTGGCGGGGCTGACGGCCCCGGAGACCTTGTCCGATGCTGTCGACAGATACCGACATCCTCGCCACCGCCGAAGCCTGGCGCGAGTCCGGCCGCGGCGTGGCGCTCGCCACCGTGATCGAGACCTGGGGCTCGGCCCCGCGCCCGGTCGGCAGCCACCTCATCATCGACCAGGAGGGCAACTTCCTCGGCTCGGTCTCGGGCGGCTGCGTCGAGGGCGCGGTCATTGCCGAGGCCGCCGACGTGATCGAGGACGGCAAGCCTCGGGTGCTCGAATTCGGCGTCGCCGACGAGACCGCCTGGCGGGTCGGCCTGTCCTGCGGTGGGCGCATCCGCGTGCTGGTCGAGCCGGTCGCGTGAAGCTCGACATCCTGCGGGAGATGAACCGGGAGCGCGCCGCCCGCCGCGCCGTCATCCTGGTCACCGACACGGCCGACGGTGCCCAGCGCCTGGTGCGCGAGGCAGAGGCCGAGGCCGATCCCCTGGCCGCCGAACTCGCAGCCCGGTTCCGGTCGGGCAAGAGCGGGATCGTCGAGGCCGAGGGTCGGTCGCTGTTCCTCACCGTGCAGGTGCCGCCGCCGCGCCTCGTGGTGATCGGCGCCGTCCATATCAGCCAGGCACTCGCCCCGATGGCGCAGGCGACCGACCTCGACGTCGCCATCATCGATCCGCGCACTGCCTTCGCGACGCCGGAGCGATTTCCCGATGTGCCGCTGCTGGCGCTCTGGCCGGACGACGCCCTGGCGCAATTGCCGCCCCTCGACCGCTACACGGCGCTCGCGGCCCTGACCCACGACCCGAAGATCGACGATCCGGCGCTGATCGCGGCGCTCCAGGCCGAGTGCTTCTATGTCGGGGCGCTGGGCTCGCGGAAGACCCATGGCAAGCGCGTCGAGCGCCTGACCGCCGCCAGTCTGACGAATGCGCAGATCGCCCGCATCGCCGCGCCGATCGGCCTCGATATCGGCGCGGTCAGCCCGGCCGAGATCGCCGTCTCGGTTCTGGCCCAGGTGATCGCCGCGTTGCGGCAGGATCGCCGCCGGACCCCGGCATGAGGTTCGGCCCGGTTCCGATCGCAGAGGCGGCCGGTCTGATCGCCGCCCATTCGGTGCGCGCCGGCAACGCCATGGTGAAGAAGGGGCGGCCGATCGGCGCGGAGGAGGCGGCGCGGCTTGAGGCCGCGGGCGTCGTCGAGGTGGTGGCGGTGGCCCTGGAACCGGGCGACGTTGGCGAGGATGCGGCGGCGGAACGGCTCGCCGCGGCCGTCGCGGGGCCGGGCGTCACCGTCGAGCCACCCTTCACCGGCCGGGCCAACCTCCATGCGGCGCAGGCCGGCCTTCTCTGCCTCGACGAGGCAGCGATCACCGCCGTGAACCGGATCGACGAGGCGGTGACGCTGGCGACCCTGGTCCCGTTCAAGCCGGTGGTGCCCGGCGAGATGGTGGCGACCGTCAAGATCATTCCCTACGCGGTGCCGGGCGCGGTGCTCGACCGGGCCCTCGGGGTCGCCGTGCCGGCGATCCGGGTCGCGCCCTACCGCCTGACCCGGGTGGCGGCGATATCGACCCTCCTGCCTGGCCTGAAGCCGAGCGTCATCGACAAGACCCTGCGCACCCTCGACGCCCGCCTGAGCCCCGCCGGAGCCCGCATCGTCGGCGAGTACCGGGTGCCGCACGATTCCGCCGCGGTGGCGAGCGCCCTGCGGGACGCGATCGAACGGGACCGGGCGGAGCTGGCCGTGGTGTTCGGTGCCTCGGCCATTGCCGACCGCCGCGACGTGATTCCGGCCGGGATCGAGGCGGCCGGCGGCGTGGTCGACCATCTCGGCATGCCGGTCGATCCCGGCAACCTGCTGCTCCTCGGTCGCCTGGGAGCGGTGCCGGTGATCGGGGCCCCGGGTTGCGCTCGCTCGCCGAAGGAGAACGGCTTCGACTGGGTACTGCAACGCCTGCTTGCGGGGTTTCCCGTGATCCGCGACGACATCGTCGGCTTCGGGGTCGGGGGGCTTTTGATGGAGATCGTGTCGCGGCCCCAGCCCCGGGATGGCGGGGAAAGCGCCAACGATGCCTGAGCCCATCGGCACGGTGCTGCTCGCCGCCGGCCGCGGCACCCGCTTTGGCGCCAGCCCGAAGCTTCTGAGCCTCCTCGACGGCAAGCCGCTGGTGCGCCACGCGGCGGAGGCGGCCGTGGCGGCGGATCTCGGGCCGGTGGTGGCCGTCCTCGGCCATGCGGCCGAGGCGGTACGCGGCGCCCTCGCCGGCCTGCCGCTGACGCTCGTCGAGAATCCCGATTACACTGACGGCTTGTCGACGTCTTTGCGCGCTGGGCTCGAGGCCCTGCCGGAGAGGGTCGCGGCGGCTTTGGTCGTCCTCGGCGACATGCCGCGGATCGGCCCGGGCCTGCTGGTCCTTCTCGCCGAGGCGTTCCGGTCCGCATCGGTCACCCCGTCCGCCGTGGTGCCGGTGCGGGACGGGCAGCGCGGCAACCCGGTGCTGCTCAACCGTCGCCTCCTGGCTCCGGGCCTCGCCACCCTCACCGGTGACCGGGGCGCCGGCCCGCTGCTGGCGCGGCGCGACGACGTGGTCGAACTGTCAGTGGACGAGGCCGGCGTGCTGATCGACGTCGATACGCCGGCGGCGCTGGCGGGCTTGACCTGATTCGCCGTCGCCTGATCGCTCAGATCGGAAGCCCCGCCGTGAGCACCCGCACGCCTGCGCCGGCCAAGAGCAGGGCGAAGGCGCCCTCGACCCTGCGCCGCAGGCGCACGACCCACGCGCCATCCGGTCGTTCGAGAACAGCCAGGCAGAGCCGGTGCAGATCACCGGCTCTGCACGCCGACGGCGGCGATCACCGGCGCGAAGTTCGGCCGGCTCGCTGACCTCTCCCGGACGTGAGGGACGCCTCACGCCCCCGCGGCAGCCGCACCGAGATGCAGGAGCCCCATCACGGCGGTGAACACCGCGTAGACGAAGCCGAGATTGAGCAGCACGCCGAGGACGCCGATGCCGAGGCCCGCCGCCACCACGATCCCGTCGCGCTCGACGAGGCCGAGGCCAACCAGCGTCACGGCGAGGCCGAGCGGGATCTGGCCGACCAGTGGCGCGGCGACGATCAGCACCAGAGAGAGCGCCAGGAGCAGCAGCCCCATGGTACGCATGCCGATGTCGTTCTCGAACACCCGCAGCCGCGGCCGCGACCAGCGCTCGAGCCGGCGCAGCAGCGGCACCGCCCGGGACACCGCGCGCTGGAGATCGGAACGGGCGATCGAGCGACCGAGCAGGGCGCGGGGCAGCCACGGGGCCGACATGCCGGCGGCGATCTGCGCCGCCACGAGGGCGAGAAGCAGGCCGCAGATCAGCGGGATCGGCGGCGGCATCGGCAGGCAGTTGGGCAAGCCGAGCAGCACGACGAGGAGCGCGAAGGCCCGGTCGCGCAGGACCGCCACGATGTCGCCGACGGTCAGCCGCTCGGTCTCCTGGGCGGCGAGGACGGTCAGGACCTCGGAAGTGCGGGCGAATTGCGTCACGGGGCTCTGATCGTCGGGGGCCGGAGAAGCGCCCCCTGGCGTGACCGCGGCCCCCTCGAAGGAGGGCGCGGCATTCGCAGGCGGGGTCGCCCGGCCCCCTCTAGCCCACTCCGCCGCCCGGGCCAACCCGCGTGCATGGGGGCTGGCCGCACCGAGATCGGCGTGGACCGGCCCTGCGGCGAGAACGGGCCCGAGCCGCCGTCGAAGCGGCCCGGCCGCGGAGAGGATGCGCCTGTGCATGGTTCACCGACGTGAGCGCCGCGCTGCCAGGAGCGCGACCGTAAGGGCCTCACACACGGTCAACCGGGCAATCGTGGGGCAGAGCCCCAAAAAAGCGCCAGCGCCTCCGATTCAGTGCAGCGTGAGCACACCATTCACGGCGCGGAACTCCGCCGGCTTGATCAGGTGCGAATGCGCCACCCGGACCGAGTGCAACGGCCCGTCCAGCTCCCGCTTCCAGAAATCCAGGAAGCCGGTGAGCACCGGGAAGCGCGGGGCGAGGTCGTAATCCTGCCAGACATAGGTCTGCAAGACGCCGGGATGATCGGGGATGCGGTACAGAATATGGGCCGTTGTCAGGCCGTAGCCTTCGATCTGCTGCCGAAACTCCTTGGAGACCATGGAACCTCCTGAGCGTTAGACAATCCTTTTCGGGTGCACAGCGCTTTGCCGACCAAGCGTCCGATGATGAGGTTAATCAACGCTTAAGCTCAAGCCAAAACCATAGCTAATCGGTTGATTTTTCAGGCAATAGCAGCCTACTCGCGCGAGTGCTGACAGATGCGGCGCAGGTCTTTGCACGGCAGCCGGCCCGAACTCAGCCTGGCGACGGACGATCTCCGGCTGAGCCGGCATGCCGGTCGTCGTCGGACACCGTTGCAGAGGATGACCCAGACCTGTTCCGCAGTCTCCGTGACGGCTTGACGGTGCGTTTTCTGGAAAAGATATTTCCATGATCGCAACGACAGGCCAGGCCACCGTGCCTCTTCCCCCGGCTCGTCAATTCCTTCTCTCCCTGGCGGCGAGCCTCGCCTGGCCGGATGATGCCGTCGCCGACGAGCGGGACGACGTGCGGACCGTGCTGTTCGGCAGCCTGGATGCGGGCCGTTCCAGCTTCGTCAGCGCCGGGGCCAAGGTCGCGCCCGGGGGGATCGCCCGGGACGGCGTCGTCACGCTCGCGACCCTCGGCTACGGCCTGCGGCCGGAGCGAGACTGGTGGGGCGACCCGCGGGCCAAGGCCGGGCTGACCCCGCCGCGCGCCCTGCGCCACACAGTCCAGGCCGGCGCCGTGGCCGGTTGGCAATGGGTGCGCGACTGGGGCGTCGCTGCGGTGTTCGCCGGGCCCGAGCTTGCCTTCGAGGTGCTGGACAGCCCCGGCACGCGGCGGCTGCCTGCCCCTCGCTGGGGGGCGAGGGTGCAGGGGGAAGTGTGGGCCCGGCCGACCGAGTCCACGCTCCTGACCACGACGGTGATCGCCGGCACGGCGCGCTGGAGCGCCTGGGGCCGGGTCTCGTGGGGCGTCCGGCTGCCGGATTGGAGCGCGGCCTATCTGGGACCCGAGGCGGCGCTCTATGCCGACCGGACCGGCTACCGGAAATGGAGCCTCGGCCTCCATGCCACCGATTTCGCCATTGCGCGCTTAAGCGTCCGCGTCTCGGCCGGCTGGCTCTACGAGGAACAGATCCGGCGCCCGGGTTCCTACGGCACGCTCACCGTCTGGATGCCCCTGTGACATCTCCAGCGCATCGAGGAAGCGGGCGGCTTCCGCCACGATCGCCTTGCGGCGTGAAGGCGCCATCGTGTCCAGGGTGCGGTACGGCATGGCGAGGCGCGGGTTGCCGCGCAGGCGATCCTCGTTCGCGCTCAGGAAGTTCCAGTACAGATAGTTGAACGGGCAAGCGGTGTCGCCGGTCTTCGCCTTCACGTCGTAGGCGCAAGCACGGCAGTAATCCGACATCCGGTCGATATAGGCGCCGGACGCCGCATAGGGCTTCGAGCCGAGGAGACCGCCATCGGCCCAGAGCGCCATGCCGTGGACATTGGGCAGTTCCACCCACTCGTAAGCGTCGGCATAGACCACCAGGAACCATTCCTCGACCTGGCGCGGGGCCAGACCGGCGAGGAGGGCAAAATTCCCCAGCACCATCAGGCGTTGAATGTGGTGAGCGTGCGCGTGGGCCTTGGTGTCGCGCACGCATTCGGCGAGGCAGGCCATGGCGGTCTCCCCCGACCAGTAGAACCAGGGCAGGGCGCGGGTGGCGTTGAGCGCGTTGGTCTCGGGATAGTCCGGCATCCGCGTCCAGTAGAGCCCGCGCACGTATTCGCGCCAGCCGAGGATCTGACGGATGAAACCCTCGACGGCGTTGAGGGGCGCGGTGCCCTCGCGCCAGCGCTCCTCGGCGGCGCGGCAAATCTCCTCGGCGTCGAGGAGGCCGAGATTGAGGGCGGGGGCGATCAACCCGTGATAGAGGAACGGCGTGCCGGCCCGCATCGCGTCCTGGTAATCCCCGAACCCGGCCAGGCAATCGTCGAGGAAGTGCCGCAGCGCGGCGAGCGCCTCGCTCCGCGTCACCGGCCAGGCAAAGCCGTCGAGGTCGCCGAAATGGTCGGCGAAACGGCGGGCGACCAGGACCATCACCTCACGGGTCACCGCATCGGGCGGGAAGCGGCGGCGCTCCGGCACGGCATGGCCGGGGGGCAGGCGGCGGCGGTTGTCGTGGTCGAAGTTCCAGCGCCCGCCTGCCGGCTCGCGCCCCTCCATCAGAAAGCCGGTGCGCCGGCGCATGGCGCGGTAAAACGTCTCCATCCGCAGCGTGCCACGCCCCTCGGCCCAGCGGGCGAAGACCGGGCGCGGGCACAGGAAGCGGGTGTCGTCCCGGATCTCGACGGGACGCCCGAACCGCTCCTCCCAGCCCCGCATCATCGCCTCGACCCGCCATTCTCCGGGCTCGGTCACGACGATCCGGTCGGGTCTGTGGCGGGCGATGGCGCGGGCGACCTCGCCGGTGAACGAGCCGGTATTGCCCGGATCCTCCAGGGCCACGTAATCGACCGCAACGCCGCGGGCGCGCAACTCGGCCGCGAAATGGCGCATGGCGGAGAGGACCAGCACCAGCTTCTGCTTGTGGTGGCGGACATAGGTCGCCTCCTCCCAGACCTCGACCATCAGCACCGTGTCGATCTTGGGGTCGAGATCGGTGAGGGTGGCGAGGCGGGGATGGAGCTGATCGCCGAGGACGAGGCGGAGGCTGCGCATGGCCGGTCAGATTCCCATGCACGGGCGCGGGCGGCCATCGCTTCCGGCTTCGACGAATACCGACGGCCGACGATGCTGACGCATCCGGCGGTTGACTCCATCTCGAATTTTCGATGCCAAGCCAGAGGCTTGCGAAAATTCGAGAACGGACCCAAAGGTCGTTTTCAACGACCGTTGGTATAACATGCGCGCCATTGCGGTCCCCCTTCGGCTGCCCACAAGCCGAACTAGGGCGGGTGACGGATCCGGGCGTCGGTGGGCAGGGAGGTCGCGACGTGAAATTCGCCTTCGCGGGAATCGATTTCCTGGGCGGTGTGTTCGAGGCCCTGGCCGCGGCGGGCTGGCAGCCGATCAAGCTGTTCTCCCGCCCCTGCGACGGAATCTACGATCAGAACGACGGGGTGGTGGCGCTCGCCCGGAAGCACCGGGTGCCGATCCAGCTCTCGCGCATCCGCGTCGCCGATCTCGAGGCGCTGTCGGCCGAGCACGGGCGCGACTGGACGCTGGTGGTGGCGGGTTATCCCTGGCTCATCACCGGCTGGCCCGGCCGGGTGCGCTATGCCCTCAACATCCATCCCTCGCCGCTGCCGGACGGGCGCGGGCCCTATCCGCTGTTCCGCGCCATCCTCGAATCCTACGAGAGCTGGGGCGTGACCGCCCACGTGCTGGCCGAAGGGGGGTTCGATATCGGCGACATCCTGGCGCAGGACGTCTTCCCGATCTCCGGCACCGAGACCCACGAGACCCTGCTCGCCCGCTGCCAGATGGCGGCGATGCGGCTCGCCCGCGGGCCGATCGCCCGGGATCTGCCCGCCCTGTGGCGCAAGGCCGAGCCGCAGGGCGACGGCGCCTACTGGCCGCGGGTCACCGACCTCGACCGCAGCCTCGATTTCCGCCAGCCGGTCGACACGATCCTGCGCCGGATCCGGGCCTTCGGCGCCATCGAGACCCTGGCGCGGATCAACGACAACCGCATCTTCGTGCAGGAGGCCAGCGGCTGGATGGAAGGCCACCGCCACCCCCCCGGGACGGTGGTGCATTCCTACCGCCGCCAGATCCTGGTGGCGGCCCGGGACGGCTACGTCCACATCACCCGCTGGAGCCCCATCCCGCTCGCCGATGCGGGCAATACGGGACGCTGACCCCACGATGCCGAGGATGCGCCGCAAGGGCGACCTGCCACAGAAGGTGTGCGCCCAGTGCGGCCGGCCCTTCGCCTGGCGCAAGAAGTGGGAGCGGGTCTGGGACGCGGTGCGTTATTGCTCGGATGCCTGCCGGCGGGCGGCGCACCGGGGCGAGCCGCCCCGGCCGCCCGATTCCGGCGCTGCAAGGTAGCTCACGCTTCGAGGTGCCGGGCGGGAAAGAGCCGCCAGACGAGACCGCCGCGGGGCCCGAGCAGCATCGAGGCGAGGTAGAGAACGCCGGCCGCGAGCACGATCGCCGGGCCGGTCGGCAGGCTGGCGTAGTAGGAGACCAGGAGCCCCGCCACGCTCGCCGACAACGCCAGGAGCACCGCCGCCGGCAGCAGCCCGGTGAGGTCGAGGGCCCAGAACCGGGCCGTGATCGCCGGCAGCAGCATCAGCCCGACGGCGAGCAGCGTGCCCAGTGCCGCGAAGCCGCCGACGAGATTGAGCACCACCAGGGCCAGGAAGGCGTAATGCACCGGCCCGCTCGCCCGGCCGACCGAGCGCAGGAAGAGCGGATCGACGCATTCCATCACCAGCGGCCGGTAAGCGACGGCCAGCCCGATGAGCGTGACGGTGGCGATGCCGCCGAGCAACACCAGGGCGTCGTCGTCGAGGGCCAGAACCGTCCCGAACAGGATGTGCAGGAGATCGATCGACGACCCCCGGGCCGAGATCAGCAGGACCCCGGCGGCGAGCGAGATGAGGTAGAAGGCCGCCAGGCTGGCATCCTCGCGCAGCACCGTCGAGCGGGCGACGAACCCGGAGAGGAGCGCCACCGCGAGGCCGGCGACGAGGCCGCCGAGCGTCATCGCCGGCAGCGACAGCCCGGCCCACAGGAAGCCCACCGCCGCGCCGGGCAGGATGGCGTGGCTCATCGCCTCGCTCATCAGGCTCATCCGCCGCAGGGTCAGGAATACGCCCACCGGCGCGGCGCCGACCGACAAGGCGACGCAGCCGGCCAGCGCCCGGCGCATGAAGGAGAACTCGACGAAGGGCGCCGTCAGGAAGTCGATCACGCGGCGTGCCCGTGGGGATGGTCGTGAGGGTGGTCGTGACCCTGCGGCCCCTGGTCGTGAGCGTGCCGGGCCGCGTCGGCCGCGGCGCGGCAGACGGAGGCGTCCTCGTCCCAGGCTTCGCAGAGCCGGCGGGCGCGGCGCAGGTTGTCGGTGGTCAGCACCTCGGGCGTCGCCCCCCAGGCGACCGCCTCGCGGGCCAGGAGCAGGGTCGAGGGGAAATGGCGGGCGACCTGGTCGAGGTCGTGCAGCACCGCCACCACGGTGCGCCCTTGCGCGTGCCAGCCATGGACCAGCTCCAGAAGCTCGTCGGTGGTGCGCGCGTCGATCGCCGCGAAGGGCTCGTCGAGGAGGATCACCCGCGCGTCCTGAAGCAGGACGCGGGCGAACAGGGCCCGGCGCAACTGCCCGCCCGACAGGGTGCCGATCGGCCGGCGCTCGAAGCCGGTGAGCCCCACCGCCGCCAGGGCCGCCTCGACGGCGGCCCGGTGCGGTGTCAGCGAGCGCCACGGCCCGACCCGGCGCCACAGCCCCATCGCCACGAGGTCGAACACGCCGACCGGGAAGGCCCGGTCGATCTCGGCCGCCTGGGGCAGGTAGGCGATGTCCCGCCGGGCGAGGCCCGCACGGGCGACCTCGCCCTCGAGCGGAGCGATTTCGCCGATGATGCCCTTGAGCAGGGTCGACTTGCCGGCGCCGTTCGGCCCGACCACCGCGGTGAGGGATCCCGCCGGGATCGTGCCGTCGAGATGGTGGACCGCCGGGTGGCGGGCATAGCCGAGGGTGAGACCGCGAAATCCCAGGGTCCCGCCGGGCGCGGGAGGCCGCATCGGGGCGGTCACGCGATCGCCCAGCCGATCAGGCCCCAGAGCGGCACGGCCAGCACCGCGGCCACCGCGAGACGGGGCGCGACGCCGAACCGCAGCAGCGAGAACGGCGCGGCTTGCGGGTGCGGGGCGGCGTCGGTCCGCAGGGCAGGAGCAGGAGGATGCGGCATCGGCGAATCGGTCGCTCGGGTCCGGGTCGCGCCCTTGACGGGTCGCGCCCTCGGCGGGCGCCTCCGCGAACCCCATATGGAGGGCAGCCGGCTGGCGCCCCAACAGAGATCGTTACACTGTAACAGCCAGGGCCTGTCAACCGCCGCCGGGTTGGGGTAGGACGGCGCGGGAGAGTGTCGAATGGACGAGCACGGAGCCTGCGGGCCTCACGATCACGCGCATGACGGCCCGGTGGCGCCTGGTCCTGCCCGGACGGCGGACCTGGTCGCGCGGGCCGAGCGGCTGGCGCAGGATCGCGGCTTGCAGTTCACGGCGCTCCGCCGCCGCACCCTGGAGGTGGTGGCCGAGGAGGGCCGTCCGCTCGGCGCCTACGACATCGCCGAGCGCCTCAGCGCCCCGGGCAAGCGCGTCGCGGCGGTCTCGGTCTACCGTGCCCTCGACTTCCTCACCGAGCACGGGCTCGTCCACCGCATCGCCAGCCGCAACGCCTTCGTCCCCTGCGAGCACGGGCACGGTGCCGGCGAGAGCGCGGTGTTCCTGATCTGCCGCCGCTGCGGCAGCGTCGACGAGACCATCTCGACCGAGATCGAGCGCAGCCTCGACCGCACCTTGGCCCAGGCGGGGTTCAAGCCGGCGAGCCGGATCGTCGAGATCGAGGGGGAGTGCGAGGCCTGCCAGGGGCGCCATGAGGCCAGTCTCCCGCCCGATTGAGCAAAGGCGCCCGACGGCCCGCGGCGTGGCGAGTATCGGGAGCGCGGCAGCAGCAACCGGGAGCATGCCGGCTTGCGCATCACCTGGTGAGGCCGGCCTTCGGGCCGGGGCCGGGGCGCCGGCCCGAAGGCCGGCGTGAGGGTGTAACACTCAATAGGCGTTCCGGAACGCGCTGCGCGCCACCACCGTCATCACCAGGATCCGGAGATCGAACCACAGCGACCAGTTGTCGATGTAGAACAGGTCGTGCTCGACGCGCCGCTGCATGTCGGCATCGGTCAGGGTCTCGCCCCGCAATCCGTTCACCTGCGCCCAGCCGGTGATCCCCGGCCGCACGTTGTGGCGCCGGGCATACAGGGCGATGCGGCGCTCGAAGCTGCGGTCATGCGCCACCGCATGGGGCCGGGGGCCGACCAGCGACATGTCGCCCAGGATCACGTTGAGGAGCTGGGGCAGTTCGTCGAGGTTGGTGCGGCGCAGGAACCGGCCGATCCGGGTGATGCGGTCGTCGTCCCGGGTCGCCTGCCGGAAGGCGGCGCCGGCATCCGCCCGCATGCTGCGGAACTTGAACACCCAGAACGCCTCCTGGTTGAAGCCGTAGCGCTTCTGGCGGAAGAGGCTCGGGCCGCGGCTGTCGAGGCGGATCAGGATGGCGATCAGCAGCAGCAGCGGCGAGAGCGCCACCAGCGCCAGCGACGCCGCCACGATGTCGAAGGTGCGCTTGGCGGCGATCTCGAGGGCGCTGAGCGGCGCGCGGCCGACATTGATTCCGGTGAGCAGGCCGACCCGGCCGAGGCGCACGTCGCTGAAGCGGTCCATCACCCGGCCCGGGCGCAGGTGGAGGGCGACCGGCACCCGCAGGAAGGCGTCGACGCAAGCCTCCAGATCCTCGACCTCGGCCCAGGGCACCAGCACGAACACGTCGTCGGGCCGCAGGAAGCGCACCACCGAGACGCTGAGGTCGAGGTCCTCGGCGAGCTGGGTCCGGCGCGCCTCCGGGTCGCTGCCCGCCGGCGCGCCGCGCAGGGTGCTGACCCCGATCACCCGCAGGCCCAGAGCCGCGGTGTCGTGGGTGGCATAGAAGCTTGCGACGTCGTCCTCGTAGCCGATCAGGTGAATGCGGCGGGCGGAATCGGAGCGCGGCGTGATCAGCCGGCGCACCAGGGCCACGGTGGCGAAGCGGGTGACGACGAGGGCCGGCAGGCCGGTGAGAAAGGTCGCGAGCGCCGCGACGCGGGAATGGTCGCCGGTGGTCTTGCTGAGGAAGCCGAGGACCAGCACCACCGCCCAGGCGCCGAGCCAGAGACTGACGACCCGGCGCAGGTGCGGCGCACGGGCGAGATAGTTTTCGATGCTGTACTCGCCGCGCGCGACGTTCGGCAGCACCACGAACAGGCCGAGGAACAGGCCGATCGCCAGCGACGGGCCGAGATCCGGCTGCCGATCGTAGGAGACGAGATGATAGATCATCTCGCAGGCGAGCCCCGTCAGGGTCACGGCCGCCAGCTCGGCGAATGCCGCGCCGCCCGCGATGGCGAGGCGCAGCACCACCCGGCCGCGGCGGGGCAGGAGCGCGTTCCAGACCGCGCGCGCCTCCGAGGAGGCGAGGTTCGCATGCCCGTCTTCCGGGAACCGTTCGTGTCGCATGGCGAGATGATCCGTGAACCGTCCCTGTGCCGGCGTGGAACGGACCGTGCCAAAACCGCACGCATCCCGGGCCGCTGCCGGCGGGTTGCCGGTCTGGCAGCAAGCCCGGGACCGGCGGCATCCCAGCCCTGCGGCCACCGACGGGACGGTGGGACCCGGCGGGTGTATGGAAGGCACGCCGAAAACCCCCGGGATCTTCACCGGAGGGCAGGGCGGGACGCGGCCGCAGCGGCCGCCTAGGGGGGAGCGGATCGGCGATGGATGCGCGTGCGAGCGAGGGCGGCGTGGCCGTGGAGGCGTCGGTGACCGGGCCGCCGCAGGCGGATGCCGCAGGCAAGGGCGTGTCGCTGGCCCCGGCGGCGGGACCGGCCGCCGTGGTGCTCGGGGGCCTGAGCCTCTCGCATCTCCTCAACGACATGATGCAGTCGCTGCTGCCGGCGATCTACCCCCTCCTCAAGCAGGCTTACAGCCTCGATTTCGGCCAGATCGGCCTTCTGACCCTGGCGTTCCAGCTCACCGCCTCGGTGCTGCAACCGGTGGTGGGTCTCTTCACCGACAAGCGGCCGATGCCGTTCTCGCTCGCCACCGGCATGCTGCTCTCGCTCTGCGGCCTGCTGCTGCTGTCGCATGCCGGCTCCTACGGCCTGCTGGTGATGGCCGCCTGCCTCGTCGGCCTCGGCTCGGCGATCTTCCACCCGGAAGCCTCGCGGGTCGCCCGCCTCGCCTCGGGGGGACGCTACGGCCTGGCGCAATCGGTGTTCCAGGTCGGCGGCAATGCCGGCACGGCGCTGGGCCCGCTCCTCGCCGCCTTCATCGTCGTGCCGCTCGGCCAGCCGAGCGTCGCCTTGTTCGCCATCGCGGCGCTGATCGGGTTCGTGGTGCTCAGCCTCGTCGGGCGCTGGTACCGCGACCGGCTGCGGGCCGGCGCCGCCCGGGGGAAGAAGGGTGGCGCAGCCATCCGCGCCCTGCCGCGGGCGAAGGTGATCGGCACCATCGCGGTGCTGCTGGTGCTGATCTTCTCCAAGTATTTCTACATGGCGAGCCTCAGCTCCTACTTCACCTTCTACCTCATCCACCGCTTCGGCGTGTCGGTGCAGGAATCGCAGCTCTACCTGTTCGTGTTCCTGGGCGCTGTCGCGGCCGGCACGGTGGCGGGCGGGCCGATCGGCGACCGGTTCGGCCGCAAGGTGGTGATCTGGGGCTCGATCCTCGGCGTCCTGCCCTTCACCCTGGCGCTGCCGCACGCCAACCTGTTCTGGACCGTGGCGCTGACGGTGCCGATCGGCCTGATCCTCGCCTCGGCGATGCCGGCGATCCTGGTCTATGCGCAGGAATTGCTGCCCGGGCGGGTCGGTTTGGTCGGCGGCCTGTTCTTCGGCTTCGCCTTCGGGATGGGGGGCCTGGGGGCCGCGGTGCTGGGGGAGGTGGCCGACCGCACCAGCATCGAGTTCGTCTACGGAATCTGCGCGTTCCTGCCGGCGGTCGGCTTGCTGGCGGTGGTCCTGCCACGGCTCGACGCGCCCAAGGTGGCCTGAGCGGGCGGCGGGGCGGCGATCGATCCGCCCCGCCACCTCACGGTTATCCGGCCCGCCCGACCGTCTGGATCGTCTCGAAGCCCTCGAATTGCGGGTGGCCGAGATAGAGCGGG
>NZ_LABX01000222.1 GCF_001043915.1 Methylobacterium aquaticum | reverse complement strand
CGCCATGCTCGGCTACGATCCAGGCGTGGGCGTCGGCTACGATCCGGCGCTGACCCTCGCCTCGCTGCTGGTCAGCGTCGCCGGCGCGCTCGCGGCGCTGACCCTGCTGCACGCCTTCCGGACCAATCGCGGCTGCATCGGCGCCGGCATCGTGCTGAGCCTCGGACTCGCCGCGATGCACGTCACCGGCATGCAGGGCGTGCGCATCCCCGGGACCTTCATCTGGCATCCGGGCACGGCCGTCGCCGCCCTGCTCATCGGATCCGTCCTGAATTGCGCCTCGCTCCTGATGCTCCGGCACCAGGGCGACCGCAACCTGGTGCCCTCGGCGACCCTGCTCTCTGGGGGAATCGCCGTCCTGCATTTCCTCGCCATGGCCGCCGCCGAGGTCGTGCCCGATCCGCGCGCCGGGCCCGATGCCGGCAGCCTGCCGCGCGCGCCGATCGCCGTGGGCATCGCCTTGGTCGTCCTGGCGGTGCTCGCCTGCTCGGTCCTGGCACTGGTCGCCGACCGCCTGCGCCGGATGAACCGCGTGCTGAGCGAGCAGCAGGCGGCCCTGCTCGCCAGCGAGGAGCGCATGCGCGCCCTGACGGACTCGCTGCCGCAGATGGTCTGGGTCGTTCAGGACGATGGCCGGATCGTCTACAGCAACCGGCTCTTCCGGGCCTTCTTCGGCGCCAACCTCGCCTCCTATGCGCTGCGCATCGATGCCCAGCACCCGGACGACCGTGCCGGGACCGCCGCGTCGTGGCACCGGGCGCGGGTGGAGCGACGGACCTTCGATGCGGAACTGCGGTGGAGGAACCCGGCGGGCGAGTATCGCTGGCACAAGATCGTGATCGTTCCGGTCATGCAGGAGCGCACGGTCGTCGAGTGGATCGGCACGGCGCTCGACATCGACGACATCGTCCGCGCCCGCGACGCGCTGCGGGTGAGCGAGGAGCGTCTGGCCCTGGCGCTCGATGCAAGCAGCGACGGCCTGTGGGACTGCGATCTCGCAACCGGCGACCTGTGGGCCTCGGATCGCCTGTGGCAGCGACTCGGCTACGCGGCGGGCGAGCTTCCGTTTCACCGCAGCGCGTGGCTGTCGCTGATCCACCTCGACGACCGGCCGGAGGTCTTCGGCCGGCTCGACGCCCATCTCGCGGCGACCACGCCGGTCTTCGAATGCGAGCACCGGCTGCAGCGCAAGGACGGGAGCTGGGGCTGGTTTCTCACCCGCGCGAAGGTCGTCGCGCGCGACGCGGACGGGCGGGCGACGCGGCTTGTCGGCACCCATGTCGATATCGGCTTGCGCAAGGAGGCGGAGAGACGGATCGCCCACATGGCCGCCCACGATGCCCTCACCGACCTGCCGAACCGCACCCTGTTCCGTGACCGGCTGCGGCGCCGGCTCTCCGGGCACCGGCGCGGCGAGGCGGCCTGCGCGGTGCTGTGCATCGATCTCGACCGCTTCAAGGAGGTCAACGACGTCCTCGGCCATCATGCGGGCGATGCCCTTCTGCGCGAGGTCGGGCAGCGCCTGCGGGAGGGCCTCGCGGCCCCGGACATCGCGGCGCGGCTCGGAGGCGACGAGTTCGCGGTCCTGCTCGACGCGGTCGACGGCGCGGGCGACGCGCTGGCGCGGGCGGAGGCGCTGATCCGGGAGATCGGCCGGCCGGTCCGGCTCGGCGACCAGTCGATCGAGATCGGCGCCAGCATCGGCATCGCCTCGTCGCCGTCGGACGGCACCGACGAGGAGGCGATCCTCCGCCGCGCCGATCTCGCCCTCTACAAGGCGAAGGCGGCTGGGCGGAATCTGGCCTGCCTCTTCGACCCCGCGATGGACCCCGCGATGGACCTCGCGCTGGCCGAGCGGCGGCGGCTCGAGGCCGACCTGCGCCGGGCCATCGCGCAGGACGAACTGGTGCTGCATTACCAGCCACAGGTCAGGCCCGGACGCGGACAGCTCTTCGTGGGACAGCCCTCGGCCGGGCAATCCCCGGACAGCCAGCATGCGGATGGGGGCCCCTTGGAAGGGCGCCTCGTGGGGTTCGAGGCGCTGGTGCGCTGGCAGCACCCGTCCCGCGGGCTGGTGCCGCCGGGCGCCTTCATCCCGCTCGCCGAGGAGACGGGCCTCGTCGTCGCCCTCGGCGAATGGGTGCTGCGCGCCGCCTGCCGCGAGGCGGCGGGCTGGGCGCGCCCGCTCAAGGTCGCCGTCAACCTGTCGCCGCGCCAGTTCCAGCAGATCGACCTGCCCGAGCGCGTCCTGGCGATCCTGACCGAGACCGGCCTACCGCCGGACCGCCTGGAGATCGAGGTCACCGAGACGGTCATCATCAACGACATGGCCCGTGCCATGACGGTCCTGCGCCGCCTGAAGTCGTTCGGGATCCGGATCGCCATGGACGATTTCGGCACCGGCTACTCGTCGCTGGCGACCCTGCAAGCGTTCCCGTTCGACACGATCAAGATCGATCGCTCCTTCGTCAGCCAGCTGGAGCAGCGCCCGGCCGCCGCCATGATCGTGCGCGCCGTCCTGGGCCTGGGCCGCAGCCTCGACATCCAGGTGGTGGCCGAGGGCGTCGAGACCGAGGGGCAGATGCTCTTCCTCATCGCGGAGGGGTGCGGGGAGATGCAGGGCTACCTGTTCGGCAAGCCGCAGCCCGTCGAGCAGATCGCCGGGCTGGTGGCCGGGGAGAGGCCGGTCGCGGCGGAGCGGCGGGAGACGGCCCTGCGTCTGGTGAGGGGCTGACGCCGGGGGACCGCGCCCAAGGAGAGAGGGGAAGGCCGGAATGATCGCGATCGCCCTCTACGCCGCCCCAGGTCGTCCTCAGCCGCCTCTGGCTCGCAAGGTTCCGCTACGGCGGCCCGCCGGAATGGCTGTGGCGCGTCCTCGCAGTCGGGCGCAGGCTGCCGATGCGGCGGGCCTGAGCCGGTCCGCCGTCACTCTCCGATCGGCCTGAGCGGCCGGGCCGCCCTACCGCGCCGCCCCCACCTCCAGCGTCCCGAACGCCGTGCGCCCGTAGCGCCCGGGCCGGTACATGTCCTCGATCGTCGCCGCCGGGTGGACGTAGCGGCCCGGCGTCACCGCCCGCACCGTGTAGGCGACGCTGAAGAAGGCGGACTGGCTCGGGTCGCGGTCATAGGCCGCCACGAAGCGGTCGTCGCGGAACTCGGTGTGGGTGGGCTTCACGTCGGACTTCGCCCAGGCGAGGCCGGCGGTCGCATCCGTGTCGAGGAGCTTCGGGTTGTCGATCTCGAGGCCCGCCGGCAGGCGGTCGACGAGGAGCAGGCGGCCGGCGCTGGCCTTGGCCTCGGTCACCTTGAGCACCACCACCAGGCGGTCGTTCTGGCGCAGGGAGGCGAGGTCGGCCGGGCTGCCGTCGAGGCGGTGATAGCTGCGCTCGATCGTGTAGCCCTTCGCCTCGGCCGGCTCCGGCACCGCCGGGTTGCCCGCGATGCCGAGGGCGAGCTGCACCGGGGCGGTGCCGCGATTCGTCACCGTGACCGGCTTCGCCTCCAGGGCGGCACCGGAATAAGTCCGGTACAGGGCCCCGGAGACCGGGGTGCCGTCGAGGGCGAGGGAGGGCGCGTCCTTGGCGGCGTCCTTGGCGAGTTCGGCTGCCGCCAGCACCATCCAGGCCTGTTCCTGGGTGCTGGTCGGGCGCCCCGAATCCCGCTCCTCGCCCACCACATTGCCGAGCGAGCCGAGGGCGTCCCGCGCCACCCCGGTCTCGGCGGCGAGCGCGATCAGCCCGGCGCCGTCGCGCAGGCGCGAGCCGTAATCGGCCCGGTAGGTGCCGCTGTCGCGCTCGGCCCGGAGCGCCGCCACGGCGGCCTCGAAGGCGGTGCGGGCCCGGGCCCGGTCGCCGAGCAGCGCGAGCGCCGCGGCGATCTGGCCGCGGGCGAGCGGCGTCGAGAACGAGGCGAGCTTGGTGTCGGCGAGGTAGCGCAGGTCGCCCATCACCGGCCGGCCGTTGCGCGCGAGCACATAGGCCGCATAGGCGAGGTCGAGGCCGCCGCCGGTGACCTCGGTGGCATTCGCCACGCTGTTGCGCAGCCGGTCGAGGGCCAGGGACATTGCGGTTGGCGGCACGGCGAAGCCGCGCTCCCGCGCCCGGGTCAGGAAGTCGGTGGCATAGGCGGTGAGCCACAGATCCTCGGCACTGCCCGACGACGACCACAGCCCGAAGACGCCGCTCGAATCCTGGCGCGACAGCACCCTTTCGATGGCCCCCTTCACCCGCTCGTCGGCGGTGCCGTCGAGGCCGAGCTGGGCGAGCGCCGCCAGGCGGTTCACCGAGAGGAGCGGCATGGCGCGGCTCACCACCTGCTCGGTGCAGCCGTAAGGATAGCGGTCGAGGGCCTGGAGCAGGGCCGGCACGTCGATCCCCCCGAAGGGGGAGGCGGCCAGCGTGACGGAGCCAGTCCCCGGGATCACCTCGGCGAGGAGGTCGCCCGACAGGGTCAGGCTCGCGCCGGGCTCGATCTTGCGCACCTCGCGGCGCAGGAGCGCCCCGGTGCCGGGCTGGATCCGCAGGGCGAAGCTCTGGCCGGCGGGCTCGGAGAGCCCCGGGCCGTTGAGCCGCAGGTCGACGCGCGCCAGGCCCGGCCCCGCCGCGGTGAGCGGAATCTCGACCGTGCCGCGCCCGCCCGGCTCCAGCCGCAGGCTGCGGCTGAGGGCTCCCGCCGGGACCACCACCGGCCCGGCGAGATCGACATCCACCGCGTAGGTGCCGGCCTGTCCCTCGACATTGTCGAGGGCGACGTGCAGGCGCGAGCGGTCGCCGACATCGAGGAAGCGCGGCAGCGTGCCGCTCGCCACCACCGGATCGCGGATCACCACGTCGGCGGAGGCCGCCCCGACCCGGGCCGCGCTCCAGGCGGTCACCATCACCCGGGCGGTGCCGTTGAAGGCGGGAATCGGAAAGCTCACCTCGGCCCGGCCGTCCGGGCCGACCGTGACGACGCCCGAATAGCGCGCAAGCGGTTCCTGGGCCGGCGGCGCACCGTCGAGTTCCGCCCCGCCGGCATCACCGCCCGAGCGGATCGCGCCCAGCGTGCCCTGCATGCCGTCGATCAGGTAGCCGTAGAGGTCGCGGACCTCGGTCGAGAGCGTTTTTTGGCCGAAGAAGAACCCGAACGGGTCCGGATTGGCGTAGCGGGTGAGGTTGAGGATGCCGACATCGACCGCCGCCACGGTCACCCGCGCCTCCTCGCCGGCTTTCAGCCCCGCGAGGCGGATCGGCAGGTGCAGCTCGCCCCGGGGCCGGACCTTGGCGGGAGCCTCCACGGTGACGCCGAGGGTGCGCGCGTCACGGTCGATCCCGAACCAGGCCAGCCCCATCGCCCGGCCGGGCAGGCGCTTGGCCGCCTGGTCGAGGGGCCGGTAGGCGGTGGCGACGAGATAGGCGCCTGCGCCCCAATCGGGCTTCACCGGGATCTCGACGGTGGCGCCCGTGGCCGGCAGGTCGAGGGTGCGGATCTCGTGGACCTTGTCGCTCACCACCGCGACGGTGGCGGTGCCGGCAAAGCGCGGGCGCAGGCGCGCCTTGAGCGTGTCGCCCGACGCATAGGCGCCGCGGTCGAGGGTGAGGTCGAGGAGGTCTGGCGCGTCAGCGGTCTCGGACCCGCTCCAGCCGACATTGAACGACAGGCTCGCCGCCTCGAAGCCGGGGCCGCGCACCTCCAGGCGGTACTGGCCGAGCTCGACCGGCATCGCGACCTTCGCGGGCGCGCCGGGATCGAGCGTCACGCGGCCGTTGGCGATCTTGGCGGTGGTCTTGACCGGCTCGTAGGACCAGCGCCCGTCGGCCCGGTACCATTGGTAGCGCCGGTCGACCCGCAGCAGGGTCCAGCTCGCCTCGCCCGACAGGCGCGTGCCGTCGGGCCGGGCCGCCGCCACCTCGAAGCTCGCGGTCGCGCCCTCGCGCAATTCGCCGAAGCCCTTCTTGATCCCGATCACCGGGCCGGCGGGCAGGATCGGCAGGGTCAGGCTGCGCTGCACCGCCCGGCCGCCGGGCTCGCCGACCTGGAGCGACACCTTGGCCTCGAAGGGCCGCGGCCCGCTCGTGGCCGGCACCGCGGCCCGCACGGTCGCGCGCCCCTGGGCGTCGGTGGTGACGGGGGCATCCAGCTCCGCCGTCACCGGCTCGATGCGCTCGTCGTCGAGGCCGGTCGAGAACTCCTCGAAATTCTTGATGCCGCTGCGGGCCGCCGGCTGCACCGCCACCGAGCCGCCGATGCTCAAGCCCGCCCCCGGCGCGCCGTAGAGATAGCGGGCCGCCACCGACACCGTTGCCGGCTCTCCCGCCTTCAGGGCGGCCTCGGCCGGCGTCAGGGTCACCTCGATGCGCTCCGGCACGTAATCCTCGACGAGGAACGTCGCCTCGCCGACCGGGGGCGCCTTCGGGTCGGTATAGGCGACGACCCGCCAGGTGCCGGGCTGGATGCCGGAGAGCAGCGGCAGGGAGAAGGCCCGGCCGCCGAGGCCCGCATCGGCCACCTGTGCGCGGCGGTACTCGACGCCGTCCGGGCGCTTGGCCACCAGGGTCAGGGGCAGGGTCGGGATCGCCGCGCCCTTGGCGTCGCGCAGGAGCGCGGTCAGCTGCACCGTCTCGCCCGAGCGGTAGACCCCGCGCTCGGGAAACAGATAAGCCTCCGCCGCGCCCGGGGCCGGCCGGCCCTTCACGCCGCGATCGGCGAGGTCGAAGGCGCTCAAGTTCAGGTCGAGGAAGCCGTAATCGTCGCCGAGCCGCGCCACGACGAGGCTCGGGGCCGCCCCGCCCTCGCCGCGGGCGAGCCCGGGATCGAAGGCGGCGACGCCCTGCCCGTCGGTGCTGCGCGTCGCCAGCACCTCGTTGTTGCGGGCGACGAGGCGGATCTCCGCCCCCTTCAGCACGGAGGCCGAGGCGAGGGAGCGGGCGAGGACCTGGATTCCGTCCCGGCCCTTGAAGGCGGTGAGCCCGAGGTCGGAAACCACGAACCACTGCGTCGCCTCGCTCTCGTAGCCGCCCTCCTCGTCGGCCAGCGCGGCGGTGCCGCTCGGCCGCGCCATCATCACGTAGAGCCCAGGCTCGACCTTGCCGACCGCCTGGAGCACCGGGAAGGCCGTCACCGCCTCGCGGTTGGTCTCCGCCGGCGCCGTGTCGAGGGTGCCCTTCCACACCGCCACGCCGCGCTCGCGGGCGATGGTGCGCAGGCTCGAGCCGGAGAGCTGCGACAGGAACTCGTCGGAGCGCAGGGCCGGCAGGAGCCCGCGATCGCCGATCCGCACCACCTCGACGTCGAGCTTCGCGGCGTTGACCGAGATCAGCGGCACGCCGGCCTGACCGGTGCGCGGCAGCACGTAGTTGCGGCCGGTGAAGCGCACCTGCGGGCTGCGGTCGCGGACGTAGATCTCGTAATCGGCCGCCTTGCGGAGGGATTCGCCGACCGTGGACGGCAGCCCCTGGCGCAGGACCACGCCGTAGCGCTCGCCATGGCGCAGGCCGTCGACGCAGACCTGCTGCTCCTGCGCGGTCACGGCGGTGTCGCTCGCGCCCGAGACGGCGACGAAGGGCGCCACATCCGCCTTCGGGTCGATGGTCTCCGACAGGGTGAAGCAGGCCCGCGGCGCCGCGGCGTCGGAATCGACCTTGTAGTCGAGCACCCGGAAGCCGTGCTCGTCGCGCAGCGCCTCGTAGGTTTTGGCGGTCTCCGGGTCGCTCGCGAGTGCCAGGCTCGCCGCATAGGCTTCGAGCGCCGGGCGCCAGCTCTCCTGCTTGGCCAGGGCCGCGCCGAGGAGCGAGAGCGCCCGCGCCTCGTCGGCGGGGGCGCTCGCCCGCTGATAGGCCAGGTAGGCGCCAGCCCGGGCCTCCGTCTTCAGCTTCTCGTTCGTGGTGTAATCGTCGTTCTCGGCATCGCCCGCGGTCTCCGCCAGGGCATACCAGTTGCGCCAGTCCGACGGTTCGGCGACGGCGGCACGGCGATAGGCGGCGAGCGCCCCGTCGGTGTCGTCCTTGCCCTTGAGGGTCTCGGCCTCGCGGCGCCATTGCGCGGCGGATTTGCCGGCGGCGCCACCCTCCTCCCTCACCCGCGCCTCGAGCCGCACCGCCTCGCTGGCCAGCGCCGGGCGCACGAAGCTCTTGGGCCTGGGCGCGGGCTGCACCAGGGCGGCCCGGCGGGGCGCCGGGTTCGGGGCCGGCTGGGCCTCCGCGCCGGGGAGTGCCGTGAGCATGCCGGCCATTCCGCCAGCCAAGCCGATGGCGATGCGACCGACCCTGGTGATGAGCGACATGTCCGGCCTCGCAGCGATTCCCCGCGCGGGCGGAGCCTAAGCAGCACCCGGTCGCGGTGCAATCGGATGTCGAGCCGGAACGATCGATTTCGCTCGGATCCGGTTCGCTCAGGTCTCCTTGTGGTCAGGTCTCGCGCCGATCCGGGTTCCACTTCGCCACGGAAAGGCGTTGGCCGATCCAATATCAAGACGGATCGGCACAGGACCGAGGCGGAACGAGCCTGGAAGTCCGGCTTCGCCTCTGCCAAGGTCCGGCGCCTGTCTTCGGAGAGCCCGATGCCGCGATCCGCCCGCCTGCTCGCCGCCGGCCTGTTGCCGCTCCTCGCCTGCGGTGCCCTCGCGCCGGCGGCCGTCGCGCAGGGGCCTCGTCCCACGGCGCCCGGAACCACCGGTCCCGCCGCGAAGGCGCCCGCGCCGCGCCCCCCGGGCCCGGCCACGCCCGATCCGGCCTTCGAGGCCGCCCGCGCCGCCTTCGAGGCCCGGCCCGAGGCGGAGCGCCGGGCGGTGCAGGACGCCCTCGTCTGGGCCGGCAATTACACCAGCGTCGTCACCGGCACCTTCGGCCGGCGCACCTACGAGGCGATCGGCGCCTGGCAGACGATGTCCGGGACCGCCGCGACCGGGATCCTGGACGAGCCCGCCCGCGCCGCCCTCCTGGCTGCCGGCGAGGCGGCGCGCCGGGCGGCCCGGTTCACCGTGGCGCCGGATGCCGCCACCGGCGTCGTCATCGGGGTTCCCGAGCGGCTGCTCTCGAAGCGCAGCCGCCTGTCCGGCGGCACCCGCTGGCAGAGCCCGGACGGGCGCATCACCCTCGACACCAAGGCCAGCCCCCCCGGCGAGAGCGACCTCGACGCCCTGTTCGCCCAGAACTCCGCGGCGACCCCTGACCGCAAGGTGACCTATTCCCTCAAGCGGCCGGACTTCACGGTCGTCACCGGCGAGACGACGGCGGGCAAGTTCTACATCCGCCACGCCGCCGGCCCCGCGGGCATCCGCGGCTTCACCCTCGCCTACGACAAAGCCTCGGCCCGGGAGATGGACCGGCTGGTGATCGCGATCGCCAACAGCTTCGTGCCCTTCCCGGGCGAGGCCCCCCCGGCGGCGCCGGCGGCAGGACCGACGGCAAGAGCGACGGTAGGACCGACGACCGTACCCGCGGCCGGGCCCGCGGCCGCCACCGGCCTCGTGGTCGGCCCCCGCCGGATCGTCGCGGTGCTGCCCGGTTCCTGCGCGACGCTCCGGCGGGGGCC
>NZ_LABX01000221.1 GCF_001043915.1 Methylobacterium aquaticum | reverse complement strand
GGGCCTCGTCGTCGCCCTCGGCGGCGCGGCGCGGGCGAACCCGCTGACCGAGGCGCCCGGTGCCCGGGAAAGGCCGGACGAGGCCGGGACGGCGGAGGCGGAGACCCGCAACCCGTCGGCGACCGCGATCATCCGCTCCCTCGCCCCCTTCGCCGACGGGAATCCGGGACTTCCACCCGGCGCGCCGGCGCGCGCGCTCAGCCCCGACGACGGCGGGCCGTCCGTGCGGGTCGACCCGGGCCGCACGGTCGATCTCACGGTGTTCTTCGCCTATGACAGCGCCCGCCTGACGCCGGAGGCGCGCATCCAGCTCGAGCCGCTGGGCCAGGCGCTCGCCTCGCGCGTTCTTGCCGGCCACGGCTTCCTCATCGCCGGCCACACCGACGCGGCGGGTGCGCCCGCCCACAACCGGCGCCTGTCCCTCGCCCGGGCCCGGGCGGTGCGGGCCCACCTCGTCGAGACCTACGGCATCGCGCCGGAGCGGCTGCGCGTGCATGGCTGGGGCCCGAGCCGCCCGAAGGACCCGGCCGCCCCGCTGTCGCGGGTCAACCGCCGGGTCGAGGTCAGCCTGATCGCGCCCGCCCGCCACGGCGGGCTCATCGTCCCCGGGCCGGCCGTCGAGGCGACCTGCGCGGCCCCGTTCTTCAGCCTGGCCGATCCGCGCCGGCGGGTGGCCCTCGACCTCGACGATTTCGACGCGGCGCCGACGCCGCGGCCCTGCTCCGAGTGACCGACCGATCCGACCGACAGGAGGACACGATGCTGCCCATCCGTGCCGCTGCGCGCCGCGCCGCCCTCGCCGCACTCTCCCTCGGCCTCGCCCTCGCCGCGGGCCCGGCGCTGGCCCAGCCCAAACCCACCGTGGTGGTGATGGGTGAGGATGCCGACGAGGATTCAGTGCCGCGCGGCAACCGCATTTTCCAGCGGGTGATCGCCGAACTCTCCGAGACGATGAATCTGCGCGGCTACAACGTCTACGACGAGACCGCGGTGGCGATGGGCTTCACCCAAGCGAACCGGGTGCGCCGGCGCGACGCCGAGCTGATCGAGGTCGCCCGCGCAGTCTCGAACCCGCCCCTCGACGTGGTCGCGGTGTTCCAGATCTACGCCTCGGCGTCGAAATCGGCCTATTCCGACATCGTGCGGCCGGAGGTTCGCATCCCGGGCCGGCTCCTCAACGTGCGCACGGGCCAGTCGCTCGGGTCGTTCGAGGTGGCGGGCGTGCAGTTGCCGCCGCTGCCGCAGGGGTGCGACCGCGAATGCCTGCTCGAGCGGGTCGGCGCGGAGGCGAAGGTCATCGCCGGCGACGTCGCCGCGGCGCTCACCGCGAAGCTCGACGGGGTGGTGGCGCCCCGCCGCGGGGCCGATCCCGGCGCCGCCTCCGTCCCGGGCGCCGTCGCGGCGCCGGGCGCCGGTGGCCCGACGGGTGAGGCTTGCGGCGGCCTGCCGACGGCCTACGTCGTGCGGCTCAACGGGTTCTCGGCCCAGGAGGTCCAGGCGGCCGAGGAGTACATGGCGGCGTTCCGCTGCTACGAGCACCACCGCCCGGTGCGGGCCGGGGCGTCCGCCGCCGAGTACTGGTACGAGACCCGCTCCGACTCCGCCCGCCTCGGCCGCAACCTGCGTCTGATGCTCGAGCACATGAGCGCGCCCGGCCAGGTCCAGTTCTCCGGCAACACCTTCGTGCTCAGCCGCGTCGCGACACGCTGAATTCCTCGCACTGAACTCCCGGAGATCCTGAAATGGCATCCGTCCTGCCCCGCGCCGCCGGCCGGCCCGTTCTTGCCGTCGGCCGGCTCATTCTCGCCGCCGGCCGGCCCGTTCTCGCCGCCGGCCGGCCCATTCTCGCCGCCGGCCGGCTCTTGGCCGCCTTCGGCGTCCTCGCCTCGCCCGCCCTCGCCGCCGAGGCGGTGTTCCCGGCCGCCGCCTCGGTCGGCCTGGTGCCGCCGCCCGGCATGACGCCCTCGAAGGGCTTTGCCGGGTTCGAGCATCGCTCGGGCGCCTCGATCCTCATCACCGAGATGCCGGCCGAGGCCTACGGCCAGCTCGTGGAACGGTTCACCCCCGAGGCCCTGCGCGCGACCGGCTTCGAGGCGCACGGTCCCGGCACCCCGCTCGGCGTCGCCGGCGGCGAGGGCCGGGTGCTGCGCGGCAGCCAGGCGGCCAACGGGCTCACCTACGCCAAATGGGTCGCGGTGGTGCGCGGCGCCTCCGGTACCGGCCTCATCACCGTGCAGGTGCCCGAGGCGGCGCGCGGGCAGATGCCGGACGAGGCGGTCGAGGCGGCACTCTCGACGATCGCGTTCCGGGCGCCCGGCAGCCTCGCCGACCAGATCGCGGCCCTGCCCTATGCCGTCGGCGACCTCGCGGGCTTCCGCCCGGTGCGCACGCTGATGGGCAATGCCCTGATGCTCACCGACGGCCCGAAGGACGTCGATCCCGACGGCGCGCAGCCAATGGTCGTCGTCGCCCCCTCGATGGGGCGGGCCGCCGTGCCGGCCGGCCAGGAGGGCGCCTTCGCCCGCAAGGCGCTCGCCACCTTCCGCGAGATCAGGGACGTCACGGTCACCGACGAGGACCGGGCGACCCGTGACGGCGCGGTGGTGCTGCGCCTGCGCGCCACCGGCTCGGACGCAAGGAGCGGCCGTCCGCTCGCCGTCACGCAGGTAATCCGGTTCGACGGGCGATCCTACCTGCGCGTCCTCGGCCTAACGCCGGCGGACCGGTCCGAGGCGCTCGCCCGCGCCGATCGCGTGGCCGCCTCGGTCGCGATGCGCTGAGGACGGCGCGTGGCCCATCGCATCATCCTGTTATACCAACGGCCCACGATGCTGACGCATCGGACCCATGGCCCATCTCGAATTTTCGACATCAAGCCAAAGGCTTGGCGAATATTCGAGAACGGCACCAAAGGTCGTTTTCAACGACCGTTGGTCTTCGCCGCTGCGCTCCTCGGCCTTGCCGCAACGGAATGCGTCGCGCGAGCAGGCCCGGCCGCAGACGGTCCGGGGCTGGTGCGGGATTGGGGCACCCTCAACGCCGTTTGCCGGGGCGGGCGCGGCGACGATCCCGCCACGCGCGACGCCTGCACCCGCCGCGACGCCGTCGACCGGCGGCTCGAATCGGCGGGCTGGTGCTATGGCCGGCCCGGCGATGCCGGATACCAGCGGGTCTGGCGCCCCTGCGCCGGGACCTCGCGATGAGCGCGGCGCCGCTGGCCGGCACCCGGCGCAGAGGGAACCGACGCATGCTCCTCCTCGGCGTGCTGATCGTCTGGACCCCGTTCCTGCTGCTCGTCCTCGCCCTGGTCGTCGCCCGCCTGACCGGGTGCACGGTCAACGAGGCCCGGGCGCAAACCTGCCGGATCGCCGGCCTCGACATCGGCGGCCTGCTCTACACCCTGATGACGATGGGCTGGCTGATGATCCCGCTCCTGCCCTTCATGGCGCTGACGCTGATCGGCGCAGCCGTCGCCGGCGTGCTGGCGCTGTTCGGGATCCGCTGGCCGTGAGGCGGAGCCCAGGCCCGGACGGCGCCCGCCTGCCGTCCCCCATCGTCGTCCGAGCGCGGAACGCACCATGACTCGCAAGATCGCCGTCATCCCCGTCGCCGCCGCCCTGATCCCGCTGCTGGTCGCCGCAGCGCCGGCCCAGGATGTCGGCACGGGCATCCTCCAGGGAACGCAGCAGCAGCCGTTCCAGACCCTCGGCGCGCGGATCGAGGCTCGGTCGGTCGGCGATGCCGCCCGGGCGGAGGGAGGGAATGCCGCCCCCGCCCTCCCCTTCGCCTCGAATGCGGAGCTGCGGGCCGCCACGGTCGCCCGCCATGTCCGGGAGCTGCGTGCCACCAACCCGATCGCCGCGGCCGAGGTCGCCCGGGAGATGGCTCGGCACGATTACGACGCGATCTTCCGGAGCTTCCTCTCCGACACCGACCTGCGGCCGGACGATGCCGGCGACGTGCTCACCGCCTTCATCGTCCTGCAATGGATGGTCGCCAACGACACCAAGACCGAGCCGAGCCCTGCTGCGCTTCGGGCGGTGCGGCGCCAGATGGTGGCGCCGATGGCCGACAAGCCGCCGCTGTCGCAGGCGTCCACCCGCGCCGCCTTCGCCGAGCAGGTGAAGCTCCGCACGGTCCTGCACCATGCCGGCTGGCAGGCGGCGCAGCGCCTCGGGATGGTGCCGAGCTTCGTCGCCACCCTGTCGAAGGACTTCATCCCCCCGGCGAAGCTGCGGGCGGTCGCCCTCACCGATGACGGGCTGGTGGGGATGGGCGGCCGGAAGGCTCCGGCGGCC
>NZ_LABX01000220.1 GCF_001043915.1 Methylobacterium aquaticum | reverse complement strand
GGCCAGCCCCAGGGCTTCCCCGGCCTGACCGGGCGGATGAAACCGGAGCCCGACCACGGCGAGGCGAGCTACACGGGCTCGGGCAAGCTCACCGGCCGGGCGGCCCTGATCACCGGCGGCGATTCCGGCATCGGCCGGGCCGTCGCCATCGCGTATGCCCGGGAGGGCGCCGACGTGGCGATCTCCTACCTGCCGGCCGAGCAAGGCGACGCCGAGGCGGTCGCCCAATGGGTCGAGAAGGCCGGGCGCCGCGCCCTGCTGCTGCCGGGCGACCTGAAGGACCGCGCCTATGGCCGCGCAATCGTCGCCCGCACCGTCGAGACGTTCGGCCGCCTCGACGTCGTGGTCAATAACGGCGCCTTCCAGCAGCCGAACCAGGATCTGGAATCGCTCGACGACCAGGTCTTCGAGGACCATTTCCGCACCAACGTCTTCGGATCGTTCATCGTCACCAAAGCGGCCGTGGCCCATCTCAAGCCCGGCGCCTCGGTGATCTTCACGTCCTCGGTGAACTCCAAGCACCCGATGCCGTCGCTGCTGGCCTACAGCGCCACCAAGGGGGCGCTCAGCAACCTGGTCCTGAGCCTCGCCCAGTTGCTCGCCGAGAAGGGAATCCGGGTGAACGGCGTGCTGCCGGGCCCGATCTGGACCCCGTTCATCCCGTCCGGGATGGAGGAGGATTCCGTAAAATCGTTCGGCAGCCAGGTCCCGTTCGGCCGCCCGGGCCAACCGGCGGAGCTGGCCTCGGCCTACGTCATGCTGGCCTCGGACGAGAGCAGCTACACCTCGGGGGCGCTGGTGACGGTGGCGGGGGCGATGCCGGTCTTGTGAGCGCCGGTCGGGACGAGGTCGCGAGCGGGATGAGCGGGAGCATCCTCACCAGTGTTGCGCTGCCGCGCGCCCTCACCGCGCGCAGGCTGGCGCCCCGTAGCCGGCATAGACCACCCGCACGGTCCGGCAGGCCGGGGCCGGGGCCTCGGCGGCGACCGTGGTCTCGGCGAGGGCGGCGGCCGGCTCGCTCTGCGGCGCCCCGGCCCCGGCCCGCACCACCAGCGGGGTCGCGATCAGGGACAGGAGCGCGGCGGCGGCGACCAAGGTCAGGCGGTTCGTCATGGACAGTCTCCCCGAGTCTCGCGCCAAGTCTCCGGACGTATCCGGCGGCGTCCTCGTCTGATCTGTACTGTCAACGAGCTTGACCGTTCCCCGGTTCCGCCGTTCCTGCGGACGGGTGCGATGGCGCACGCGCGCTTGACTCGGAGGCTGCCGGTTCTAAGGCTCCGGCCCGAGAATCGCCCCGAGCCGACACCGCGAGCCCGAGCCCCCGAGACCATGACCGCCACCGACGCCGACCTCCAGCCGACCCGCTCGTTCCAGGGGCTGATCCTGACGCTCCAGCGGTTCTGGGCCGCGCAGGGCTGCGTGATCCTCCAACCCTACGACATGGAGGTCGGGGCGGGCACGTTCCATCCGGCCACCACCCTGCGGGCGCTGGGGCCGAAGCCCTGGAAGGCGGCCTACGTCCAGCCCTCGCGCCGGCCGAAGGACGGGCGCTACGGCGAGAACCCGAACCGGCTCCAGCATTATTACCAGTTCCAGGTGATCCTGAAGCCGAACCCGCCGAATCTCCAGGAGCTGTACCTGGATTCGCTGAAGGCGATCGGCGTCGATCTCGGCCTGCACGACATCCGCTTCGTCGAGGACGACTGGGAGAGTCCGACGCTCGGCGCCTGGGGCCTCGGCTGGGAATGCTGGTGCGACGGGATGGAGGTGAGCCAGTTCACCTACTTCCAGCAGGTCGCTGGCTTCGAATGCTCACCCGTAGCCGGCGAACTGACCTACGGCCTCGAGCGTCTGGCGATGTACGTCCAGGGCGTCGAGAACGTCTACGATCTCAACTTCAACGGCCGCGAGGGCGACGAGAAGGTCACGTATGGCGACGTGTTCCTGCAAGCCGAGCAGGAATATTCGCGCCACAACTTCGAGGCCGCCGATACCGAGATGCTCTTTCGGCAGTTCCGCGACGCGGAGGCCGCCTGCCGCGCCTACCTCAAGGCTGGCGAGCCCGGGCCGGTCGGCGAAGCCGACCGACAGAGCAACGACCCGCGCCACCGCATGGCGCAGCCGGCCTACGACCAATGCATCAAGGCCAGCCACGTCTTCAACCTGCTCGACGCCCGCGGGGTGATCTCGGTCACCGAGCGCCAGAGCTACATCCTGCGAGTGCGGGAATTGGCCAAGGCCTGCGGCGAGGCCTGGCGGCGCACCGATGCGGGCGGTCTCGCGGGCATAGTGCCCGCTGCCTGACATCCGCGCCGCCCGGCGCTACACCGCCCGTCATCATCCTTTCCCGATTCCGGGCTCTCCCGACGGAGGGCCTTGAGGCCGCCCGATGCCCGACCTGCTGCTCGAACTCTTCTCCGAGGAAATCCCCGCCCGCATGCAGCGGCGCGCGGCCGAGGACCTGCGCAAGCTCGTCACCGACGCGCTGGTCGAGCGCGGCTTCCTCTACGAGGGCGCCAAGGCTTTCGCGACGCCCCGCCGCCTCGCCCTCCACGTCGCCGGCCTGCCGGCCCGCGGCCAGGACGTGCGCGAGGAGCGCAAAGGCCCCCGCGTCGGCGCCCCCGAGGGCGCGATCCAGGGCTTCCTGAAGAGCGCCGGCCTCGCCAGCCTCGACGAGGCCACGATCGTCTCCGATCCGAAGAAGGGCGAGTTCTACGTCGCGGTGATCGAGCGGCCCGGCCGCGAGACGATCGAGGTTCTGGCCGAGATCCTGCCGGCGATCATCAAGAGCTTCCCCTGGCCGAAATCGATGCGCTGGGGCGCCGCCTCGCGCGAGCCGGGTTCCTTGCGCTGGGTGCGGCCGCTGCACTCGATCGTCGCGAGCTTCGGCCCCGAGACCGAGACGCCCGAGGTGGTGCCCTTCGCCATCGACGGGGTCGAGATCGGCTTCACCACCCGCGGCCACCGCTTCCTGGCGCCGCAGGCGATCGAGGTGCGCCGCTTCGCCGATTACCTGCCGGCCCTGGAGCGGGCCTTCGTGGTGCTCGACGCCGATCGCCGCAAGGACATCATCCTGCACGACGCCCGCGACCTCGCCTTCGCGCGCGGCCTCGATCTCGTCGAGGACGAGGGCCTGCTGGAGGAGGTGGCGGGCCTCGTCGAGTGGCCGGTGACCCTGATGGGCGCCTTCGACGAGCGCTTCCTGAGCATTCCCCCGGAGGTGATCCGCGCGACCATCCGGGCGAACCAGAAGTGCTTCGTGCTGCGCGGCGCCCCCGGCCCGGACGGACGCGAGCGGCTGGCCAACGCCTTCATCCTGGTCTCGAACCTCGTCGCCTCCGATGGCGGCGCGGCGATCGTCGCCGGCAACGAGCGGGTGGTGCGGGCGCGCCTCTCCGATGCGGCGTTCTTCTGGGAGACCGACCGCAAGGTGAAGCTGGAAGACCGGCTGCCCCGGCTCGACACCATCGTGTTCCACGAGAAGCTCGGCACGCAAGGAGCCCGCGTCGCGCGGATCGCGAGCCTCGCCCGGGCGCTGGCGCCGGTGGTGGGGGCGAATCCCGATCTGGCGGAGCGGGCCGCCCGCCTCGCCAAGGCCGACCTCGTCACCGAGATGGTCGGCGAGTTCCCTGAATTGCAGGGCCTGATGGGCCGCTACTACGCGGCCGAGCAGGGCGAAGACCCGACGGTCGCCGCGGCGATCGAAGAGCATTACAAGCCGCTGGGCCCGAGCGACCGGGTGCCGTCCGGGCCGGTCTCGGTGGCGGTGGCGCTGGCCGACAAGCTCGACACCCTGGTGGGCTTCTGGGCGATCGACGAGAAGCCGACGGGGAGCAAGGACCCCTATGCCCTGCGGCGCGCGGCGCTCGGCGTCATCCGCCTCGTCCTCGCCAGCGAGGCGCGAATTTCCCTGCGGGCGCAGATCGCCACCGCGGCCTCGGGGCACGGGCGGGACTCGGGCGCCTTCGCGGAGGACCTCCTGGCCTTCTTCGCCGACCGGCTGAAGGTGTACCTGCGCGACCAGGGCGCCCGCCACGACCTCATCGACGCCGTCTTCGCGCTTCCGGGCCAGGACGACCTGCTGATGGTGGTGCGCCGCGTCGAGGCGCTCGGCCGCTTCCTCGACACCGAGGACGGCAAGAACCTGCTGGCCGGCTCGCGCCGTGCCGCCAACATCCTGCGGATCGAGGAGAAGAAGGACGGCCGCGCCTACGACGCGGCGCCGGATCCCGCGCTCCTGAGCCTGCCGGAGGAAGCAGCCCTGGCGGACGCCCTGCGGAGTGCCGGCGCCGAGGCGGGCCGGGCGGTGGCGGCGGAGGATTTCGAGGGCGCGATGCGGGCGCTCTCGGCCCTGCGCGCGCCGGTCGACGCCTTCTTCGACACGGTCACGGTGAATGCCGACGACGCGCGTTTGCGCGCCAACCGCCTCGCCCTGCTCCACGCGCTCCGGGCGGCGACCCGCGAGGTGGCGGATTTCTCCCGCATCGGCGGCGAGGGCCGCTGAGAGGGGCCAGGAGAGGACACGCGGGAGGGCCGGTCACCAGGGAACGAGCGACCGGTGTCCGCCCTGGTGATCGGCCGATGCGAGCCGGCCCATCCCGAGTACCTGTTTGAGCAAGTTTTTCTATTCCAGACTTGAGGCAGGTGAGATCATCCTGCCGGTGCGATCGAAACCAGCCACAGGCCATTGATTGGGCGGTTCCATTTTCAAGCGCGGGATCCCTCTCGCGAGGGGAAGAGGGGAACGCGCGCCAAGACAAAACCGCCTTCGATTGTCACCGGTGCAAACACGCGCCGCCTCGTTTTATCTGCAAGGGACGACGAAGCCGGTGTGCCTCTGCCGCGTTTCTCCGATGGGAGAGGGGAGCCGCCCCCCCGGCTCCCGCGGACCACGGCGCGGCGAAGGAAGGCACGGCGACGATGCAGCACGATTCCGCCCGATCGCATCCCGAGAAGCGGGGCCTCCCGGACAAGCCGGGGGCCTCGGCCCGCAGCGTCGTGCTCACCTTGCTGGGCGTCGTGATCGGCACCGCTGGCTACTACGCCTCCTGGCGCTTCCAGACCGCGATCGGCACCCTGGCCGGCATTGCCGGACTGGCGCTCTGCGTGATCGGCACCCACCACGGGCATGACGGGAGCCCGTCGCAAGTCGGGTGATCCCGTCCCTGCGGCAAAACGCAGCCCGGGCGCAGGTGAAACAGCGGGGCGGAGCCTCCTGCCAGGAGCGATGCCCCCTGCGATCCTGGTTAGATCGGCATGGCGGAAGATGTGATCCGTGCTGGCGTGGGATCCCGCGCGCCTATAACTCGGCGGCCCCTCCCGCTGCGCCGGAGAGATTCGACGATGACGTTCCCGAGAGCTGCCCTTGTCCTGACCGCCATGGCCTGGAGCGGCGCCGCCCTGGCCGTCGAGGTGAAGCTGCCCGCCAAGGCGGTGATCGGCCCCGAGAGTCGGGACGTCGCGATGGCGTTCGGCTGCACCCCAAGGCAGTCGCGCACCGCGGCCGGGAGCCTGGTGATCGGCGTCGAGGTCCCGAACTTCGACGCCCTGGAGAAGCGGTTCGACTTCGGCGCCTTCGAGGGCCCGACCGGCACCCGCAAGCCGCTGACGGAGATCACGGTCGCGCAAGGCGTGCGCCTGCCGGCCAGCGGCGCCATCGCGGTCGACGGCACGAGCTTCTCCCTCGGCGTCGCCGCGGCCCTCCGCGGCGAGGAGGCCGCGCTCCGCAAGCTCAGGACGATCGCGGCCGCGGCGAGTGCCGGGCCCGGAACCTTGCGCTGGCGTCAGGAGAGTCCGCGCAAGGGCGATGCCCCGATCCTGGTGACGGTGCCGGTCTCGGCCGCCGACGCGGACCGGCTCAAGGCGGCTTTGGCCCCCTGCCTGACGGGCCAGTAGGCGGGCGAGCGATCGCGCCGGGCAGGACCGTCACCGCCGCCAGATCCCGATCCGGTTCGAACGGGCCTGCTCCTCGGCCGCGAGCAGGTCCGGCGTGGCATCGGCACTGGCGCGGCCGCCGCCATTGAACAGGATCAGCTCGGACAGGTCCTTCCCGTCGAGGGAGCAGCGATAGGCGCCCCCCTCCCCTGCCGGCGCGCAGGCGACGTCGCGCCGGCGCAAATAGCGGCCGAGTTCGCGGGCGTTGCGGCCCGAGAGGCCGTCGACCCCGACGAGCCGCACCGTGCGCCCGTCGAAATCGAGCGTGCCGGTATCGACCACCGCCGGGCTGCCCCGCAGCACTGCGCGGCCCGTCACGTCGCGATCGTCAAGGTCCCGCGCCCGGGGATCGGCGTCCGGCTCAGGCAGGCTCGCGGTTTCCGGCCGCGGCCCCGGGGAGGTCCCGGGATTCTGGCGCGCCGCCTCCGGCCTGGGCGCCTCGCCCTTGCCGGCCTTGGCCCGGGCCGCCAGCGCTTGGGTGACGACATCGCGCCAGATCAGGGCCGGCATGTCGCCGCCGGTGACGCCGGCCATCGGCGCATTGTCGTCGTTGCCGAGCCAGACGCCGACCACGAGGTCGCCGGCAAAGCCGATGAACCAGGCGTCGCGGCTGTCCTGGGTGGTGCCGGTCTTGCCCCCGGCCGGCACCGAGACCCGGGCGTTCTTGCCGGTGCCCTCGCGGACCACGGCGCTGAGCAGGTCGAGCATCGCGGTGCGGGCCGCCTGGTCGCGGGCCGGGGTCGGGGCGGTCTGCGGCCGGGTGTAGAGCGGCTGCTCCCGGGCGAGGATCTGGCGCACGCTGTAGGGCTCGATGCTCTCGGCCCCCGCCGCCACCGCCGCATAGGCGCGGGTCATCTCGAGGAGCGTGGTCTCGGCCGAGCCGAGGGCGAGGCTCGGCAGGTTCGGCAGGTCCGAGGTGACGCCGAGGCCGCGCGCCGTCTCGATCACCGCCGGCATCCCCACCGCCTCGGCGAGCTGCACCGCCACGGTGTTGATCGAATGGGCGAAGGCGGTGCGCAACGAGACCGCGCCGCGGTAGCGCCCGCCGTAATTCTCCGGCTCCCACTCGCCGATCTGGGTCGGCCGGTCCATCATCGTCGAATCCGGCCGGTAGCCCTGGCGCATCGCGGTCAGGTAGACGAACAGCTTGAACAGCGAGCCCGGCTGGCGCTTGGCCTGGGTGACGCGGTTGAACTGGCTGTCGGCATAGTCGCGCCCGCCGACCATGGCGAGGATCGCCCCGTCCGTCGACATCGCCACCAGGGCGGCCTGCGAGACCTTGCGCCGCTCGCCGTCCTGGTCGAGGCGCCGCGCGATGACGCTCTCGGCGATGTTCTGGAGCGTCAGGTCGAGGGTGGTGCGGACGGTGGCGTCCGCCGGCCCGGTGCCGATCAGGGCGCGGACCGACTCGGCGACGCTGTCGACGAAGTAGTTGGTGCCGACCGGCGTCTCCGTCGGCACCCGGACGGTGGCAGGCGCGCGCTTGGCCGCCTCCGCCTCCGCCGTCGTGATCGCGCCGGTCTCCACCATGGCGTCGAGCACCTGGGCGGCGCGGCCCCGGGCGCCGTCGAGGTTGCGATGAGGGGCAAGCTGCGACGGCGCCCGCACCAGGCCCGCCAGCATGGCCGCCTCGCTCAAGGTCAGGTCCTTGGCCGGCTTGCCGAAATAGCGCTGCGCCGCCGCATCGGCGCCGTACACGCCGGCGCCGAAATAGGCGGCGTTGAGGTAGCGGGTGAGAATCTCGTCCTTCGGCAGCTGCGATTCGAGCCACAGGGCCAGCACCGCCTCCTGCACCTTCCGCTTCAGGGTGCGGTCCTGCGACAGGTAGCTCATCCGCACGAGCTGCTGCGTCAGGGTCGAGCCGCCTTCGCGGGTGCCGCCGGCGGCGGCGTTGCGCAGGGCTGCGCGCGCGAGCCCGCGCAGGTCGATGCCATGATGCTCGTAGAAGCGGCGGTCCTCGATCGCCACGATCGCCTTGGCGAGGACCGGCGGCACCTCCTTGGGCGAAAGCTTCGCCCCCTTGATGACGCCGCGTGTGGCGAAAGCCTGCCCGTCGGCGGCCCGCATCACCAGGGCGGAGGCGGTGGGCTCCACCGTGAGCCCGCCATTCACCGGCAGGGTCGCGAGGGCGTAGCCCGCGTAAGCGAGGACGAGGCCGACCGCGAGCGCCGCGCTGGCCGCGCTGAGCCGGAGCCAGGGCACCCGCCGGGCGAAGGCCGCGGCCGGACGCCAGAGCGCCGCCGTGGCCGAGGCGGCACGGCGGGAGGCGGGATGCCCGGCGACGCGGCCGGCGGCCGCCCGCACCCGCGACAACCCGGATCGGGCGGCCGGGCCGATCCGGGCACCAACTCCGGCAGCGGCGCGGGAGATGCCCGCGAACCGCCCCTCAGGCCGGCTCTCCGGCGGCGCCTCCGCGGGAGCGGCCGGGCGGGCCGCCCCGCCGAGATCGAGCCAGTCGCGGTTGCGGTCCCCGGGTCCGGGTGCGGGCGGCCACTCGCTCAAGGCTCAGCGTCCCGCCTGGCGCGGCTCGATCCAGCGCGCCGGACGGGCGGCGGCGGGACGGCTGAAATGCAGCCCTCGCATATGCCGGTGGCGCCGGTACTGGTAGCGCCCGTAATGGCGGCGATGGTGCCAATGGCGCCGGTGATGCCAGTGCCGGCGGTAATGGCGCCGGTGATGCCAGTGGCGGCGATGCCAGTGGCGATGGCGGCGCCAGCGGACGGTCTCGACCGTCGAGGGCTGGTCGAGGGCGGTGGTGACCGCGGCGCTCGGCATCAGCGGCGAGGCAGCGGCGAGCCCGCCGAGGCCGGTGAGCAGGAACACGGCCAGCAGGAGGGTACGAAGGCGCATCGGGGCTCCGGGCGGTGGATCGGGGCGGCGCGGCGCGGCACCGGAATGCCGCCCCGCACGAAGATCGGAACTCAACGCCAAGCTCTGCCGTTCCGTTCCGGCGCGCCGGCTTTGCGCAGGTGCAAGGATCCGCAGTTCCGAGGGTCCGCAATCCCAAGCCTGGCCGTTGCGTGGGGATGCGTTAGGTTGGGCGTGTCACGCGGTCCTTCGCGTGAGGAGAGAGGTATGCCATGCGGCCGGGCGTGAAACGGCTCTATCGGTGGTCGGCGGCGGCGGCTCTGCTCGTTGCCGGCATCGGCGCGGCGGAGGCCGGGTGCGTCCGGCGCGTCATCAACCGCTCGCCCTATTTCGCGGTGGCGAGCCGCAACGGCGGACCGAGCGTCGGCATCCCGCCCCATTCCTCGCGCTCGCTCCGCATGCTGGCGCCGGGCCGGGTCGACATCGCGGCCCATTGCGCGGGACGGGGACCGCGCGGACGCCTCGTTCCGGTCGGGCCGCCGGTGGCGCAGGACAGCTACACCTTCTCGGCGATCCTCGACCGCTGCGATTACGATCTCGGCCTGATGGGGTTCGGCCAGGGCGGCACCGAGCCGTTCGTGCTCAATGTCCCCCGCCAGGGCGACCTGACGGTCGGCCCGTTCGGCCCGGCCTGCCCGCCGCGCTGAGGCGCGAGATCGGGGGGTTGCGCGGCCGAAGTGAACTGGCTAAGAAGCCCCCGTCGGCGGTCACCGAGGCCACCGGCAGCGACGTTCCCCGATAGCTCAGTTGGTAGAGCAGGCGACTGTTAATCGCCTTGTCGTAGGTTCGAGTCCTACTCGGGGAGCCACTTTCCTGCTCCTGACCCGTGATCCGAACCCTGCGGTGGCGCATCTTGCGCCCGCAATCGTCGTTCGGCCGTCAGGACTCCTGCGCCAGATTGGCCCGCCGGAACGCCGCCGGGCTCAGGCCCGCACGGGCCGCGAAGAACCGCGAGAAATACGCCGGATCGTTGAAGCCGAGATCGAAGGCAATCTTCGAGACCGGCAGCGTGGTGTAGACGAGGCTGCGCTTGGCCTCGAGCATCAGCCGATCGTGCAGGATGCCTTGCGGCGAGCGCCGCACCGCCTCGGAACAGGCGGCGTGCAGCCGGTCCGGGCTGACCCCGAGCGCCGCCGCGAAGCGGGCGACCGGCCAGCCCTCGCGTAAGTGCGCCTCGACCAGACGGCGGAAGCGGCGGTGCAGGTCGGCGCGGGCGAGCGCGGCCGGCTCGGTGATCGAGCGGGCGGCGCGGGTGCGCAGCACGCCGACGACCAGGAGCTTGGTGAGGGCCGCGACCGCGCTCGCCGCGCCCGGCAGGGCGCCCGCGGCCTCCCGCATCAGGGTGTCGACGAGGCCCGCGAGGTCGAGGTCGATCTCCTCCGGCGAGCCCGACCGGCCGCTGAACGTCGCCTCGGTGGTCGCGCGCAGACGGGCCGCGTCCGGGTCGGGATCGAGCACGGCGGCGAGGAAGTCGTCGGCGAGCGACAGGACCACCCCGTCGGTGCCGGGCCGGAACGAGAAGGCGTGCACGACCCCGGACGGCACCCAGACCAGCCAGGGGGCCGAGAAGTCCTCGCGCCTGGCATCGAGCGACAGGGCGCCATGGCCGCGCGTGACCACCAGCCCCTGGGTCAGGGCGCCGTGACGGTGGGGCGCGATCTCCCAATCATGCAGGGCCGCGCTGGTGCCGATCCGCTCGGCATGGACGAAGCTCGGGACCGTCGCCTCGGCCGTCTCGCCGTAGAGGCGAAAGACCGGGATCGGCCGCTCCAGCCGCGTTGGCATCGTCGTCTCCTCCCGGCCGTAAGGCTAATCGCCGGCGCCAGATCCGTCCAAGAAATTCCGGGGCGCGTCCATGGTCGGGGCCGGAGGTCCCGGCTAGCGTCCCGGTGTCGAACCGGACCAATTCCAAACACTTGATCCGGCTCGCGAAACTCTTGTGCGGCGCAGCATCGGCCGGCGCTCCGGCGGGTCCTCGGCGAGGGCTCCGGCCGGTGGCCCGATACGGCCAAGCCCGGCGCCGCATCGACGGCCGGCACGCGGCGACAGACCCGTGCGGCCACCCTGCGAGGGAGGGACACGATGAGCGACCCGAACGGCTTCCCGCTGAACGCCTGGTACGCCGCCGCCTGGGGCCACGAGATCGGCCGGGCGCTGACGCCGCGGCGGATCTGCGACAAGGACGTGGTGCTCTACCGCCGCACCGATGGCGGGGTCGCGGCCCTGGAAGATGCGTGCTGGCACCGGCTGATGCCGCTGTCGCTGGGCCACCTGAAGGGGGACCAGGTGATGTGCGGCTATCACGGTCTGGTCTTCGACGCGGCGGGCCGCTGCACCTTCATGCCGGCGCAGGAGACCATCAACCCCTCGGCCTGCGTGCGCGCCTTCCCGGCGGTCGAGCGCTACCGCCTGGTCTGGCTCTGGATGGGCGACCCGGCGCTCGCCGATCCCGACCTCGTGCCGGATTTCCACTGGAACAGCGACGCGCCGTGGGTCGGCGAGGGCGGCACCTTCTACAGTTTGAAGTGCAATTACCGGCTGGTCATCGACAACCTGATGGACCTGACCCACGAAACCTATGTCCATGCCGGCAGCATCGGCGACGAGGCGATCACCCGCAGCCCGTTCGAGGTGACGCATACCGACCGCTGCGTCACGGTGGAGCGCTGGATGGAGGCCATCGAGGCGCCGCCGTTCTGGGCGCGGAACCTGGGCAAGCCCGGCCTCGTCGACCGCTGGCAGATCATCCGCTTCGAGGCGCCGACCGTGGTGGCGGGCGATGTCGGGGTGGCGCTCGCCGGCACCGGCGCCCGCCAGGGCGACCGCTCCCAGGGCGTGAACGGCTTCTTCCTGGCGGCGATCACGCCGGAGACCGCGACGAGCTGCCACTATTTCTGGAACTTCGTGCGCAGCTTCCGCACCGACGACGAGGACCTGACCCGGTCCCTCAATCGGGCGCACGTCAATGACGGCAAGGGCGTCTACGACCAGGACCACGACGTGCTGGAGGCCCAGCAGCGGGCGATCGACCGCCAGCCGCGCCAGCCGTTCTACAACCTGAACATCGATGCCGGCTCCCTGTGGGCGCACCGCCTGATCGACGGGATGATGGCGAAGGAGGGCCGTGATCCGGCCAAACGCCTCCCGTCCGTCGGCATCGCGGCGGAATGACCGCCATGGCCGCGACCGACTGGCAGCCGGCGCGCCTGCGCGCCACCCGGGCGCTGACGCCCGACATCCGCCTCTTCGAGATCGCGCCCTCGGAGACCGCACCGGCCCCGCCCGGCAGCCATCTCGGGGTGGCGGTGATGATCGGCGAGCGGCCGGATACCCGCTCCTACTCGCTCCTCGATTCCGGGGCGGACGGGCTCTACCGCATCGCCGTGAAGCGGCTGCCCGACAGCCGCGGCGGCTCGGCCTACATGCACGGGCTGGAGCCCGGCGCGCGCCTCAGCATCTCGGGTCCCCGCAACCATTTCGGCCTCACCCTCGGCCGGCCCGGCTACCTGCTCGTCGCCGGCGGCATCGGCATCACGCCGCTCCACGCCATGGCGCTGGCCCTGCACCAGGCCGGCGCGCCGTTCCGCCTGCTCTACGCGGCGCGAACCCGGCAGGACCTGGCGCTCGCCGACGACCTGCGGGCGCGCATCGGCGACCGGCTCGAGACCGTCACCGACCAGGAGGGCGGACGGATCGACCTGCCGGCGGCGATCGCCGGCCTCGCCCCCGGCGGCGAAGCCTATCTCTGCGGGCCGTTCGGCCTGATGGAGGCGGCCCGCAGGGCCTGGGCGGAGGCCGGCCGCCCGGCGCAAGGGCTGCGGTTCGAGACCTTCGGCACCGGCGGCCGCCACGCCACCGAGCCGTTCACGGTCCGCATTCCGCGCCTCGCCAAGGAGATCGTCGTCTCCCGCAACCAGACCCTGCTGGAGGCCCTGGAGGCGGCGGGCGTCGGCATGATCCACGATTGCCGGCGCGGCGAATGCGGCCTGTGCACGGTGAAGATCCTCGGCCTCGACGGCACGGTCGATCACCGCGACGTGTTCTTCAGCGATGCCCAGAAGGCGGCGAACGCCCAGCTCTGCACCTGCGTATCGCGGGTGGTGGGCGGCGGGATCACGATCGATACGGCGGACCGGGCGGGATGAGACCTGGCTGTCCGGCTCGTAAGGGATAGAGCATTTTCCGACGAAGTGGATACCGGTTCGTCGTAGACAATGCGGCAAAATCAATGAGCGAGAGAAGCTTCGCGATGGCAACGCAATCGTGAAGCGCTCTAGCCGCCGCACCTCGGCCGCCTCCCTCGTCATCCCGGAACTCGCCAAAGACGAGAGCCCGGAATCCAGAACCGCAGCAATGTCAGAAGGAGGCGGAGGGCGCTCCGCTTCATTCTCTCCGACCTGAAGATCTGGAGTCCGGGCTCCGCTGCGCGGCCCCGGAATGACACGGTGCGTGCCATCACCCGGGCATCATCAAAAAGACCATCACAAGATTGGGGAAGAACGCCATGTCCACCACACCCGACCTCACCGATCCGCGCGCGGCGATCCGCCAGGGCGCCATGACGCCGTTCCAGGTCGCCGCCGTGGCGGTCTGCGTGCTGATCTGCGCGCTGGACGGGTTCGACGTGCTGGTGGTCGCCTTCACGGCGGCCTCGATCGCCAAGGACTTTGCCCTGAAGCCGACCGATCTCGGCCTCCTGTTCAGCGCCGGCCTCGCCGGGATGGGGCTCGGTGCCCTGCTGATCGCGCCCCTCAGCGACCGCTTCGGCCGGCGCACCACCCTGCTCCTGTGCCTCGCCATCCTGTGCACCGGCATGCTGGCCGCCGCCGCCGCAGGCAACCTGACCGAACTCGCCCTGGTGCGGCTGTTCACCGGGCTCGGCATCGGCGGGGGGCTCGCCACCGTCAACATCGTGGTGGCCGAATACGCCACCGACCGCTGGCGCAACCTGTCGATCTCGTTGATGTCGCTGGGCTATCCGATCGGCGCGACGCTGGGAGGGGCGTTCTCGGTCACTCTCATCGCGGCCTATGGCTGGCGCTCGGTCTACGTCTTCGGCGGCCTCGTGGCGCTCGCGCTGGTCCCGGCGGTGCTCGCCTTCCTGCCGGAATCCCTCGACTACCTCATCGCCCGCCGCCCGGCCGGGGCGCTCGCCAAGGTCAACCGGGTGCTCGCTCGCCTCGGCCGGCCGGCCCTCGACGCACTGCCGGCCCCGTCGCGGGCGGGTGAGGGCCGAGAGGCTGGCGCCGGCCTCTCGGCCCTCACCCGCCCGCGACGGGGCCGGCA
>NZ_LABX01000022.1 GCF_001043915.1 Methylobacterium aquaticum | reverse complement strand
AGCGAGACCCGGCCCGGATCGGCCGCGACCTCGCGCAGGCGCGCCGCGCCCGCCGCCGTGCAGGTGACCGCGAAGGCGAGCCGCGCATCGTCGAGCTTCTCCGCCAGGTCCCAGTCCGGCGTGGTCCAGATGTCCTTGGCGTGGGCCGAGGCGCTCCAGCTCCGCCCGCTCAAGACCGCCGCGTAGCGCGCCACGGAGGCCGGGGTATGCAGGTAATGGACGTGGATATGGCCGATCCCGGCCGGCAATTCGCGGGCCAGCACCAGGGCCTGGCCGAGGCGCCGGCCGCGATTGGGCGTGAAGTCGCGGGCGAGATCGCGCCGGACGAGCGTCAGGAGGGGCCACAGGCCCGGCCGGCGCAGGGCCGCGAGGGCACCGCGTAGCACCCGCCACGGCGCCCGGTGGAGGTATTCCGGCAGGTAGATGACCGGGGCGCGGATCTGCCGGTGCATCGGGTGCACGGCGCCGTCATGCGGCTGCCGCAGCGACCAGATCGACAGGTCCAGTCCCCTGGCCTCGAGGCCGAGGAGTTCCTGGGCGATGAAGGTCTCGGACAGGCGCGGATAGCCCTTGACCAGGACGGCGATGCGGAGCGGGGGCATGGGAAAGGTCGCTTACTCGGCGGCCACGCAACGGGCATCCGCGGCGGCGGCCAGCCGGCGGATCGCCGTCAGGCCGTCGAGGAGGCCGGGGATCGGCCGGGAGGACGGGGTCGGCCGCTGGGGCAGGGCGTCGAGCGCCGCGGCCATGCGGGCGCCGTCCGCGTCCTGCCCGGGCTCGATGACGCCGACGAGGCCGAGCCGGGCGGCGGCGCGGGCGCGGATCAGTTGCTCGCGCCGGGGCCGCACCCGCGGCAGGATCAGGGCCGGGCGGTCGAAGGACAGGATCTCGCAGAAGGTGTTGTAGCCGCCCATTGCCACCACGCCGGCCGCCCGGCGCATCAGCCGCTCCAGCCGCGCGTCGAATCCGAGCGAGGCGAGCCGCGGATGGGCGGCGATGCGGGCGCCGAGCGCCGCCTGCTCGGCGCCCGGGAAGAAGGGGCCGAACACCACGAGCGCCCGATGGTCGAGGCTTTGCGCCTCGTAGGCCCGCACCACCGCCTCGACCAGCTCGACCCCGTCGCCGCCGCCGCCCGGCGTCACGAGCAGGAACGGCTCCTCCCCGCCCTCGTCGGGCCCATCGGCCTCGGGCGCCTCGCGGCGGAGATAGCCGGTATAGGTCAGGCGCTCGGCGACGCCCGCCGGCAGCGCCAGCCCGTCCAGGGGGGCGTAGATCTCCCGAAGGCCGTAGACCCAGAGCGCATCGTAGAGCGGCAGCACCGCGAGCGCGCCCTTGCGCTCCCATTCGGGGGCCAGCAGGTCCGGATCGTCGAGCACGTCGCGCAGGCCGAGGACGAGGCGGCAGCCCCGCGCCTTGAGGCGGTGGAGCGCCGGCAGCACCTCGCCGTGGAAGCCCGCCGGCTCCTTGTCGACGAGGAACAGATCGGGGTCGAAGCGCTCGGCGACGTGGCGGATCAGGGCGGCGCGGGTCGCCACCACCTCGTCGAGGCCGTGGCCGGGTCCGAGGCTCTGATACTCGCCGCTGGCGAGCTTGGTCACCCCCGGCAGGCGCCGGCAGGTCACCCCGGGGGCGAACCGGAAGGCGTGGCTCACCGGCGAGCCGGACAGGATCACCACCCGCCGCTCCGGCGCCGCCGCCACCAGGGCATGCGCGATCGCCCGCGCCCGGCGCAGATGGCCGAGCCCGAACGTGTCGTGCGAGTAGATCAGCACCCGCTGCGGAGAGAGGGCGGGCACGGGCGGAAGAAAGGTCATCCGGCGGACACTTCGGCCCGGGGCGACCGGCTGGCCCGTGCGGACACGGAGCGCCGGTTGCGGCTCAACGGTATCGGCATCGGGTACGGACCTCCCGGGCGCGGGAGGCCAGACTAGCGCATCCGCCCCCGGTGCGGCTACCCGGGAGGCCCGTTATGGTCAGGCTTGTGGCGGCGCAGCATCTCGGCCGGCTTGGCGGCGCATTTGCAAGGGCGCCTGCCGGGGCGCCGCGGGCCGGAGCGGGCTCGTCCCCCGCGCCCGGCCGATATCCGGACCGCGACAAGACACGTGAGAGGAAACCCGATGCCCGAATGCCTCGTCTTCCGCGTGCCGACCCGGCACCCCGCCGACGTCTCGGGCCTCGACGCCCTGATCGCGTCCGGCGCGGTCGCCGCCGCCGAGATCGTGGCGGTGTTCGGCAAGACCGAGGGCAATGGCTGCGTCAACGACTTCACCCGGCCCCTCGCCGTGATGGCGCTGGAAGCGGCCCTCGCCGCGCACCTCGGCGTCCCGCCGGCCACGGTCGGGGCCCGGGTCGCCCTGGTGATGTCGGGCGGCACCGAGGGCGGGCTCTCGCCCCACCTCCTGGTCCTCGCCCGGCGCGAGGGGCCGGCGGGCGCGGGACGGGCGCTCGCCGTCGGCACTGCCTTCACGGACGATTTCTTGCCGGAAGACATCGGCCGCATGGCGCAGGTCCGCGCCACCGCCGCCGCCGTGCGGCGTGCCATGGCGGCTGCGGGGCTGGAGGACGCCGCCGACGTGCATTTCGTCCAGGTGAAGTGCCCGCTCCTCACCAGCGCCCGCATCCAGGAGGCCGCCGCCCGCGGCGAGCGTGTCGCCACCCACGACACCTATGCCTCGATGGGCCTGTCCCGGGGCGCCTCGGCGCTCGGGATCGGGCTGGCCCTCGGCGAGATCCCGGCGGACGCCCTCGACGATTCGGTGATCGGCACCCGCACCGACCTCCATTCCGGCCGCGCCAGCGCCTCGGCGGGGATCGAGCTGATGCGCAACGAAATCATCGTGCTCGGCAACGCGCCGGGCTGGACCGGCCCGTTGCGCATCGCCCACCGGGTCATGCGCGACGGCATCGATTTGTCCGCGATCCAGGGGACGCTCGCCGATCTCGGCCTGCCGACCGGCGGCCAGCTCCCGCCCGAGGCGGCGGAGCGCGTGGTGGCTCTCCTCGCCAAGGCCGAACCCTCGGGCGACGGCCTGATCCGCGGGCGGCGCCACATCATGAACGACGACAGCGACATCAATGCCACCCGGCATGCCCGGGCGCTGGTCGGGGGCGTGGCCGCCGCCGCGATCGGGCGGACGGACCTGTTCGTGTCGGGCGGCGCCGAGCACCAGGGGCCGGATGGCGGCGGGCCGGTGGCGGTGATCGCCACGGTGGAAGGGTGAGGCGCGCCGCCCGGTGACCGCTCCCTCGGCCGCGATTGTGGTGGGGACCGACATCCACGCTACCGGCCGAGCCTTTTCCCGCCCGCCGCACGCTGTACGATCCAGGCCGGTCTCCATCGACGAGGGGTGTCATGCCGTGCATCGGGCCCGCAACCTGGTCTGCCGACGAGGCGGCGCTCTGGGCGCGCATCCGGGCGCATCCCTTCGAGACCCCGGGCCAGGCCCTCGACCTCACCCGGCGGCTCGCGCGCGACCGGGGCTGGTCCCTGGCCTTCGCCCGCGCCGCGGTGGAGGCGTATCGCCGCTTCTGCTTCCTCGCCTGCCTCGGCGGCGATCCGGTCACGCCGAGCGAGGAGGTGGACGAGGTCTGGCACCTCCACCTCACCTATTCGCGCGACTACTGGGACGTCTGGTGCGCCGACGTGCTGCGCAGGCCCCTGCATCATGATCCGACAGCCGGCGGGCCGCAGGAGCAGGCCCGCTACGCCCGGCAATACGCCGCGACGCTGGCCCGCCACGAAGCCTATTTCGGTCCCCCGGATCCGGCCCTGTGGCCCGGCACGGCGGAGCGCTTCGGCGGGCGGCTGCGCTACCGCATCGTGGATACGCGGCGCGCCTTCGTCATTCCCCGGCCGCGCCTCGGCGGGCGGGCGCTGGCGGCCCTGATCGCGGGCACCATCCTCGCGCCGCGGCCGGCCCTCGCCCTGCCGCTCAATCCCCTCGACTGGCCGGCGGCCCCGTTCCTGTGGCTCGACGGGCTGGTGGCGGCGGCCGTGCTCCTCTTTGCCGTGCTCCTGCGCGCCCGCTGCCGGCGGAGCACACGACCGGCGCCGCACGAGGATCTCGGCGTGCCCGATCTCGCCTATCTCACCGGCGGTCCGGCGCGGGTGGCGGACGTGACGGCGCTGACCCTGCACCAATTCGGGGCCGGCGTCATCGATCCGTCGCGGCAGCGGATCCGGATCGCCGCCCGGGGCGTCGCCCTGCCGCCCGCCTTCGATGCCTTCCGGCCGCCCGACGGGCTGACGAGCCGCGATGCGTTGCAGCGCTGGCTGGCCCGGCCGACCGAGCGGCTTGCCGACCGGCTCGCCGCCCGCGGCCTGTGCCCGCCCGCGGAACTGCGCCGCCGGACCAATGCCGCGACGGTCGGTGCCGTCATGCTGGCCCTTGGCCTCGGGGCCGCCAAGATCGCCTGGGTCGCGGGAACCGGCCGGCCCGTCGGCTTCCTCATCGTCCTGATGCTGGTGACGGGCGTCCTCGCGGTCGCGATCCACCGGCGGCCCCTGACCTCGACCGTGGCCGGCCGGCAGGCCGTGGCGCGCCACCGCACCCGCTACGCCCGGGCGGCGCGGGCGCCCCTGCGCCACGAGATCGCCTTCGCCGTCGCGCTCGGCGGCGCGGCGGCGCTGGCCGGCACCGACTTCGCGCCGCTCAGGCGCTTCTTCGCCCAGGGAGACGGTGGCGGGAGCGGAGGGGACGGGGGAGGAGACGGCGGAGGCAGTGGCTGCGGGGGCTGCGGCGGCGGTGGCGATTAGCGGCCGAGACGGGATATCCAGAGCATTTTCCGACGAAGTGGATACCGGTTCGTCGTAGAAAATGCGGCGAATCAAGGAGCTAGAGAAGCTTCGCGATGGCAACGCGATCGTGAAGCGCTTTAGCCCGGCGGAATCACGTCGATCTGGATCCCGCTGTAATATGCGGCCAGGTTGGCGATATCGGCATCCGACAGATCTTGCGCCGCCACCGACATCACCTCATTCTTGCGGGTCCCGTTGCGGAACTCGGTCAGTGCCTTGACGAGGTAGGGCTCGACCTGGCCGGCAAGGTTCGGCGCGTCGGGCAGCTTCGAGAGGCCGTCGAGGCCGTGGCAGGCCTGGCACGAGACCGCCTTGGCCCGGCCGGCCTTGGCATCCCCGGCGTCGGCGGGCGCCGTCGCGGCAAGAACGAGCAGGAGGGCGAGGGTGCGGGTCATGGGCGTCTCCTGGAGGGGAAGGGGCGGCGATCCGGCCGCCCCTTCCAAAAAACCTACTTCTCGTAGGAGATGCGGTAGATCGCGCCGGCCGTGTCGTCGGAGACGAGCAGCGAGCCGTCCGGCAGGGTCGCGACATCGACCGGGCGGCCGAGATACTCGCCGCCCTCCGTCAGCCAGCCCTCGGCGAACGGCTCGGGCTTGCCGGCGCTGCCGTCCTTGTTGACCGGCACGAACATCACCCGGGCGCCGATCGGCGTGGTGCGGTTCCACGATCCGTGCTCGGCCGTGAAGATGCCGCCGCGGTACTTCTCGGGGAACGACTTGCCCTTGTAGACGATCATGCCGAGATCGGCGGCGTGGGGCGGGAGTTCGGCCTTCGGCGGCACGACATCGGCCGGGACCTTGTCGTCCTTGTACTCGACCGTGCGGACGCCGCCGCCGCCATACCACGGGAAGCCGAAATTCTGGCCCGGCTTGGTGATCTGGTTCAGTTCGCCGGGCGGCTGGTCGTCGCCCATGCCGTCGACCTGGTTGTCGGTGAACCACAGCGTCTTGTCGGGGGCGAAGTCCATGCCGACCGAGTTGCGGATGCCGGTGGCGTAGACCTCGCGGTTCTTGCCGTCCGCATCCATGCGGATGATGCCGCCGATGCCGGTCTTGGCGTAGAGGTCGGCCTTGTCCTTCGGCGGCACGTTGTAGGGCTGGCCGAGGGAGACGTAGAGCTTGCCGTCCGGCCCGATGCGGCACATCCGGGCGGTGTGGTTGTAGCTCTCCTCCGCCGGCGGGATCAGCTCGCCCTGCTTGACCACCACGACGGCCGGGCCGTCCGTGCCCTCGTAGAAGAACTCGGCCGCCGGGAAGGCCAGGATCCGGTTCTGCTCCACCACCGTCAGCACGCCGTCGCGGGAGAAGCAGACGCCGTTCGGGATCTTGAAGTCGACGCCCGGGGCGTAGACCTTCACCTCGTCGGCGACCCGGTCCTTGTCGCGGTCGGTCACCGTGTACATCTTGGATTTGCGGGTGCCGACGAAGACCACGCCGGCATTCGGCCCGACCGCCATGGCGCGGGCATCCGGCACCACGGCGTACAACTCGATCTTGAAGCCGTCCGGCAGCTTGATCTTCTGGAGGGTGCGATTGATCGCGTCGGCGCGCCGGCCGGTCTGCGGGATCGGCGGCGGCTCGGCGACCCCGGTCTGCCGGAAGCTGCCGAGCTTCTCCAGGTTGTCGACCTTGGCCTTGGTGTCGCCGGCGGTGGCGTCCTGCGCCAAGGCAGTGCCGGCGAGGGCGAGACTGGCAACGGACACGCTGGCGGCGAGCGCCGCCATCAGGACTGGCTTCATCGTGGGCCTCCTCCGGTGCCGGCCGTTCAGATGTGGCCGAGCTTGTTGCTCGCCATGTATGGCGGCGCTGCCATCGGGCTGCAAGCGGAGCAGACAGACTATCCCGGTCGGTTCCCTGCGCTTCAGGGGCGCAGGGCCGGCGGCAGCGTGCGGTCGAAGCCCGTCGCCGCCTCGTAGGCCGCCGCGATGGCGAGGAGCCCGGCCTCGTCCCGGTTCGGCGCGATGAGCTGGAGTCCCATCGGCAGCCCGGCCGGGTTGACGCCGACCGGCAGGCTGATCACCGGACACCCCGACATCGTGCCGGGGACCACCACCTCCATCCAGCGGTGATAGCTGTCCATGGCACGCCCACCGATGTGACGCGGCCAGGTCTCCTCGGCGTCGAACGGGAAGACCTGCGCGGCGGGCAGCGCCAGCACGTCGAAGCGCGCGAACAGCCCGCGCACGCACTGGTACCAGGCGGTGCGGGTGACGCTGGCGGCGTGCAGGTCGAAGGCCGTGAGCGTCAGCCCCTCCTCGACCTCCCACACCGCCTCCGGCTTCATCAGGGCGCGCTTCTCCGGGTCGCGCCAATGGGCCGCGAGGCCTGCACCGATGAGTCCCTGGCGCAGGGTCACCCAGGCGCGCCAGATCGCCTCCGGATCGAAGGCCGGCTGGACCGGCTCGACCACGGCACCGTGGTCCGAGAAGGCTTTCAGGCCGGCCTCGCAGAGATCGAGCACGCCGGGCTCGAACGGCAGATGGCCGCCGAAATCGCCGATCCAGCCGATGCGCAGGCCCGTGAGATCCCGCGGCCGGACAACGGCGAAGCCGGCCGGATCCTGACGGATCGCGTTCGGGGTGCGGGGATCGTCGCCGGCCTGGACCGAGAGCAACAGGCCGAGATCGGCGGTGCAGCGCGCCATCGGCCCGAGGACCCCGAGCTGGGGCAGGAAGACCTCCTCGGTGCTGTTCGGGATCCGGCCCGCGGCGGGGCGCAGGCCCAGCACGTTGTTCCAGGCGGCGGGGTTGCGCAACGAGCCGCCATGGTCGCTGCCATCGGCGAGCGGCACCATGCGCAAGGCCAGGGCCACCGCGGCCCCGCCGCTCGAGCCGCCGCCGGACTTCGCCGGGTCGTAGGCGTTGCGGGTCACCCCGAAGACGGGGTTATAGCTGTGCGAGCCGAGGCCGAATTCCGGCACATTGGTCTTGCCGATCAGGATCGCGCCGGCGGCCTTGAGCCGTGCGACGTGGATCGCGTCGGTGTCCGGCACGGTGTCGCGGAAGAGCGGCGATCCTTGCGTGGTGCGGAGGCCGGCGGTCGCCGAGAGATCCTTCACCGCGTGCGGCAGGCCGTGGAGCGGCCCGCGCGGGCCGTTCGCCGCCAGGTCCCGGTCGGCGGCCTCGGCCTCGGCGAGCAGGATGTCGGGATCGCGTAAGGACACGATCGCGGTCACCGACGGGTTGTGCCGGGCGATCTGGTCGAGATGGGCCTGCATCGCCTCGCGGGCCGAGACGGCCCGGTCGCGGATCGCGCGGGCCAGATCGGTGGCCCGCATCATGACGAGATCGGAGGAGGGCGGCATCGTGGGGTCCTGGGCGATGGATGGCGGGCCGCGACGGTGGAGCGTCGGACGGGCGCGGGGCGGGCAGGCGTGAAGAGCCGTGCCGCTATCCCTTGCGTTCGCTGCTCGGCGGCCGGCCGAAATGGTCGACGTAGGATTTCGAGAAATGCGAGGCCGAGGTGAAGCCGCATTCGATTGCGATCGCCAGGAGCGGCATCGCCGTCTGGCGGATCAGGTGGCGGGCGTGTTCGAGGCGGATGCGCAGGTAGTGCTTGGCCGGCGAGCGGCCGAGATACTTCAGGAACAGCCGTTCGAGCTGCCGCTTCGAGAGCTGGACGGATTCCGCCAGGTCCTGGCTGCTGAGCGGCTCGGCGAAGGTCTTCTCCATCAGCCCGACGACGTGCAGAAGCTTGGGATGCGCGATGCCCAGCCGCATGCGCAGGTCCATCCGCTGGCGCTCGCCCGCCTCGCGGATCCGGTGGTGGATGAGCTGGTCGGCCACCTCCGCGGCGATGTCCGGCCCGTGGTCGCGCACGATCAGCGACAGCATCATGTCGGCCGCCGCCGTGCCGCCGGCGCAGGTGAAGCGGTTGCGGTCGATCTCGAACAGGTCCGAGCCGATCTCCAGCCCGTCATGCTCGGAGGCGAGGCTCGCCTGGTTCTCCCAGTGGATCGTGGCGCGGTACCCGTCGAGGAGCCCCGCCTTGGCGAGCACGTAGGTGCCGGTGCACACCGCCCCGATCGCCCCGCCGCGGATCGCGCTGCGGCGCAGGCAAGCGTGAAGCGCCCGGTGATCCTTGCGATGGATGTCGATCCCGCCACAGACGATCGCCATGTCGAGGCTCTGCGCCGCCGCGAAGGCGCCGGCCACCCGGACCTCGACGCCGTTCGAGGCGGTGCAGCTCTGCCCGTTCTCCGACCAGAGCGAGTAGCGGTAGAGTTCGCGCCGCGCCGCCCGGTTGGCGAGCCGCAGCGGCTCGATCGCCGACGAGAAGGCGATCATCGAGAAATGCTCGACGAGCATGAAGCCGACCGACGTCACCTCCTCGGCCGAGGCGGCGCTGCTCCCCATCGTCATGCCGGCATGCGCGACCGCCATCGCTCCCCGTCCATTCAAGGCGTTGCACCGCCCGTTCGAGAATGGATCCAGGGTGGCGCGGAGGGCAAGCAGGATCGATGCCCGAGGACGGGACGGAAGGCCCCGGGCGGATCGTGCCGGGAGGGGCGGGGCGCCGCGCGGGCGAGGTCGCAAATCCCAAACTCGCGGTCGCCGTCGCGAAAGCCGCTGACCGGCCTCGCACCGATGATCGATCAACACAGGAAGGCCGACCGATGCGCCGCTTCTCCCTCTCGTCGCTGCTCTCCGAATCCCTGAACGGGCACCGGGGCTGGGGCCGCCAGTGGCGGGACCCGCAGCCGAAACCCGCCTATGATGTCGTCATCGTCGGTGGCGGCGGTCACGGTCTCGCGACCGCCTATTACCTCGCCACCGTGCACGGCATCACCAACGTGGCGGTGCTGGAGAAGGGCTGGATCGGCGGCGGCAATACCGGCCGCAACACCACGATCATCCGCTCGAACTACCTCTACGACGAGAGCGCCGCGCTCTACGAGCATGCGCTCAAGCTCTGGGAGGGCCTGTCCCAGGAGCTGAACTACAACGTCATGTTCTCGCAGCGCGGCGTGCTGATGCTCGCCCACAACCTGCACGACGTTCAAAGCTTCAAGCGCCACGTCTATGCCAACCGTCTCAACGGTATCGACAACGAGTGGCTGACCAAGGAAGAGTGCAAGGAGTTCTGCCCGCCGATCGACATCTCGGGCAGCCTCCGCTACCCGGTCCTCGGTGGCGCCCTCCAGCGCCGGGCCGGCACCGCCCGCCACGACGCGGTGGCCTGGGGCTATGCCCGCGGGGCCGATGCCCGCGGCGTCGACATCATCCAGAACTGCGAGGTCAAGGGCATCCGCCGCGACGCCTCCGGCGCCGCGATCGGCGTCGAGACGACGCGGGGCTACATCGGCGCCAAGCGCATCGGCGTGGTCGCCGCCGGCCACACCTCGACCGTGATGGCGATGGCGGACGTGCGGATGCCGCTGGAGAGCTACCCGCTCCAGGCGCTCGTCTCCGAGCCGGTGAAGCCGGTCTTCCCCTGCGTGGTGATGTCGAACGCGGTCCACGCCTACATCTCGCAGTCCGACAAGGGCGAGCTGGTGATCGGTGCCGGCACCGACCAGTACACCTCCTACAGCCAGCAGGGCGGCCTTCACATCACCACCCACACCCTCGACGCGATCTGCGAGGTCTTTCCGCAATTCACCCGGATGCGGATGCTGCGCTCCTGGGGTGGCATCGTCGACGTGACGCCCGACCGCTCGCCGATCATCGGCAAGACCCCGGTCGAGAACCTGTTCGTCAATTGCGGCTGGGGCACCGGCGGCTTCAAGGCGACCCCGGGCTCGGGCCACGTCTTCGCCCACACGCTTGCCAAGGGTGAGCCGCACCCGATCAACGCGCCCTTCACCCTCGACCGGTTCCGCACCGGGCGCCTCATCGACGAAGCGGCCGCCGCCGCCGTCGCGCACTGATCCCCCGAACACCAGACGCGACGAGGCCCCCGATGCTGCTGATCGCCTGCCCCTATTGCGGCAACCGCCCGGAGACCGAGTTCCGCTGCGGCGGACAGGCCCATATCGCCCGGCCCGCCGACCCCGGCGCGCTCTCCGACGCGCAGTGGGCCGAGTACCTGTTCATTCGCGACAACCCGCGCGGCATCCATGCCGAGCGCTGGAACCACGTCCATGGCTGCGGCCGCTGGTTCAACGCGCGGCGCGACACCGTGAGCGACCGCTTCCTCGCAACCTACAAGATGGGCGAGACGCCCCAATCCCAAGAGTCCAACTCCATATTGTCCACTTCCACCCAGGCAGAGGCGAGGGCGTGATGGCACAGCCGTTCAGATTGTCCCGCGGCGGTCGCATCGACCGCTCGCGCCCGGTCCGCTTCACCTTCAACGGCCGCACCGTCGAGGGCTTCCACGGCGACAGCGTCGCCTCGGCGCTGCTCGCCAACGGCATCCATCTCGTCGGGCGCTCGTTCAAGTACCATCGCCCGCGCGGCATCCTCAGCCACGGTCCCGACGAGCCGAGCGCGCTGCTCTCGGTCGATCGCGGGCCCGGCCGGATCGACCCGAACAACCGCGCCTCGGTGGTCGAGGCGAGAGACGGTCTCAAGACCCTGTCGCAGAACCATTGGCCGTCGCTCGAGCACGATATCGGCGCGGTCAACGACCTGCTCTCGCCGGTCTTCGTCGCCGGCTTCTACTACAAGACCTTCATGTGGCCCCGAAAGTTCTGGGACAAGGTCTACGAGCCGTTCATCCGCGCCGCCGCCGGCCTCGGCAAGGCGCCTTCCGTGCCCGATCCGGACCGCTACGCCAACCGCCACGCCCATTGCGACGTGCTGGTGGTCGGCGCCGGCCCGGCGGGCCTGTCCGCGGCGCTCGCCGCCGCCCGCACGGGGAAGCGCGTCATCCTCGCCGACGAGGGCCCGGAGCCCGGCGGCGCGCTGCTGCACGACGTCACCGCCGAGATCGACGGCCGGCCGGCCGCCGAGTGGCTGAGCGCGACGCTGGCCGAGCTGGATTCCCGCGAGACCGTCATCCTGCTGCCGCGCACCACGGCGTTCGGCTATTACAACCACAACCACGTCGCGCTCGCCGAGCGGATCACCGACCATCTGCCCAATCCCGGCACCGCGCCGCGCGAGCGGCTGTGGCAGGTCCGGGCCGAACAGGTGGTGCTGGCCGGGGGCTCGCACGAGCGCCCGCTGGTCTTTGCCGACAACGATCGCCCCGGCATCCTGCTTGCCGAGAGCGTGCGGGTCTTCATCAACCGCTACGGCGTCGCGCCGGGCCGGCGGATCGTCTTCGCGACGAGCGGCGCCTCGGCCTATGCCGCAGCCCTCGACGCCAAGGCGGCGGGGCTTCACGTCACTCTGGTCGACCTGCGGACGGAGTCCGAGTGCGGGCCCGAACTGGCCCGTCTCAAGGCGACGGGGGCCGAGGTCCTGACCGGCCACACCGTGATCGGCGCGAAGGGCACCAAGCGGGTCACCGGCCTGATCGTCGCGCCGGTCGACCGGGCCGGGCGCTGCGGGGCGCGGCGCTTGCTCCCGTGCGACTGCGTCGGCATGTCCGGCGGCTGGACGCCGGCCGTGCATCTGTTCTCGCAATCCCGCGGCAAGCTCGCCTATGACGAGACGATCGACGCCTTCCGGCCCGGCACCTCGGTTCAAGCCGAGCGCTCGGCCGGTGCGTCGAGGGGCACCTACGACCTCGCCGGCTGCCTTCAGGAGGGGTTTGCGGCGGGTGCAGCCGCTGCCAGATCGGAGGAGCGGCGGAACTTCACCGCGAGCCCGACCCTGACCGGCTTCAGGCCGGTGCGCGCCATGCCGACCGACGTCGATCCTGGCAAGGTCCGGGCCTTCGTCGACTTCCAGAACGACGTCACCGCCAAGGACATCACGCTCGCGGTGCGCGAGGGCTTCCACTCGATCGAGCACGTCAAGCGGTACACCACGACCGGCATGGCGACCGACCAGGGCAAGACCTCGAACATGAACGCGCTCGGCATCGTCGCCGGGCAGCTCGACAAGACGCTGCCGGGCGTCGGCACCACCACCTTCCGGCCGCCCTATACCCCGGTGACCTTCGGCGCCCTGGTCGGCCCGGCGCGCCACGCCCTGTTCGATCCGATCCGCACCACGCCGATCCACGAATGGGCCGAGGAACACGGCGCGCTGTTCGAGAACGTCGCCCTGTGGCGCCGGGCCTGGTACTTCCCCAAGTCGGGCGAAGACCTGCACGAAGCGGTGGCCCGCGAATGCGAGGCGGTGCGCAAGGGGGTGGGCATCTTCGACGCCTCGACGCTCGGCAAGATCGAGGTGGTCGGCCCGGATGCGGCCGAGTTCATGAACCGCATCTACATCAACCCCTGGCTCAAGCTCGACGTCGGGCGCTGCCGCTACGGGCTGATGCTGAAGGAGGACGGCTACATCCTCGACGACGGCGTCGTCGCCCGGATCGCGCCGGATTGCTTCCACGTCACCACCACGACCGGCGGCGCGCCGCGGGTGCTCGCCCACATGGAGGATTACCTCCAGACCGAGTGGCCGGACCTCAGGGTCTTCCTGACCTCGACCACCGAGCAATGGGCGGTGATCGCCCTCCAGGGACCCAAGGCGCGCGAGGTCATCGCCCCCCTCGTCGACGGAATCGACCTGTCGCCGGAGGCGTTCCCCCACATGGCGATGCGCCAGGGCACGATCTGCGGCGTCCCGACCCGGCTGTTCCGGGTCTCGTTCACCGGCGAACTCGGCTTCGAGATCAACGTGCCGTCCGACCACGCCCGGGCGGTGTGGGAGGCGGTCTGGAAGGCGGGTCAGGCGCACGGCATCACCCCCTACGGCACCGAGACGATGCATGTGCTCCGCGCCGAGAAGGGCTACATCATCATCGGCCAGGAGACCGACGGCACGGTCACCCCGGACGATGTCGGGCTTTCCGGCATGATCGCCAAGGCCAAGAAGGACTTCGTCGGCAAGCGCTCGCTCGCCCGGCCCGACGTGGTCGCCAGCGGCCGCAAGCAGCTCGTCGGCCTCGTCACCGACGACCCGAAGGTCGTCCTCGACGAGGGCGCGCAGATCGTCGACGATCCGGGCCAGCCGATCCCGATGCGGATGCTCGGCCACGTCACATCGAGTTATTGGAGCCCGAATTGTGGCCGCTCCATCGCCATGGCCCTGGTGGCGGATGGCCGCGCGCGCCAGGGCCGTTCCCTCCACGTCACCACGCCGGAGGGTTTTGCCCGCGTCACCGTCGTCGATCCGGTCTTCTTCGATCCCAAAGGCGAGCGCATCCATGCTTGAGGCTCTCTACCGCACCGCCCGCGCGCTCCCCCTCGGCCGCGCGCCGGCCTCCGATCCGGCCTGCTCCGGCGTCCAGATCACGCCCGCCGGAGCCGAGGCGCGCTTCGCGCTCCGGATTCGCGACGCGGGCGCCTCGGCCGCCGGCCTGCCGCTCGACGGCCCGATCAACTCGGTGCGGGGCGACGATCGGCGCTGGATCGCCCGGCTCGGGCCCGACGAGTGGCTGATCGGCAGCGACGAGGCGGAGGCCGATCAGCTGCCGGCCGCCATCGCGGCCGATCTCGGCGAGCGGGCGCACGCCATCGTCGACGTCTCGCACCGCAATGTCGGCATCGACGTCAGCGGCCCGCTCGCGGCGGCGGTTCTCAATGCCGGGTGCCCGCTCGATCTCGGCGACGCCGCCTTCCCGGCGGGCTCGGCGACCCGCACCCTGTTCGGCAAGGCGGAGATCGTCCTGATCCGGCATGACGGCGCGACGCCGCGCTACCGGGTCGAGTGCTGGCGCTCCTTCGCGACTTACGTCCACGGCCTCCTCGCCGAGGCTTCCCTCGGGGTCGGCGAGACGGCCCGGCGATGATCAGCGCCTTCGATCTGTTCAAGATCGGCATCGGCCCGTCGAGTTCGCACACGATCGGGCCGATGGTGGCGGCGCGCCGCTTCCGCGAGCGCATCGCCCCGCGCACCGACGTGGCGCGGGTGACGGCCGAGATCTTCGGCTCCCTCGCCTGGACCGGGCGGGGGCATGGCACCGACGGGGCGATCGCCCTGGGTCTCCTCGGGCACGACCCGGCCACCATCAATCCCGACCGGGTCGCCGGCTACACGCAAGCACTCGCCGAGACCGGCCAGACGGGCCTTCCCGGTGTGGCCTTCGCGCCCGACCGGGATCTCGTGTTCAACTTCAAGGAACTGCTGCCGCGGCACACCAACGGCATGCGGTTCCGTGCCCACGCTCCCGACGGGGCGATCCTCGACGAGGTGGTGTGCTACTCGGTCGGCGGCGGCTTCGTCGAGAGCGAGGGCGAGGCGGTCGATGCCGGGATCGAGGCGGTGGCGGTCCCGCACCCGTTCGACAGCGGCGCCGACCTCCTGGCGATCTGCGCGGCGACCGGCCTCACCATCCCGCAGGTGCAGCGGGAGAACGAGCGTGCCTTGCGCTCCGACGAAGCGATCGATGCCGGGCTGGACGCGATCCGCGACGCGATGCTCGCCTGCATCGCCCGCGGCCTGCGGATGGACGGCGTGCTGCCGGGCGGGCTCAAGGTGCGCCGCCGTGCCCGGCGCCTGCACGAGACCCTCGAAGCCTCCCGGCTCAAGAACAGCCGGCCGGCCCACGAGATCATGGACTGGATCAGCCTGTTCGCGCTGGCGGTGAACGAGGAGAACGCCTCCGGGGGCCGGGTCGTCACCGCGCCGACCAACGGGGCGGCGGGCATCGTGCCGGCGGTCCTGCGCTACATCGTCGATTTCTGTCCTGGCTGGAGCGAGGAGCGCGGCCGCGACTATCTCCTGGCGGCGGCGGCGATCGGTGGCCTGATCAAGCGCCGCGCCTCGATCTCCGGCGCCGAGGTCGGGTGCCAGGGCGAGGTCGGCTCGGCGGCGGCCATGGCCGCGGCGGGTCTCGCCACGGTGCTCGGCGGCTGCCCGCGCCAGGTGGCGAATGCGGCCGAGATCGCCATGGAGCACCATCTCGGCATGACCTGCGATCCGGTCGGCGGGCTGGTTCAGGTCCCGTGCATCGAGCGCAACGCCTTCGGGGCCAACAAGGCGGTCGCCGCGGCGTCCCTGGCGCTCCACGGCGACGGCGAGCATTTCGTCAGCCTGGATCAGGTCATCGAGACGATGCGCCAGACCGGGCACGACATGCAGGACAAGTACAAGGAAACGTCGCTGGGCGGGCTCGCGGTGAACGTGGCGGCGTGCTGAGGGCTGTCTGCGGAGGGCCTCTCTCCGCGCAGGATGATCTGGAAAACGACAAGGGCACATCGGTTCATGGCCCGTACCGGATTGCGAGTTTTCCTCTGTCATACCAACGGCCGAAGATGCTGACGCATCCGGCCGTTGCTCCATCTCGAATCGTCGATGCCAAGCCAGAGGCTTGGCGAAAATTGGAGAACCGAACCAACGGTCGTTTTCAACGACCGTTGGTATCGTTCCGCCCGGTATACGACACGGCAGGTTGCGCGGCACGGGAGCGACGGTTGCCGCACCGCTCAACCTGCTGTGTCGTGTACCGGGGTCATTCCGGGGCCGTGCAGCGGAGCCCGGAATGACGCAGTGAGTGTGAGGTCTGTAGAGGCCAAGCAAACAAGCGCTTACGCACCCTCCGCCCGTCCCTCCGGCAGGGCAAACGGCGTCACCTCGTGGCCTTCGTCCCGCAGGGCGGCGACGAGATCGGCCGGGGCCAGGGTGAGGGTGCGGGTGTTCACCAGCGGATGGACGTTGATCCGCTCCTCGTCGAGCAGGCTGTCCTGGAGGAAGATCCTGACGCTGCCTGGCGCGGCATTGAGGACGGCGAGCGGGGAGACCGCGCCGCTCTCGACGCCGAGCTGCTCGCGCAGGGCCTCGGCGCTGGCGAAGGACAGCCCGCCTTTCGCGCCCAGCACCGACCGGAACGCCTTCAGGTCGATGGCCGCGTCGTGGTGGAGCGTGACGAGAAAATAGGTCTTCTTGTTGTCGCGCAGGAAGAGGTTCTTGGTGTGGGCGCCGGCGATGTCGCCGCAGACCGCCATCATCGCCTCGACGGTCAGGACCGGCGGGTGCTCGACCAGCGTGTAGGCGATGCCACGCTCGCGTAGCCGGCTCAGGAGGTCATCGGGGCCGAGGGGCGTGTCGATCTGGGGCATGGGTCTCCTCGCGAGTCGGGGGCCGGACGGTCGGAACGCGGCGGCTCAGCCGCCCTTCGGGCCGGCGGTCGCGGAGCGGGCGGGCGCCACGACGCCGATCCCGCGCAGATACGCCAGGATCTCCCGCGCCGCCTCGTCCGGATCGGGATCGACGAGGAGACGGCCGCTCGCGGCCGATCCAGACTCGCCCGTCGCCGCCTTCAGCCGCTCGGCGGCCGAGCCGCCCGTGGGGGCTCCCTTCACCAGCTTGGGACGGCGCCGATAGGGCCGCTCCTCGATCGCGGCGGCAGGCGCGGCGATACCGGGCGGGTCGATCGGTCCGAGCGGCTCGATCACGCCGCGCCGCGCCTGGCCGAAGGCGTAGGCGAGGGCGGCCGGAGCGTCCGGATGCACGGTCGCCACCACGGGACCGCGCACCACGAGGCGCCGCAAGGCGCCGCGGCCGAGGCTCTGGTCGAGGCGCAGGGTCCCGGATTCCTCGCCGGGCGCGACCGAGACCACGTCGGGGATCAGCGGCCGGTCGAGCGCCGCGGCCAGCATGTAGGGAACGATCCCGCTCTCGTCGCCGCCCTGGCTGCGCCGGCCGGCCAGCACGAGGGTCGGCGCCGTCGCGGCGAGCCGCGCGGCCAAGGCCGGCACCGGGTCGGCGCCCTCTGCCAGCACGATGTGCTCGATGCGCGCGAGGCCCTGGCCGAGGGCGTCGGCCACCGCCGCAGCATCCGGCCCGGCATGGAGGCCGTAGGCCGCGTCCGGCCCGGCATGGAGGCCGTAGGCCGCGTCCGGCCCGGCATGGAGGCCGTAGGCCGCGTCCGGCCCGTCATGGAGGCCGTGGGCCGCGTCCGGCCCGGCATGGAGGCCGTGGGCCTCGGCGAGCCGGGTGGCGATCCGGATCGCCTGCGCCTCGAGCCGCGGCAGCACGGCCGCGCCCGAGACCGGATGGCGACCGGCGGAGAGAAGGACAGCGATCCTCACATCTGGTCTCCCGCGTCCCGTTGAGCTTCCTGCGCCAGCAGCCTGAGCAGAGCCGGCATGACCTCCTGCGCGTCCTTCACGATCGCGAGCCCCGCCCGCTCGATCATCGCCGCGTGCAGGTCGGTATTGACCGCGACCACGTGCTCGCAGCCGGCCACGCCCTGAAGATGTTGCGGCGCGCCGGAAATCCCGAGCGCGACGTAGCAGGTCGCGGCCAGCACCGTGCCCGAGGCGCCGACTTGGCTGTGGCGCGGCATGAGCCCGGCATCGCACAGGACGCGGCTGGCGCCCGGGGTGGCGTGGAGCGCCCCGACGAGCTGCCGGAAGGTGTCGAGGTCGTGGACGCCGTTGCCGGCCGAGATGACGAACTCGGCGAGGCCGAGCGGCACCGTGGCGGGATCGGCCGGGATGCGCTCGGCCGACAGGATCGCCGAGGTCGGACCGGCCGCCGGGGCGAGGTCGACCGTGAGCGGCCGCGCCTCCCGCGGTGCGCCGGCATAATCGGCGACCGCGTCCGGCGCCACGCTGGCGAGGAGGCCGGGTGCGGCCCGCTGCTCGACCCGGCGCCCGCGGGCCGGGCGGACCAGGCTGGCGGCGGCGACCACCTCGGCATTGTCGAAGAGTGCCGCGCCCATGCGGACCGCGACCCGGCGGGCGAGGTCGCCGCCGTCGCGGGATTCGGGAAACAGGACGTGGCGCGGGGTCAACGCCGCGAGCGCCGCCGTGACCCGGGCTGCCCGAGAAGCAGGATCGGCTCCGGCATCCTCCAGGGCGAGATGGCGGTCGGCGCCGGCCGGACCACAGGACTCGCAGGGGCCGATCGACACCACGACCACGCCGCCGTCGCGCCCGGCCAGGGTCCGGGCGGCGCCGAGCACCTGGCGGTCATGGGCCGAGAGGCGCCCCCCTGTGGCATCCGGCACCACGGCGACCAGGAAAGCGGGATCCTCGACCACCAGGATTTTCGAAGCTGCCTCCGGTGCCGGCCGCGGCCGGGTCTCGGCGAGGACCGGCCTCTCGCCGTGGACGATCTGGCTCAGATCGTAGCGTGGACGGTTGGCGCCGGGGACTTGCTGGCCGGCGCGCTCGGACCGCGGATCGCGGCGCGGGCGCCCCCCTGCCGCCTTGGCGGTGCCTTTGGCGGTCCGGTCGTAGCGGGGGCGAGCGGGGCCGGAGGCGCCTCGGACTGACGCAACCTGGATCGCCGCCCGCTCGGCGCGGGGATCGCGACGGTTTCGGGTCATCGTCCCGCCTCCACGGCCTGGAGCAGCAATTCGGCGACGTCGCGAATCTCGGCCTTGCGGTCGGTCACGCCCTCCAGCATCGCGGTGCAGGACGGGCAGGCGACGGCCACGATGCCGGCCCCGGTCTCCGCGGCCTGGGCCATGCGCAGGTCGGGGATGCGCCGCTCGCCCGGGATGTCGCTCACCGGCGCCCCGCCGCCGCCGCCGCAGCACATCGCGCGCTTGCCCGAGCGGGCCATCTCGACCCGGGACAGGCCGATCGCGTCGAGGACGGCGCGGGGCGCCTCGGTCTCGCCGTTGTAGCGGGCGAGGTAGCAGGGATCGTGATAGGTCACCGAGAGATCGGGCAGGGTGTGGGGCGCGAGTTGGCCTGCCCGGATCAGCTCCAGCAGCAACGCGGTGTGGTGGACCACCGTGTAGTGCCCGCCGAAGGCCGGGTACTCGTTGCGCAGGGCATGCAGGGCATGCGGATCGGCGGTGACGATGCGGGCGAAGCGGTATTTCGCCAGCGTCGCGACGTTCTCTCGCGCGAGGGCCTGGAAGGTCGCCTCGTCGCCGAGCCGGCGGGCGAGATCGCCGGTGTCGCGCTCCTCCGCGCCCAGCACCGCGACATCGACGCCGCCCCGGCGCAGCAGCCGCACCAGGGCCCGGAGCGTCCGGCCGTAGCGCAGGTCGTAGGCGCCGTCGCCGAGCCAGAGCAGCAGGTCCGCCTGGCCCTTGTCGGCCATCAGCGGCAGGTCGAGGCCGGCCGCGAAGTCGGTGCGGGAGGCGAGCGGCCGGCCGCCCGGATCGCCGGCCTGGCGCAGTTCGGTCACCGGGCCGATCGCCTTCTCGGGGAGCGCCGCGCGTTCCAGGGTCTGGAAGCGGCGTAACGACACCACCGCGTCGACATGCTCGATCATCATCGGGCATTCCTCGACGCAGGCCCGGCAGGTGGTGCAGGACCACAGCGTGTCGGGATGGATGCGGGCATCGGGCCCGATCAGCCGGGCGAGCGGGCCGCGCTCTCCCTCGGCGCTGCGTCCACCGGGATAAGGATTGCCGGCGTAAGCGGGCTCGGCGGGGTTGAGGCCGGCGACGAGGTCCTGGATCAGCCGCTTGGGGTTGAGCGGCTGGCCGGCGGCGAAGGCCGGGCAGGCGATCTCGCAGCGCCCGCAGCTCACGCAGGCATCGTAGGAGAGGAGCCGGTTCCAGGTGAAGTCCGCCGGCATCTCGGCACCCAGCCGCGGCGCCGCGAGGTCGAGAGGCTGGAGCGCGGTGTCGGGCCGGCCCTCGAACCGGCCGGGCCGGGGATGGGCGGCAAGATGGAGGGCGCCGGCGACCGCATGGCGCATCGGACCCTGCCGGACCTCGAAGGCGAGGCCGAGGCCCCCGGCCGCCGCGAGAGCCAGGGTGAAGGGCAGGGCGATCCCTCCGGCGCCGAGGGCCAGCAGCAGGGCGGTGAGCGTGCCGCCGACCGCATAGGCGAGGAGCAGGACGGGCAGGATCTGGAAGCGCCCGGCCGAGAGGCGCGTCTGCTTCTCGGGGTAGCGCCGGGCGCCGACGAGCACCGAGCCCGCTGTCGTCACCGCGAAGGCGAGGGCGACCAGGAGCCAGTAGGCCCGGGAACCGGCGAGCGGCGGCAGGATCGCCAAAGCCGTCAGGAGCGAGGCGGCAAGGAGGCCGCCGGCCACCACCGCGTGCATGCGCGAGGCGTAAGAATCGCGCGCCACGACATGGTGGACGTCGACGAGGTAGCGGCGCGGCAGCCGGGCGAGCCCGTGGAGCCAGGCCACCGGCGCCGCCGACCCGACCCGCCAGAGCGCCGCGCGCCGGGCGGTCTGGACCAGGGCCAGGGCCGCCATGGCCCAGACGAGGCCGGGAAACACCGTGGACAGGGGCATGAAGCTGGTCATGACGGCGGGCCTGAAGGCGTGGCGATACGATGAAATTCATGCCCGTGGACAGCCGCGCCCGAACCTTCCCCTCTGCGGGGGAGGGCAGTCCCTGCGTCAGCAGGGGCCGGGAGAGGGGAACCACGCTTCCGGAGAGGACTGAACCGTTGTGAGGGGCGCCCTCTGGATCGGCGTCGCGCTGCCCCTCTCCCGGACCGCTCCGGGGGCCACCCTCCCCCGCGGAGGGGGGAGGGTTGGTGCGCGGGGCCTAAGCAGACTTGCGTTGGCAGGCCCACGCTTCGTCCGCTTAGGGTCTTGTTTGATCGCAGATTTTTGCCGCCGAACTGGTGACCACTTCGGCGAAATCCGCTTAG
>NZ_LABX01000219.1 GCF_001043915.1 Methylobacterium aquaticum | reverse complement strand
TTGCGGACACAGCGTACCAGAGGTGGTCCCCTGAGCATAAGCAGGAACTCCTATGTAGAGATATCTTGGACCTGTGCCTCCGGGCGGTGCCCCGGTGCTGCTCAGCTGCGCACCCCGCCTGGAGCCAATTTTTTAATTTGCAGTCAATGGTTTAGGCAGGTTTCTTGGTGGTGGCCCGCTTCGGTGCCGATACACAGGCCAGAGAAAGCCGCGGGACGTGATCCACCACTCGGATCAGGGCTCGCAATATACATCGCTAGCCTTCTGCAGCCGCTGCCGCGAGGCGGGTGTGCGGCCCTCGATGGGCTCGGTCGGAGATGCTTACGACAACGCCATGGCCGAGAGCTTCTTCTCGACCCTGGAATGCGAACTTCTCGCTCGCCGGCGCTTCGAGTCCCGGCCTGAGGCCCGCATGGCCCTCTTCAGCGTAAGCTCTCGGTGACGGAGCCACTGGTCAGGCGGCCTGCTGGGCCCCGCCTGTCGGCATCCAGTTCCAGGGCAGCAGATCGGCCAGGCGCTTGGCAGGGTGATTGTGGATCGACACAGAAGTGGGACCCCGGGCTGGAACAGGAGCAAGCCGTTAAAGCTAAATTGGAAATGCCTCTCCAGGCGGGGTCCCGATCGGCGCCGGTCGGGACCCCGCCTGGAGCCAATTATTTGATTTACAATCAGTGGTTTAGGTAGGTTTCTTGGCAGGGGTCCGCTTCGGTGCTGATACACACCCTCCAGGTTTTCAGTGACGTCGAGGTACGCCTCGTCGAGCGCCACCGGTTCGATAAGAGGCGTGTGCTCCTCGAACACGGCACGGATCTCGGACGAGACGGCCTTGTAGGCATCGAAGCGGGGCCGCACGAACACGAGGTCGGGACAGAGCCGGCGCGCGGTGGCCGACGGCATGGCCGAGCGGACACCGAAGCGCCGTGCCTCGTAACTCGCCGCCATCACGACGCCGCGCTCGCGCGAGCCGCCTACCGCCAGCGGCCGATCCCGCAAGCTTGGGTCGTCGCGCTGCTCGACGGAGGCATAGAACGCGTCCATGTCGATGTGGATGATTTTGCGCATGGGCGTGGAGCTGAAACCGCATCCCCCGTTGGCGACACGCGCGCGGTGCCACCTGCCTCGAAGTTCAGTGTTTGTTCCTGCTCAAGCATGTGCGGTCAAGGGGCCGTAGGCCGATACCAACCCGGATCGGCGCTTCAGCCCTCAACAACCAGTGTCCAAAAACCCTGTCAGGCAATCTAATGTTTGAAAACGCTCGGAAACGAGCTTTCGCCTCGCGCGCCGCGAGGGACAGCTTAGGATCATTGTCTGCCGGACCCTCTCGTCGTTATCAGTCCCCTCCCCTGCCCCAGCAGGTATCTTGCCGTCGCACGCAGGGCCGTGACGATGTCACGGTAAAGCAGGAGCATGCATCCCACGCAGTCCATCGGAGGCGTCAACCGAACCGCCCGCATAGTGTCGAAGTCACACCTCGGCTCGTTCGGCTTCGCGCCATTGCAGGACACCCTTGTAGTCTTCGGCCCCCTCCCCTGCCCCCGCAAGAAACCTGCTGTCGCACGCAGAGCCGAGCCAGAGCAGCGGAAGCCGGAAAGAGTAACGCTTTAGAGACGCAAGGGATAAGCTTTCGATGGCGTTGATTAGGCGGTGGGGAGCGGATCGGTGCCTTCGCTCAGGATGGCTAGTGTCCCGCGTCTGAAGTTCGTGGCAAAGTGTAGGTCTGTTGGGAGGCGCCGATGGCCTACCGTGTACCCACATCTCTTGACCTGAGCGCCGAGGAACGAGCTGAGCTTGAGAGCTGGGCCCGCCGCCGCAAGACAGCCCAGGGGCTCGCCCTGCGTGCCCGCATCGTGCTTCTGGCCTCCGATGGACGGAGCAATACGGCCATCGCAGCGGAACTGAGCACCGGCAAGCACACGGTCGGCAAGTGGCGCGAACGGTTTGCCCGCGACCGCACGGATGGCCTGCTGGATGAACCTCGCTCGGGAGCCCCGCGCCGAATCGGCGACGAGCAAGTCGCCGAGTTGATCGACCGCACGCTCTGCGAGCGGCCCCAGGGTGCCACTCACTGGAGCCAGCGCAGCATGGCCAAGGCCAGTGGGGTGTCGGACGCAGCGGTCGTGCGAGTATGGTGAGCGTTCGGCCTGCAGCCGCACCGGTCCGAGACCTTCAAGCTCTCGACCGATCCGCTGTTTGCCGAGAAGATGCCCAATGTCGTTGGGCCCTACCTGGCGCTGCTCACCCGCGCCCTGGTTCGCTGCGTGGACGAGAAATCCTAGTCCAGACGCTTGAGCGCACGCAGCCACTGCTACCGCTCCGGCCCGGTGAGGCAAGGCGGCGCACCCAGGCCTATGCTTGGCATGGTACCACCAGCTTATGTGCCTCTCCCAACGTGAAAGTCGGGACCGCCAACGGGCAGTGCTACCTCCGTCACCGATCCAGCCAACTCCGCTGCTTGCTGGAAGAGACCGAGGCGGCGGTGCCGGCCTATCCCAACGTGCATCTTGTGCTCGACAACTTGGCGACGCACAAGACCAAACTGATGCGCGTTTGGCTGCCACGCACTCGCACTATCACGTGCATTTCAAGCCAACTTCCACCTCTTGGATCAATCAGGTCGATCGATGGTTCGGCTTTATGACCTTACGGGCGATCCGGCGCGGTGTTCAGTGCTCAGTCGAAGAGCTCAAACGCGACATTCAGGCTTCCAACGAAACCACGAATGCTGATCCGAAATCGTTCCGGTGGGTGATGTCAGCTGACGCCACCCTGGCCAGCGTCAAACGCTTCTACTTGCGGGCACTCGACACTGAGCCAGGAGCATCCTGTTTGCCACTAACTTCACGTGCAGAACACTAATCCTTGCCGGCCTTGAAGTCGGCGAGGAGTTCAGGAAGCCGGCCGAGCAGATAATTGCCGAAAGTCGGCTCCAGCTTCTCATCCAGCGAAAGGATGAAGCGCTGATCTCCCCGCTCGACGCGAGCGAGTTTGCGTCCCGTCTCGTCCTTCCAGACCTCAACCTTTTTCACATCTGCTTTTGGGGCTAATGCCTCGAGCAGTTGAGCAAATCGCTCATCGGTCGGCCGTCCCTGAAAACTCGGGTCGGCGAGGATGTGGTCCACCTTGTTCGGCGGCGCTGTCCTGATTAGCTCGGCGAGTGTACGCCAGCGCGGACCGCCAGCTTTTGGTGCCGGCCCAATGGCGGCGACTACGTGTTCTGGGACCGTACGTGCAACAGTGATGTAGTTGGATACGTCCGGCTTATGGACTCCCATCGCCGCGCAGATCACGTCCCGCGTGAAAGTTAGATCCTCAAGCCGAAAGGCGAAGAAGGCTCGCTCAATGTAGCTGAGATTTCGGCGATCGAGGTTCTCCTTGCCCTGCGCGACAACTAGCTCCGCGTCGGTGAGCGGTCGAACGACTGCGCGGACAGGCCTTCTGAGAGCACGGCAGGCTCTGGCGCGGCGGTGTCCGAAGGCGATCTGGTATCGCCCAGGCTTGGACGGGTGCGGACGGACAAGGATCGGTACCTGCTGACCACTTTCGCGAATGCTCTCGACCAGAGTATCGAGTGTCGGATCGGTCGCATCTGACACTCGGTCGGCGACGAAAGATCCATCAAGCAGTTCGGCATCGAGCTCAACGATTGCGGAACCGGTCTCGATCTGCTCGGCGACTTCCGCGCGAGACGCAAGGTGCTCAAGAGCCGATCCCATGGCCGCCACGGCTCCGCTTCGGATGCGCGGAACAGGTGGGGGGTTAGAAGCTTCTAACGGTGAAATCGAACCGTCGCTCGGCCCGTTAGAAGCTTCTAACGGCTCAGCCGGGGAGGGGACCACTGGCAGCGGTCCCGTCTGGAAGATTGCGTCGAGGCTTGATTTCCGGCTCATGCACGCCCCCACGCGCGACGGATGGTGGCTTCGATCTCCGCATTCACGGCTTCGAGAGCTTCGATGGCTCGATCGTAGGTCGAACGTGTCATGGTCTCCCGCCCGATTTCATAGAGAGTCTGCTTGGATAGACCGGCATCCGATACCGCTGAGGACTTCAGCATCGGTGCGTTCAGTACGGCCTCTCCGAACAAGTTGCGCAGCAATGCAACAATGCGGTTCTGCGGCCCATCCTGTGGTTCGTATCGCGTGATGAGATAGCGCAACGCATCATACTCGATCTTCCCGCCAGCATCTCGCACGACGGAGAGAAGGTCGTTCGCCATCGCGAGGAACTGCGACATCGACGAGACATCGAGCATTTGCGGGTGGATCGTGATGAGGAGCGACGTTGCCGCGCACAGGGCTGAGAGCGTCAGGAACCCGAGTTGCGGCGGACAATCGATCACAACGATGTCGTAGCGGTCATCGACTGTGCTGAGGGCCTGAGCGACGCGGGTAAAGAAAAGCTGGTCGGTGCTCCTACGCTTGGCCAGCGCCTTCGGCGTTTCGTGCTCAAACTCCATCAGCTCGAGATTGGCCGGCACAACGTCGAGGCCAGTAAAGTAGCTTGGACGGATGATCTCGGAGAGTAGGCGAGCTCCCTCGTACCGGATTGCGCCGTAGAGCGTATCGTTCGGTCGTACGTCGAGTTCAGGTTGAACACCGAGGAGGGCAGACAAACTGGCCTGGGGATCTAGGTCGATGGCGAGGACGCGATAACCGCGAAGCACGAGGGACTGTGCAAGGTGCGCCGCCGTTGTGGTCTTGCCCGAGCCACCTTTGAAGTTCACCACAGAAATGATTTGAAGGTGCTCGCCCGGTCCCCGCCAAGGCTGATACTTACGACCCGAACGATTAATCTCGTCCAGATGCGTGCGAACGCCATGGATATCGGCGAGCGAATATGATCGGCGCCCGGTCGCGGAAACCTCGGGCTGGGGTCCTGCTCGATCGATCGAGAGTTGCCGCAACCGACTGTCCGAAACGCCAATAATTTTGGCTGCCTCGCCGGAGGAGAACCGACGGAGGGTCTTGGCAGCACTCGGTGGATAGAGCGCAGCTGACATCCTTTGTAACTGGGTACGCAGGATTTCGGCGTGGTCGCCGATCATCTCGCTTTGGGTGACCACTGACGGTCTCAACGTCTGGTGCGGCATGACATGCTGGTTCACAGCCTCGGCTCTCGCTCACGGTAAATCGGCCGAATGGACGTTAAAACCGTGAAGGTTACCGATTTGCTACGATTCGCAGGTGGTGTCGAGTCCGGGATCAGGGCTACGCAAGCGCTGCAGGAGGATCGATCTGGGTTGCCACCCAAGTTTACCCAAAGACGGCTCGATCGCGCTGGAACGAATGTGGTTCCGCCAGAAGCGCTATCCGTATCGCTGCTAATAGCCGTCCGCGCTCGCGCTCGGCCCGCCGTCTATCAATCCAAACAATGAGTGGCAGATCGCGCTGACGCTCGATCAACGCCCCAGCCACCGGGCAAGTGGGTCGGGGTCCCAGTCGTTGGCATGAACGTCGATCGAAGCTGCAGGCAGCGGTCGATTAGGGCTCCACAGACCGCGATAGGGGGAGACGCACCACGTTGGATATGTCGTCATAAGAGGGGAGGGGGGATGGAGGCCGCCAGTTTCGCCTATCCGGCGACGAGCTTGAGGGTGATGCTAGCGCGGCGTCTCGTGCTCGCAGACCTGGAGGCCAGCGCAAAGGGGCGAGGAGCGGTCGTAGATGCGCTTGGGGGGATCGTACCCGCGCACGCCCTCGAACCAGACACCGCCCGAGCGCACCGCCTGCGCATCAAGGATAGCCCCCGCCGGATTGGCCTAGCGCCGACCCGCTCGCGATCCGCCAGGGTCAGGGCGTGCGGCATCCGCTCCAACACGCCGGCCTCGCCCCAGCGCTGGAACCAGCGGTACAGCGTGCCCCAGGGCGGGAAGTAGAGCGACAGCTGGCGCAAGGCGCAGCTGGTACGCGGGTCACAGAGGATGCCATCGAGCACGGCGCCCGGCGACTACAGCTCCGGGCGGTCTGTTCGGGCTGGGGCGGGCAGCAGTCGCGCGAGCAAGACCCAATCGACGTCGCTTAGGCAGGTCACATGTAGCAGAATTTCGCGCACAAGCTCCGCGAGCGGCGGGCGTCCACACCCAGTCTCTCGAGTGGAGCGTCAGACACTCACTCAATACCCGCAACGCATGCCGCTCATTCAACCCTCAAGCTTGCCAGCCAGTTCTGAAACTGGCTCTCACAGCTTCCTCCTATGATCGAGCCAATCAGGCCAGGTTGCCCTGTTCGGGTCACCGTAGCCGCACGACCTCGCTTTGAAGCTGTCGGCTCGCAGCCTTCTCAGCATCCGAATTTGCCTACTTCAGGTCGGCGCTGTCACCCAAGCGCTTGATATGCTCCGACACATGAACTTCGAGTCAATATCGGCATTATCGACGTAGGTAGCGATCGGCATGATAGAGCGTTCCTGGGCATTCATATGTTCTTTATCGGTCACGTCATCCGCCTTCGGCGCATTGTCATTAGTTCAGCGGCCACGCTGTAGCGGCCATCGAGGCACAACCGCACGAGATGCCTGAAGTAGCCGCCGGGGTTCCGGATTTCGGACTTGCGCCTGCCCGTCGTCTCGTCGTCGTGCAGCTGGGCGACCATCACTACGAGCGCTGCAGCCTGAACCAGCCCCAAGCTTTCGCAGGCCTCAGACCAGGCACTCGGGTGGGCACCGATTGAACCGCGAAGCGAGCGCCCAGCGTCGATGAGCTCCGGCTCGGTCAGAATCTCGAACCCGAGTTCAGCCGCGACGGGGCAGGCGGCCGCCACCAGAGCAGGGTGAAGCACTGCCCTGGCCCCATCACTTCTCGAAGAGACCTTGTTACAAGACTCACTAAGGGATTCGTTGTTTGTTTCTATGTGGCCGCACGATTTGCCGGCACAGGCGGCTTGGTAGAAGCGATCCTCAGCCAACTCTCGCAGCTCACTCCACGCCTCTACGACCAGGCTCGGGTCTTTCGAGGATCGCGACCGCGTGGGAGAGGACTCTTCCAGGGCGTCACGCGCCGCGGCGAGATCGGAAATCGAAACTCCAGGATGTTGCGTCGCAAGCCCGTGCAGCGCTTCCGAAACGGCACGGCGACAGACGGTTAAAAGGTCAAAAGAACGCCGTCTGCGCTCAACCTCGGCGGTCAACGCGCGTAGCCTCTCGGCCCATTCGCCAGCCCGTGCGACGACAGGCAGGAGATCGAACCCGAAAGCGTCTACGATCGAGCCGTCGGGCGCCCGGATGGCGTAGCGCTTGCCGTTGGCCGAGTCCTTCGGGGCGATCAATTCCAGGGCCACGAGATCGCGCAGGGCGTAACGGACGGCGCGCTCGGAGAGCCCCGTCTTTTCGCACAGGCGCTCGTTCGAGGGCCAGACCAAAAGCCGGGCCCAAGGCTGTTCGCCCCAGGCCGCGACCAACGCTTCAAGCACTTGGCGCAGCGAAGGGCGCAAGGCAAGTGACTTGGCGGCGTCACGAGCGTGACCCGCGAGTTCGCGCCTGGAGACCGCGCGGCCTTCGTCGAGCGCACGTCTCCGGCCGGCGAGAGCGGCGCGCGTCAGCGGCCGTCCACCGGTATTAACCCTCTCCACTCGAACCCTCCATGGCGGAAGGCAAAGCGGGATCGTTCACCCGTTAGGGTGTCATTGACCGCTGATGGGAGGGAAGCTACAACAGGAGTGCGAATCGGGTCGCAGTCCCTTCCCCAAGCGGATATGTGATCCAAAGGCTCTGGTGCTCCCCAGCACCGGGGCCTTTTGCTTTGCCGCTACGACATTGCTCTCTCCTTGCCACCGTAGACCGTGGACAGGGCGTGATTGATCGCCTCGGACCGGTTCTTGAACCGTCCAGCCTCTATCTCCTGATCGAGCAGGGCGCGGATCTCAGGCATGAGCCAGACGCTCTGCGTGGTCATGCCTTTTTCTCGCAGCGCTTCGCGGCGACGCGCCTGCCGGCGACGATCGCCGGCCGTGAGTTCCGCGAGACGTTCCTCTGCCGATTTCATCGGACCCCATCCGATTCAGCCAACGTGACAGCCCATGTGGGACGATTCGGATGATCGGAGCAATAGGAGTCATTAAGCCGGGCCGCCTACAGTGGGCATTGGACCGCAGTTCCGTGTGGATGGAGCTGATTCACAGGGTTAGATTCTGGCTCGAGTGCCTAGGTTATGCACGGTCACTGCAGCTGCCACGAAGGCCGCTCCGGAGAGATCCAAGGCGGCCTTCGGCCCATATGTCGCTGAAATGGCATCTCCGGCCCCACGGCGAGGGTTGTCAACCCGAATCACGTCCTGGATGTGATTCGGGCGTATTTTCAACGTAGATATGCCGTTGTTAGGGCTTTTGCGGTAAAGACTCTCGATCATGCGGGCATCTCAATGTCGAGTGTGAACGAGCAGTCCTTGATCGTGGAGATGACCTTTGCGTCTTCGCTAGCTCCGCTGCGAGAGCCGGTCCTGGCCTGGATGCGAACGGCAGTGATTTTCCGGACGGCCTTGTAGATGTGGCTAGGCGGTCTCGCCGGGAGGGAGAGGGTGCCGATCGACCCCGCCTGCACGGCGGCCGCTCGAAAGCGCCGCGCCGACTTGCCCGACAGCTCTGCGGGGTAGACGACGTGGATGAGGGTGTTGGCGGCATGGCCAGGCTTGCCTTCGACCAGGGCCTCGACGCAGCGCGCGACCACGAGCGTGGTGGTGAGCGGCGAGGAGGGGCGGATGCAGACGATCCCTCGAGCCGAGATGGCGGAGCGCAGCTCGAACCCCTCGGTCATCGAGACGCTCTTGAGGCCGGCGATCTCGGCCGCGTGAGCGGCGAGGGCCTTGCGCCCGACCTCGCGCTTGTCGTCCGGGAGGTTTTGAATCGGCTTGATCGCCTTTCGAAGTGCCGCTCCTTCGGCCGATGCGTCCTCGTCGGCGGCGACCCCGTGCCCCTCGATCTCGTAATTGCCTTTGATCAGTCGGTCGAGCGCGACCTCGTCGAGGAAGGCGGCGTAGATCTCGAGCGGGTTCTTCTTGCGGTGTATAGCGATCGCCATGGCGAGCGGCAGCAGTTCCGCGTGCAGCGCTTCGGCCTCGGGTCCAAGGCGCATGTCCGCGATCGCAGTGGTCAGGGTCGAGGCCGCGACCCGCAGGGGCGGCTGCGGCACGGCGTCGAGATCGATGGAATAGACCTCGGTGTCCCGGCCGAAGGGCCGCGCGATCTGGGAGATTTGCCGGGAGAGCATCGCCGGCTTCCTGGGGACCTTGTCGTCGGAGAGTTCGGACTTTTTCCGGGCGACGGGCTTGGGGATGCCCTCGACGACGATGGCGCCCATGCCGTTCATGCAGGCCCCGAACACGAGGTTGCCAATCGCCAGGGCCTGCCATTCCAGGTCGTCGCCTTCGATCGCCACGCCCTGAACCAGATCCTCGCGCCGCAGCCAGACCTGGCCGGTCTTCGCCAGGCCGATCGGCCAGGTGGCGTCGCCGCGCCGGCGGGTGGTCGCGTCGCGGTAGCCGCGGCGTCCGAGATGGTGCGGCACGCGCCCGGGCGCGCGCCAGCTGCGCCAGCCGTAGGTGAAGTGGCGCAGGAAGCGGTATCCGGCATAGGCCAGGATCGCCTCGGGCACGAACGGCGCGGCGCACAGCGACACGGACAGGACGGTCGCGATCCCGAAATGCCACGCGACCTCTTTAGGGGTGTCATCGTTCATCGATCACGCTCCCTTCAGCCTTGTTGCTCGCCGCGGATCTTCGACAGCATGGTCCGGCCGGCTTTTCTCGAGAGAGCCCGCGTGCCGGCGGGGAGGGCGCCGGCGGCCCTGTTCGCGTTGCTGCCCGGGATCCGGTTGGGTGAGTTCGGCATGACGATGCCGGCCGCGGCGACTGCCGCGGTGCTGCCGGCACGCCGCTCGATCTGCGCCCCGATCCAGGACAGCACGGTCTCCGGCAGGGCACTGATCTGCCCGGCCGACAGCATGACGATCGAGAACAGGACGACGGCGTAGACGAACAGCCCGGCGGTCCCAACCATCGCGTAGGCGATGGTTCCGTCGGGCGAGAGCATCGCCAGCGCGCCGCGGAAGAACACGTTGGTGATGTCGATGCCCACCCGCATCAGTAGGAGCGAAGCGAGGAGTCCGACGACGATCAGGGGAGGGCGCAGCAGGATGCCGAGGAAGAACATGTAGCCTTGGCCGCTGTTGCCGACGAAGCTGTCGGAGCGGGCCGGCATGAACTTGGTCAAAAGCCAGATTGGCACCGCGATCATCGCCTCGGCGACGACGAGGAACCAGTTGAAGGTGCCCATCAGGAAGTGAACGATGACGACGAACGGCACCAGACCGACCAGCATGAAGGCGGCAGCAAACAGGATCGTCGCCAGGAAGTAGAGGAAGCCGGAGGCTTTTTCTGCGAGCTGTTGCCCAACCTGCGCGGCCGGGTTTTTGACGAAGCCTAAGCCCCAGCCAATAAAATCAGAACCGACGGCGGATCCGGTCGCGAGGAGACCGAAGTTGGCGATGCTCTGGCCGATCTCCTGCACCTCGAGGATCGGGTCCCTCCAGGTCGTGCTCTCCGGCCGGCTGATGACCCCGAGCACGCCCGAGTAGATCGCGGACAGCGCCCTGGCGAACATGCGCGGCGGGTCGGACTGCGCCGCCGGGTCGTCGCTGGTGATGCGCGCGACGCTGCCAGTGCCTTGGGCGGCGATGAAGCCGGAGAACGTCCCGACATAGGTAACGTTGCGCTGCGCCTCCTGGGCGAGCGGCCAGTAGGCGCTGTGGCCGAGCGAGGGCATGTAGGTGTGGATCGCGGCCGGGGGCACCGCCGTCACCGAGGCGCTCGGGCCGGCCGAAGAGGCGAGGAGCTTTGCCTGGACGAGGCTCATCGAGCGCTGCCACATCGCGGCGGACAGCCACCCGTTCTCGGTCGAGTTGTCCAGGTAAGTGCGCAGGGCCTGGTTGAGCTGAGCGTTGTCGCCCTGGGACAGGCTCTGGCTGACGCTGGTATAGGCTGCGTCGATCGCGTCCTTGATACGACCCTGGATCGCCTCCTCGTCGCGGACCCCCGACATGATGGTGGTGGCAATCCCGCTCGCGGCGGCGTCGAGCCTGCCGATCGCCGCCTGGAACGCGCGCTGGCTCTGCTGCTCGGCCAGCGCGATCAGCAGCGACGTCGTCGTGGCGTCCTTCGTGTCGGCGAGGTTCACGTTGATCTTCTGGTGCTCGTAGACGACCGAGCCACACAGGTTGTTCGATTTGCGAAAATACCCTTTCTCGTCAACGAAGAAGTAGGTCGTCGTCTGCGTGCTCCACGATCCGAACAAACCCTTGTCTATGGCGGTATCCTCTTTGATTACGGCCGCGTTTTTTCGGCCCGCCACGTTCGCGGCATAGAGCATCAGCGATTGGGCACAGACGTGACCGTAGAGGCGGGCTTCGAGCACCTTGGCGAGCTTGCCGCGCAGGGCGAAGTCGCCGAGCGCCTGGGTCGGCTGGGCGAGCGTCCCGTACATGCCGGTGAGCTGGGTGCCGGCGACCCGGGTCCAGAGGGTGTCGCCGAAGCCCGAGCCCCAGACGGCGATCTGCACCACCAGGATCTGCACCAGCGACAGGCCGGATTTGATCGGCAGGCTGAGGATCGCGCCGGTCATCACCCGCAGGATGGTGTACTTGGCCGAGGACCCCCGCCCGAAGGCCTGGCCGTCGTTGGCGGTGTCGGCGACGAGCGAGTAGAGCAGGTAGCAGGCGAGGATCGTCGAGACGATCAGGCAGCCGACGTTGAAATATCCCAAGGCGACCGTGAGCGGGCGATCGTCCGAGCAGGTCGCGGCGGTCCACACCCCGTCGACCACGCAGCCGAGCAGCTTGCGCAAGTTGATGAGCGCCAGGTCGTTCTGGACCGGGGTGAAGATCTCCTTGCCGGTGGTCTGGGCCTGGGCGGCGCCGGTCGCGGCGAGGGTGCCGAGGCTGCCGCCGGCGGCGATGATCCTGCGGAGCATCGGAGATCCCTTAGAGGTTGCCGCCGGCCTGGGTGGCCAGGATGGTGCCGAACACCGCCGAGGTGCGGGCCTGCTGCTCGATGAGCTGCTGGCGCAGGGACAGCGACATCGAGCGCATGCGGGCGAGCTCGATCAGGAGCCCGTGCTCGGATTGGCCGGCAAGGCCGGCCGACCACGCCTCGTGTTGCGGCCCGCCGCCGTACTGGCTGATGAGCGCGTCGAGCTGGGCGAGCGGCGAACCGGCGGAGGTGCCGGTCTGGTGGTCGTCGGTGGACGACATCGCCCTGACGGCGCTGAGGGAGACGAGTGCGGGCGAGCGCAGGGCCTCGACCTTGCGGGCGCGCAGCATCATCACGTCGGCCTCCGCGCCGGTCATGTTCTCCGTCGGCTTGGGCATCGGCATGCCGGCCATGGCCTCGATCACCTTCTTGCGGTCGTCGTCGCTGGCGGCGGGATCGAACAGGACCGCGCTGTCGGTCTTGGTCGGGTCCGCGAGCCGATCGCGAGCCGCTTCCTGGATCGGGGTGTTCTTGCCAGGCGCCACGTCGAGGCTGCGGTAGGTCTCCCGGCCGCTCTTCGGGACGTTGCCCATCGAGCGGCTGGTCGCGTTCATCAGGTCGATCGAGCCGCAGGCGTTCACGCCCTGACCGGTGTCGATCCCGTACTGCTCGCGCGCGTCGACGAGGGCGCGGCGCTGGGCGACCTGGGACAGGGTCGAGGCGACGGCCTGCTGGGTGTTGCTGACGAGGTTGACCTCGCGCTCGCCGTTGGTCGAGGTCTGGGCGGTCTGCACCTTCATGGCGGACAGCAGCAGCTCGAGGGTGATGCTGCGCTGCGCCGCGACGGCGGTGCCCATGGCGGTCACACCCGTGGTGAGGGTGGTGGTCGCGCTGTTGTGGCCGGCAATCCAGATCGGATCGGCGACAAAGCAGGTCTGCGCCAGAGCCGGCGAGGCGAGGCCGGCCGCGAGGGCGGCGGCGGAGACGGCGAGGAGGACGGGCTTCATCATGGCGCCTGGAAGCTCGCGGGGGTGAGGGGACCGCGCTCGAGCGCAGGCACGCTGTTCGTCATCCGGGCGTTGACCATGGCGAGCAGCAGCGCGGCGGCGGTGGCCTCGGTGCGCATGCCGCGCTTGATCTGGTGGGCGAGCAGCGCGAGGTTGGCCGCCTCCATCCGGACCGCGTCCTGGATGATGCCGCGATCGTGCTGGCCGGCGACACCGGCGGCCCACGCGGCTCCGCCGTCGTTGCCCTGCCAGTGGGTCGAGAGGTTCCGGGCCTGCGCGATCGGGCCGTTGGGCCGGTAATCGGCGGCGATGTCGGCGAGCACGACCGCGGTCATCGAGCGGTAGGTGTCCTTGCCCGTCTTCTCCAGCCGGTCGCGGTCGCTGGTGGCGGTGGCGGCCGTGCTGCGCGGCTGCGCGTCGGGCGAACCGACGACGGTGTTGATGAACTTGCCGGCCGCCTGCGCGTCGCCGCTGTAGAGGGCGGCGCCGTCCGGGGCGTCACCGGAGCGGACGTCGTTCACCCAGTCCTTCGGGTCGGCGTAGCGGCCGGGCTGGGCGCGCACGGGCGTGACGATCTGCTGGCGGGCGGCGGCGGAGCCGGTCATCGCCGTGTAGAGGGCCTGCGACTTGGTGTTCGATCCGCACGGGTCGTAGCCGACCGAGCCGTAGCGGTGGGTGGCGAGCGCCACGGCCTGGCGCTGCTCCTGGGTGACGACGGTGGTGGCCAGCGCCTCGCTCGAGGCGCGAAAGCCGTTCGAGACCTGATCCGAGCCGGCCGCGGACTGCGCGGTGAGCACCTTCACGGCCGACAGGAGGCGAGCGCGCTCGGCGATCTCCTGGGCGATCAGGCCGGCTTGGGTGGTGGTGATGGCGCCGGTGATCGCCGTGGTGAGAGCGGAGGTGGCGATGTTCACGCGCGCCTCGACGCCAAAGCAGGTCTGGGCCTGCGCCGGGGTGACGGCGCCGATCGCCGCGGCGGCGAGACCTGAGAGGAGGATGCGACGGGTCACGGGCTGCCTCCCTGGCGGCTGTCGCCGCCCATGCCGCCGACGATGACGCCGACGAGGCCGGCCCGAGCCCCGCTCATGATCGCGCCCTGGCGGCGGGCCATGACGAAGGCGGCATCCTGCTCGGCCGTGGCCGGATTGGGCTTCACAGTGGGCAGGGGAGCGACGACGTCGAGGTAGTCGGCGGCGGTCATCACCTCCTCGGCGCCGTAGTCGCGGTTGAGCAGCCAGGGCGCGGCGTCGGAGTCGCCGGCGCCGAAGCCGCCGGGCTTGGCGCCGCGGCACCAGCCCGTCTCCTGCTCGGAGGGCGAGCAGTAGAAGGTGCGGCGTTGATCGAGGCTGTCGCCCATGCGCTCGGCCGCATCACCGCCATTGGTCAACCAGCGCTGGTCGGCCGCACGGAAACTCTGCCGAACCTTGTCGGCCGAGGCGTAGCTGTCGCGCTCCTCTGAAGTCACAAGAGAGACGTTGCAGGCGGCGTAGCCCGTACCGGTGTCGTAGCCGTACTGGTGCTGGATGCGGGCAAGCCGCAGGGCATTGTCCTGGCTCACCAGGGTCGATGCGGCGGCCTCGGCCGCGGCCTTGTGCCCGTTGGTGGTCTGGAGGGCCGTGGCGCTCGACTGCGCGCCGGAGACCTTCATGCCGGACAACAGCCGCTGCAGGGAGATCTCCCACTGCGGGTAGAGCCCTTGCGCCTGGACGGGGGACGCGAGGGCCACGGCCAGGACGGCGCCGGCCGGAAGGAGGAGGGAGAGCTGGCGCGTCACGGCCGGACCTCCACGGGACGGGCATCGAGGGCGTAGAGGGCGACGAGCTGAGCCAGCGCGGCATCCATCTGCGCGTCGTAGTCGAAGGTGTTGGCGGTCAGCTCGGTGGCGTTGATGCGCGCCAGCTCGATGTAGAGGCTGCGGTTGGGTTGGTTGGCGACCTTGACCGCGTGGTCCTCCGACCCGACGGCTTTCCCGGCCGCGCTGGTGATCGCGGCCTGACGCGACTGCGAGTCGGAGCGGGACACGGTCTCGCTGGCGGCCCCCTCATTGGGGCCGGGCGAGCAGGTCTTCGGCAGTGTGGTGTCGCGCGGGCCCCCGGCCATGTCGGGGTACTTGTTCGAGATCGGGATTTGGCGAGGCAAGAACGGCTCGGGATTGACGTAGTACCACGCACTCGGCAGTGCCGACTTGATCGCGTCTGCGGTCAGAGGACTGCTGCTCTTGCGAGAAACCTCATTCCAGACGCGTCCGTTTGTACCCGTTGCCGACAGAGCACTTCCCTTGAGAAGCGTACCCAGATGGAGGTGCGGGGCGCAGTGATCCATACCCTTGCAGCCCATCGTGCCGACCTGTTCACCAGCGGCAACTGTAGGCTTTTCTCGACTTTGAAGACTCAGCAAGTTCATGTGCAGGTAGAAAAATCTCGTATCCCCCGAAACAACGTCAGCGATAGTTCCGCCCGAACCAAAACCTCTGAATTTGATAGAACCAGACGATCCAGAATAAATAGGCGTCCCAGCCCCCTGACTATTTACTATATCCATTCCTTGGTGATAGCCCGCTGAAGCTCCCGGCCGCCCAGTCCGATCCACGCCATAGGGGGATGAGACCCGCTGGCCGGCAGGGCTCATGATGTCGACGGTGAGGCACGTCCCCGCGAAGGCCGCATTCCCAGAAAGCATCAGGGTGATGCAGGTTAGAACCTGCGCGCGCGCGCGGATCATCGAGCGGCCCCCGAAACCGAAGGGCAAAGCTCATGGGGGGTGTTATTAAACAAAATTTTCGTCGGAGTTTGCACGATAAGCGAGAACCTGTCGCTATCACCATCACCTTCTATTAGATATTCCCAAGGGATAGACTTGTCATATTTGCATTTTGCATTGACCATAAGGTACTTGCCCTCTTTTTTTATTTTGGTGATAGGGCAACGTCCTTCGCCACCGCCAAGCCTTTTGACGATGCGGTTTTGTTCGATCCTGAGGAAGGGCGGATTACAATTCGGCCCATTTCCCTCTTGAAGTCCCCATTCCCCGACAGGCAAAGTCAGCTTCTGGGCTTGCACTGAGCCGACGGCACCGAGAAACAAGGCAGAGGACAGCAGAGCGACACGAGCGATCATCGCATAATTCCCTCAAATCCGGTGCCAGTCGTGGTGCCCGACGATGGTGGGATGACGATCGTCGAGGACGATTGTGATGTGTCCGGTTGCACCACCGAGGTCGAGGTTTGCGCCGGGGTCAGGCTGAGCGCCGAGCCGAACGCCGAGTTCTGAACGTGGTTGTACGTCCCGAGATTGGTGATGCTCGGCAGGGAGATCGGCGAGATCGAGCCGTTGAGCTGCCGGAACAGGTCGCCGGTGATCGAACTCTGAAAACTGTTCATCTGCTGATTGATGCTCCGGATCGTGTCCTGGAGCTGATTGTCGAGGATCTGGCAGACCTGGCGTTTGGCCTGGTCGATCACCGACTGGACGAGGTTCGTCACCCCGCTCGTGAGGAAGCCCGACAGGTCAGGGATCAGGTTCGAGAGGTCGAACCGCTTGAGGAGGTCCCCGGCGATGCAGGAGTTCGGACCGTTGAAGAAGCTCGACGGGTTGACCTTGGCGGCGTCGATCAGCGCGATCTGGCGCTGCACGGCGGCGTCGGCCGCCTGCCGCACTAGGCAATTATTGCCGGTCGACTGCGCCAGGGCCGGCGCAGGTGCTGCCAGCCCGAGCCCGAGCCCGCCGATGACGGCGGCGAGGATGAGGGAGGACCGCATCCGCGGGGTCCGAGCTAGAACGCAGGCCATTTGCCACCTTCGATGAATTTCGCCCAGACGTACTTGAGATACCGCATCGGGGTCATCTTGCGATGATTGCAGTAGGCGAGGAACGCCGCGTACATCCCCATCGCGATGAACGTGTAGCGGCTCAGACCCGTGATGATGAGCAACGGGAAGAATATCGCAATGCTGCCGTGGATACCGAAGAACCGCAGCGGCACGGCGGACCAGCGCCAGGGGAGGTGACCGTCGCTCATGCGGACTCCTTCGGTTGCGTGATCGGGGTGCCGGGCGCCGGCTGGCCGGGCGAGGTCTTGCGTCCCCGGCCCCAGACCCGGGCCGCGCCGAGGTCGAGATGGCAGAAGTTCGGGTAGATCCCGACGCCGCCGCGCCCGCAGAGCGCGCCGGCCACCGCGACCGCGTCCGGGGCGTAGCCGGCGGCCTTGAGGTCGACGGCGCGGCCGGCCAGATGCAGGGACGCGCGTGCCGCTCCCTCCAGCCCGGCATTGTGCTTGGGCGTCCGGTAGCCCGAGGTGACGATCAGCGGCACGGCCGAGCCGTGGACGGCGCTCATCGCGCCCTGGACCGCCGCCAGGAGGTCGAACAGGCGCGGGTCGATCCAGACCGCCGCGCTGGCGTCGCCGACGTCGCGCAGGAGCCAGGACAGCAGCAGGAGGTCGTGCGCGTTGTAGCCGTCCGGAGTCCGGACGATCGCGCTCACCTCCTCCTTCGTGCCCTCGCGACGCAGCCAGAGGCGCACGGGCACTGGGCCGGCGGCGCCCGCGAGCGCCCGGGCGTAGGCCGGATCGTAGCCGGCGAGGCCCGCGAAGGCGCCGGCACAGCCGGCCAGGAGCTTACGCCGCGAGACGGGCATCGCGGTATCCGTAGCGGTCGAGGACGCGGCGGGCGGTGGCGACGTCGATCACGCCCCGCTCGAGGGCGGACATGACGGTGACGCGCATGGAGCGGCCGTCCTCGCCGCGCGCGATGATGGCGCGCAGCGTCTCGACGGCCTCGGCCATGCCGGCGCGCGCCACCTCGCGCCGGACCGGGTCGGTGAGGACCTGCCACTCGCGAAGGCAAACCCGCCCGCCGCCGACCTTCGGCACGAGGAGCTGCGACACCAGGAGGTGGGTGCTCGACAGGACGTCGTGGAAGGCCTGGACCTGGAGGTCGGCCGGGAACTTCAGGGTGAGCCGCCGCAGGATGTGCGCCACGTCGTTGGCGTGGGTCGTGGTGTAGATCGGGTGACCGGTCTGGGCCGCCTCGACGCTGGCCAGCACCGTGTCCATGTCGCGCAGCTCGCCCACCATGATGAGGGCGGGCTTGCGCCGCAGGGAGTTACGCACGCCGGCGGCGAACGACGGCAGGTGCAGGCCGATCTCGTGCTGCATGACGGTGCAGCTCGCCGAGGGCACCCCTTCGAACACGAACTCGATCGGGGCCTCGTAGGACAGCACGTTGCCGTGGATCGGCGTCGGCTCCTCGAGCACGCGGCGCATCAGGGCGGCGATCGTCGTGGTCTTGCCCGAGCCGGTCTCGCCCGCGATGATGACGGCGCCTTGCGCCGGGGTCGACTCGGCGACGATCTCCGGCTCGGTGCCGTTCTGCTCGACGGTCGGGGGCTCGGCCGGGATGTGGCGGCAGACGATCTGCACGCCGACGTCGCCCTCGTAGTAGCCGGCGGTCACGTTGATGCGGAAGCGGTGCCCGATCGGCTCGGCATGGCGGTCGCTCGCGTCCTGCTCCAGCACCGTGATCGCGCGATCGAAGTCCTGGCCCGAGTAGAGCTTCGACATGATCGAGTCGGTGGTGGTCAGCTCGGTGGCGATGCGTGCGAGCGTGGTCGGCTGGAGCCAGACCTGGGTCAGGGCGCAGAGGTGGCCGTGGACGGAGGCGAGCACCGGCCGGCCACTTTGAAAGATGACGTCACTCGCGCCGATCGCGACGGCGTGGACGAGGAGGCTCGTGACCTCGTCGCGGCCATGCACGGTGATCGGCTCGTCGGGGTAGCGGGTGGCTCCGGTCCAGCGCATGGGCCTACTCCGCCGCGGCCGTGCGCAGGAATTTCGGGGCGACGACGATCTTGAGCAGGCGCTGGTCGACCGCGGCCGAGCGGCCGTCCTTGCCGATCTTGAGGGCGGTGGCGCGCACCTTCACGAGCGGCAGGCTGACCGCGCCGGCCGCGGCGAGCTCGCCGTAGCGGCGCATGCCGAGGAAATCCCGGTCGAGGCGGGCGAGGCCGTCATCGAAGGCGGCGCGCGCTTGGGCGATCCCGACCTCGAGGCCGCCCTTGTAGCCGATCTCCCAGTTCGCCTTCTCGGCGTCGCCCTTAGGCAGGGTCCAGGTGGTGCGACCCTCGGGGGGCGGGGTGACGGTCAGGTAATCGCGCCAGTTCGGCGGGATCACGGTCACGCGGGCGTCGCGCACGATCTCGAAGGATCCAAGCGTGGTGACCAGGAGCGTGCGGGTCGGGGTCTGGCGCACGTCGCGCAGCTCGGACACCACCGGGGGCACGATGTCGGGCCCGATCATCACGGTGGGGAAGGGGTACTTGGCCTCGAGGCGGGCGGCGATTGCCGGCGTGTCGAGGTAGGCGGCGATCCGCTGCGACTCCTGGAGGTAGCCGTCCTGGATGCCGGCCGAGCGGCCGGTGCGCTGGACCACCTTGGTCGGGCGGTTGGCGTCGCCGAAGACCCCGGCCGAGTAGCGCTGGAAATCGGGGTTCGACGGGTGGGGCGGGGCGGGGGCAGGCGAGTTGTTGCGGGCGTTCGGGGGGGAGGGCTGGCTGTTCCCCCCCGGGGGGGTAGCGCGGGCCGTTGGCGGTGGCGTTGGGGGGGGGGGCGTGGGGCCCGTCCCCGCGGGCGTGATAGTCGCGTG
>NZ_LABX01000218.1 GCF_001043915.1 Methylobacterium aquaticum | reverse complement strand
TGGTGGCGCTGGTTGATCTTGGTTTGATCCAGGATCAGAACCAGCGGCTCGCCCTGCTCGGCCATCAAAGCCATGCGTTCCGTCGCAAAGGGTGCGATGACGTCGTCAGGCTTGATCAGCGGGTTCATCACAACCGGCCAGATCCACTGAAAGCGCATGTCGATGCGCTCGACGGGCCGGGGCAATCCGGCGGCCAGATCCATCAAGTTGGCGCTGCGCACGTCGAGCATGGTGGCGACCACCAGGGCGAGATTGACGCGCTGGGTCTTGCGCTGGGTCGGGAGGAGACGCTGGAGTTCTCGGCCGACGCTGTCGGCCAGGACGAGAAGACCGGACACCGGGCGAGACCTTGGCAACCACAGGATGATCCCGCGAATCACGCCCGCAATCGCCTGTCAATCCTGCCCCAAAAAGCTGATGGATGTTGAGCCCGCACCACCAAATCCCGGGACCAAACAACTTGGATTGATAACTTTAAACCGAGCGAAGCAGCCAGCGGAGCGGCCAGGCGATCGCCGTCAAGCTCGCGACGCTGAGCGACCAGAGCAGAAGAAACCAGCCGAGCCGGCGCAAGCCCAGGGCCCTCTGCGGGACGCGGGCGGCGCGGTCCCGGGCGCCTCCCGTCGTCGTGTCGGGGTCGGCGCGCATCAATGATACCCCGCTCCGGCCGTGACCTTGCCGCGGAACAGCCAGTACACGTATGCCGTGTAGGTCAGCACCAGCGGCACCAGCACCGCCGCGCCGTAGAGCAGAAACGCCTGCGACTTCGGATGGGTCGCCGCCTGCCAGATCGTGATGTCCGGCGGCACGATGTGCGGCCACATGCTGATCCCGAGCCCGACATAGGACAGCAGGAAGACCCCGAGCGCGCAGAGGAACGGCATGATCTCCTCGCGGCGCTCCAGGGCCCCGGCGAAGCGCCAGGCCAGAAGGCCGACCAGCACCGGCACCGGGGCGCCGATCGCCATGCCCGGCAGGCCGAGCCAGCGCTCGCGGAAGGCTGCGCTCACCGCGAGCATGGTCGCCGAGACCACCGCGATGGCGACGAGGGTGGCGAGCCCGAGAGGCCGGGCGAGCGCGTAGGCGCGCCGCTGCAGGTCGCCTTCGGTCTTCCAGATGAGCCAGCAGGCGCCGAGAAGGCCGTAGCCGACGACGAGGGCGAACCCGGTCAGGAGCGAGAACGGCGTCAGCCAGTCCCACCAGCCACCCGCATAGGCGCGGCCCTCGACCCGGATCCCCTGCACGAAGGCGCCGAGCGCGATGCCTTGGCAGAACGTCGCGACGTAGCTGCCCCAGGAGAAGGCGCGATCCCAGGCGAGCTGCCCGCGCGGCGTGGTAACCCGGAACCGCATCTCGAAAGCAACGCCGCGGAACACGAGGGCCAGCAGCATCAGGATCAGCGGCATGTACAAAGCCGGGAGGATGGTGACGTAGGCGAGCGGGAAGGCCGCGAACAGCCCACCGCCGCCGAGCACCAGCCAGGTCTCGTTCCCGTCCCAGACCGGGGCGACCGAGTTCACCATCACGTCCCGGTCGACCTTGTGGGGCAGCGCCGGGAACAGGATGCCGATGCCGAGGTCGAACCCGTCCATCGCCACGTAGAGGAACACCGCCGTCGCGATCAGGACGGCCCAGATCAGGGTGAGGTCGACGCTCATCGGATCCTCCTTATTCGGCCGGCGTCGGACGGGGATCGGCGGCGAGCGCCGGGGCGGGGGTGATGCCGGCGGTCCGCACAGGCTGGCCGACCGGCGGTCCCGGCTCGTGCGGGCGCGGCGCCTGGTTGAAGAGGTGCATCAGGTACCAGATGCCGGCCCCGAACACCGCGAAGTAGACGACCGCGAAGGCGGCGAGCGAGGTCGCCACCGCGGGCGCGGCGACCGGAGAGAGGCTGTCGGCGGTCCGCAGCAAACCATAGACCGTGAAGGGCTGGCGGCCGGCCTCCGTCACCACCCAGCCGGCGGTGACCGCGACGAGCCCCGAGGGCCCCATCGCCACCGCGAAGCGGTGCAGCCACGGCGTCTCGTAGAGCCGGTCCTTCCAGCGCAGATAGAGCGAGCACAGGCCGAGGCCGATCATCAGGAGGCCGAGGCCGACCATGACCCGGAAGGCCCAGAACACCAGCGGCAGGTTGGTCGGCCAGGTGTCGCGCGGCAGGGCCTTGAGGCCGGTCACCTCTGCATCGAGGTCGTGGGCGAGGTAGAGGCTGGCGAGACCGGGGATCCCGACCTGCCACTTGGTCGATCCACTCTCGGCATCGGGCCAGCCGAACAGGATCGAGGGGGCCCGGCGCTCGCTCTCGAAATGCCCCTCCATCGCCGCCACCTTGGCCGGCTGGTGGTGATAGGTGTTGCCGCCATGCAAATCGCCGAGGACGAGCTGCACCGGGGCGACGATGGCCGCCATCCACATCGCCATCGAGAACATCAGTCGGGCGCGGGGATTGAAGCGGTCGCGCAGCAGGTGCCAAGCGCCGACCGCGCCGACGATCATGGCGGTCGTCAGGTAGGCGGCGGTGACGGTGTGGGCGAAGCGGTAAGGGAAGGACGGGTTGAAGATCACCGCCCACCAGCTCTCGGGCACGAAGCGGCCTTCGGCGTCGAGGCCGTGGCCGGCCGGGGTCTGCATCCAGGAATTGGCCGACAGGATCCAGAAGGCCGAGAGCAGCGTGCCGCCGGCCACGAGCGCGGTGGCGAGGAAGTGCAGGCGCCGCCCCACCCGCTCGAGCCCGAACAGCATCACGCCGAGGAAGCCGGCTTCGAGGAAGAACGCCGTGAGCACCTCGTAGCCGAGGAGCGGGCCCAGCACAGGCGCGGTCTTGTCCGAGAAGACCGACCAGTTGGTGCCGAACTGGTAGCTCATCACCAGCCCCGAGACGACGCCCATGGCGAAGGCGACGGCGAAGATCTTGAGCCAGTAGCGGTAGGTGTCGAGGTAGATGTCCCGGCCGGTGGCGAGCCAGAACGCCTCCAGCACGGCGAGGTAGCTGGCCAGCCCGATGGTGAAGGCCGGGAACAGGAAGTGCCAGACGACCGTGAAGGCGAACTGGCTGCGGGCAAGGTCGAGCGCGCTCGGGAGATGGTCGGCCAGCATGGGATCGATCCGAAGGGACAAGCCGGGAGAAGGGGCCGGGTCCGCCGCGCGGGCCGGCCCTTGCGAGGCGACGGACCTTCCTCGGCTTTCGCCGTCGCCCTGTCAATCCATGTTTCGATGCGTAACCTGTTACAAAATATAAAACGACATATTGACGTTCCCAATCACAAACGGCAGTGGGGCGTTCAGCACCCTCGCCATGCCGGCCGGAGCCTCGCTTCATGACAGCCGAAAACGACGCTCCTCCCATTCCGCCTCCGTCCTGCCCGCCGATCATCGGGGATGTCGCGCCGAATTTCCGGGCCCGCACCACTCTGGGCCCTCGCACCCTCGCCTCCTACCGGGGGCGCTGGCTGGTGTTCTTCTCGCACCCGGCTGACTTCACCCCGGTCTGCACCAGCGAGTTCGTCGCCTTCGCCGAGGCCCACGCGGCGTTCCAGGCGCTCGATTGCGATCTCCTGGCCCTCTCGGTCGACAGCCTGTCCTCGCATCTCGCCTGGGTCCACAGCATCGCGCAGCGTTTCGGCGTCGCGATCCCGTTCCCCATCGTCGAGGACCCGACGATGGGCATCGCCCGAGCCTATGGGATGCTGCCTTCGGGGGCGACCTCGAGCGCCACGGTGCGGACGACCTTCGTCATCGACCCGGACGGCATCGTGCGCGCCCTCGTCGCCTATCCGCTCACCGTCGGGCGCAGCGTGGCCGAACTCCTGCGGCTGGTGAAGGCGCTCCAGACCTGCGATGCGGCGGATGTCGCGACGCCGGAGGGGTGGCAGCCCGGCGAGCCGGTCCTGGCCAATCCGCCGGTCACCGCCGACGGCCTCGCCGAGGCCGGCGCGAACGGAACCGATTGGTATTATCGACTGGGCAGCGCCTGATGGGCCCCGGCACAGACGAGGCGAACGCCGCCCGGATCGCGGACCTGCTCAAGGTTGCGGCCAATCCCAACCGGCTGCGCATCCTCTACCTGCTGGCCGAAGGCGAATGCGCGGTCTCGGAGGTCGAGCAGCGGCTCGGCATCCGCCAGCCGACGCTGTCGCAGCAGCTCGGCGAGTTGCGCAACGCCGAGGTCGTGGCCACCCGGCGCGAGCACAAGGTCGTCTTCTACAGCCTGAGCGATCCGCGGATGCGCGCCCTGCTGGAGGCGCTCGACGACATCCTGATCGCCGAGCGCCCACGGCGGGCCCCGTCCCGCTCTCCGGAAGCGCGGGTGCGCGCCCTCGGGCAGGCTGCCCAGTTCGCAAAGGTCGGAGACGAGCCTTGAGCGCCTTCGCGTCGCGCGCCGGCGGACGGATTGAATGGCGCTTCAACGCTCCCGTCTCCCGCCAGAGGCGGTAACGACCGCCTTGGCGACCTCGCCAGAAAGTTGGGGGCTCAGGCCACCTCTCTGCCTGCTCGCTGCAACCCAGGCGTCGGACGAGGCGCTGCCATCCACTCGCGGCCCTTCAGCATCGCCTTCCAGTAGATCGGTGGCAGCATCCGCTCCTTGAGGAGCCAGGCCATGCGACTGGGCTTCGTCCCGTCGATGAGCCAGGCCGGGAAACTCGGCAGCAGCTTGCCGCCATAGCCGAACTCGGCGAGCAGGATCCTGCCGCGCTCGACCGTCAACGGGCACGCGCCGTAGCCGTCATAGGCGACCTCGTCTCCGCGCAGGTATCCCATATCGAGGAGCAGGTTGTGGGCCACCACGGGAGCCTGCTTGCGTGCCGCCGCGGCGGTCTTGGCGTTCGGGGCATTGGTGACGTCGCCGAGCGCATAGATCCCGGGATGGCGGGCGTGGCGCAGGCTCGCCGGATCGACCTCGACCCAGCCGCCGGCATCGACGAGCGGCGAGGCCCTCACGAAGTCCGGTGCCCGCTGCGGCGGGACGACGTGGATCATGTCGAAGTCGGTCTCGATCGTCTCGGTCCCGCCATCGCCGGTCGTGCGGGTGAACCAGGCGCGACGGCCCGGGCCATCGATCCGCGTCAGCCTGTGCTGGAAGTGGAGGTGCGCGTCGTAGCGCCTGACATACTCCATCAACGGCTCGACGTAGTCCTTGACGCCGAACAAGACTGCACCCGCATTGTAGAACGCGATGTCGATGTCCGTCAGCCTTCCCTGGCGCAACCAGTGATCGGCGGACAGATACATCGCCTTCTGCGGCGCGCCCGCGCATTTGATCGGCATCGGCGGCTGCGTGAACACGGCGCGACCGGCACGCAGATTTCGCACCAGATCCCAGGTATAGGGGGCAAGATCGTAGCGGTAGTTCGAGGTCACGCCGTTCCGCCCGAGCGTCTCGGGGAGGCCGGCGATGCCCGACCAGTCGAGGCTGAGGCCCGGCGCGACCACGAGGCGGTCATAGCGGACCCGCCGGCAGCCCTCCAGGACGACGGCGTTTCGCTCCGGCTCGACGGCCGCCACGGCCGCCTTGATCCAGCGCACGCCCGCCGGGATCAGCGAGGCCATGGTCTTGGCCGTTTCGGCCGGCGAGAAGATGCCGGCGCCGACCATGGTCCAGCCCGGCTGATAGTAATGCACATCGGCGGGGTCGATCAGCGCGATGTCGAGGTCGGGCTTGCGTGCCTTGAGGCTGGCCGCCACCGCGATGCCGCCGGCCCCGCCACCGACGACCACGACGCTGTGGAAGAGGTTGGCGGCGTCCCCGGACGCCCGGCCGCCGGTGGCGACGCGCCGGACCACCCCGGTCATGTCGTAGCCCGCCGCCTCGGCCGCCGAGAGGATGTCAGGCAGGGGCCGGCCGCGGGCGCCCTCGCTGAGCGACCAAAGCGTGGTCGAGCGGGTGCCGGTTCGGCAATAGGCGAGAACGGGCCTGGGCAGGCCGGCCAGCAGCGCGCCGAAGGCTGCCGCATCGCCGTCCGAGACCTGGCCCGACACGACGGGCAGATAGCGAGCCTCGATCCCGAATGCGCGAGCCGCTGCGTCGATCTCGGGAAAACCCGGCTGGTCCGTTTCCTCCCCATCGGGCCGGTTGCAGATGACCGACCGGAACCCGGCCTGTGCCAGGGCCGCGAGATCGGCGGGCCGGATCTGGCCGGCGACCGACAGGTCGGGGGCGAGACACTTGACGTCCATCATCGCATTCCTTGATTTATGAATTTGTATTTTGTTGTGAGAAGATCACCAAATCGCATATTGACATCGCCGTCAAGGGGCGCGATGTCTCTCCCAGCGAGCCGCCTCGGCGTCGTTATATGTATTTTGTAATCGATATCCCGGATGCAGGGTCACGCTTGCGTCCGGCCGTGCGGAGGAGACACGTCCATGAGCGCATTGCCTGCCCTCCTGTCCGGCTCCGGGGTCGGCTTCACCCTTGGCTTGATCGGTGGCGGCGGCTCGATCCTGGCGACGCCCCTCCTGCTCTACGCCGTCGGCATCGCACAGCCGCATCTCGCCATCGGCACCGGGGCGCTGGCAGTGGCTGCCAACGCTTTCCTGACGCTCGCGGGGCATGCCAGAGCCGGCAACGTGCGCTGGCGCTGTGCCCTGGTCTTCGCCCTGGTCGGCATCCTCGGGGCCTTCATCGGCTCCTCGCTCGGCAAGGCCGTGGACGGGCAGCGCCTGCTGTTCCTGTTCGCGCTCCTGATGGTCGTCGTCGGCCTTCACATGTTGCGCGGCCGGCGCGGCACGGGCGGCACTGCCGAGCCGGTCGGCTGCGGGCCGGTGCCGAGCCGCACCGTGGTCGGTGTCGCCTTCGGGGTCGGGATGCTGTCGGGCTTCTTCGGCATCGGCGGGGGTTTTCTGATCGTCCCGGGCCTGGTTTTCGCCACCGGCATGCCGCTCATCACCGCGGTCGGCACCTCGCTGCTCGCCGTCGGTGCCTTCGGCCTGGCCACGGCGCTCAACTACGCCCTGTCGGGAATGGTCGACTGGGTCGTCGCCGGGCAGTTCATCGCCGGGGGGCTGGTCGGAGGCTTGCTCGGAATGCGGGTCGCCAACCGGCTCGCCGGCTTCAAGGGCGCTCTCAACACGGTGTTCGCCAGCGTCGTCTTCGCCGTCGCCGGGTACATGCTCTACCGCAACGCCGGCGCCTTCGCGGCGACGCCGTGACCGAGACGCGGCCAGGCATCCGGTGCCACGCCTGGCCGGGCTCCTCCCCGGCACCGTTCGGGAGACCATGATGAACGCCAATATCGGAACCCTGGACCGCGCCCTCCGCCTCGTCGCCAGCCTCCTGCTCGCTGGGACCGGCGCGGCTCTGGCCTCCAGCGGATGGGCGATCGCCGCCCTGGCCATCGGCGCCGTGATGGGCCTGACCGCTGTCGTCGGGGTCTGCCCCGCCTATACGCTGCTCGGTATCGACACGCGCGGTCGCCGCGTTCGCGCCTCCTGATCAGACGCAATTCAGTTCCGGAGACAGGCCATGTCTACCTCGACCCAGTCCGAGCCGATCATCCACGCGTTCTTCGACGAGCCCACCAATACGGTGAGCTACATCGTCGCCGACCCGGAGACCCGGCAGGCCGCCTTCATCGATCCTGTGCTCGACTACGACCACAACGGCGGCAGCGTCGACACGCGCTCGGTCGAGGCGATGCTGAAGGCTGCCGACGCCGCCGGCTACGCCGTGGTCTGGACGCTCGAGACCCATGCCCATGCCGACCATCTCTCCGGTTCGCCCTACGTGAAGGCGAAGACGGGGGCGAAGATCGGCATCGGCGAGCATATCCGTGAGGTTCAAAAAATATTCCGGCCGGTCTTCAATGCTGTCGACCTCAAGACCGACGGCAGCGACTTCGACCATCTCTTCGTCGATGGCGAGACCTTCGCGATCGGCAACCTCGCCGTCGAGGTGATGTACACCCCGGGCCATACTCCGGCTGACATCTGCTACCGGATCGGCGGCCACGTCTTCGTCGGCGACACCCTGTTCATGCCCGATTTCGGCACCGCCCGGGCGGACTTTCCCGGCGGCGACGTGCATGCGCTCTACCGTTCGATCCGCCGCCTGCTGTCGCTGCCGCCCGAGACGGTGCTTCACCTGTGCCACGACTACAAGGCGCCCGGGCGGGACGCCTATGCCTGGGAGACGACGGTGGCCGCGCAACGGGCCGGCAATGTCCACATCAAGGAGGGGGTGAGCGAGGAGGAGTTCACGGCGATGCGCATGGCACGTGACGCCACTCTGTCCGCGCCACGGCTGCTGCTCCCCTCGATCCAGGTCAACATCCGGGCCGGCAAGTTCCCGCCCGCCGAGGCCAACGGCGTGCGCTACCTTACAATCCCCGTCACCCTCAAGGGTGGGGCCGATGCCGGCCTCTGAATGGTAAATTTTTTGCATCTAGAGCATTTTCCGACGAAGTGGATGCCGGTTCGTCGTAGAAAATGCGGCAAAATCAAAGATCTGGAGAAGCTTTGCGATTGCAGCGCGATCGTGAAGCGCTCTAGTAGTCGGTAGAAATTGTGCTGCAAGCAATATCAGATAAAATTGTGCAGATGCGCTTTCATCGAACGAGCATGATGCTCCGTCAGTTGCGCGAGGGGTAAGCCCCTCACCATCCATCAGTTTTTTGGGGCGGGATTGACGGGCGATTGCGGGCGTGATTCGCGGGATCATCCTGTGGTTGCCAAGGTCTCGCCCGGTGTCCGGTCTTCTCGTCCTGGCCGACAGCGTCGGCCGAGAACTCCAGCATCTCCTCCCGACCCAACGCAAGACCCAGCGCGTCAATCTCGCCCTGTTGGTCGCCACCATGCTCGACGTGCGCAGCGCCACCTTGATGGATCTGGCCGCCGGATTGCCCCGGCCCGTCGAGCGCATCGACATGCGCTTTCAGTGGATCTGGCGGGTTGTGATGAACCCGCTGATCAAGCCTGACGACGTCATCGCACCCTTTGCGACGGAACGCATGGCTTTGATGGCCGAGCAGGGCGAGCCGCTGGTTCTGATCCTGGATCAAACCAAGATCAACCAGCGCCACCAGATGCTGATGCTGGCACTGCGCATCGGCCGGCGGGCATTGCCGGTGGCTTGGCGCGTCGTCGCCACGCAAGGGGCCATCGGCTTCGAGGTCCAGAAGGACTTGCTCGCCGCGGCCCTCGCCTGGCTGCCGCCCGAGGCTGAGGTCTGCCTGATGGCCGATCGGTGCTACGGCACGGCCAACCTGATTGCCTTGTGCCAGACCCACGGTTGGGACGACCGCATCCGCCTCAAGGGAAACTTGAGCGTCAAGTCGCGCGGACGGTCGAAGACGACGACCGGCCAATTGGCCAAGGACAAGGTCTTCGCGCTCTCGGAGATCCATCTGACTGCCCATGATGGTCCCGCTCATCTCGGGATCGTCCAGGATCC
>NZ_LABX01000217.1 GCF_001043915.1 Methylobacterium aquaticum | reverse complement strand
CCGGTCGGGTGCCCGCCCGGCCACGGTGATGACCCGAATCGCCAAGGGGTTCTCGGACGAGGAGAGCCGGGCGATCGCCGCATGGATCGCGGGAGGAGGCCGGTGACGACGATCGGCCGCCGGGCCGTGCTGGCGGGACTCGCGGCCGCCGCCCTCCCCCGCCCCGCCCTGGCGCAAGGCGCGCGCGGGCGCGTCGTCGTGGTTGGCGGCGGCTTCGGCGGGGCCAGTGCCGCGCGGGTCCTGCACCGGGCGGGCCTCGCCGTCACCCTGATCGAGCCGGCGGAGACCTATTACGCCTGCCCGTTCAGCAACGAGGTGATCGCGGGCCTGCGCCCGCTCTCGGCGCAAGCGTTCGGCTACGAGGGCTTGCGGGCGAGCGGCGTCACCGTGGCGAAGACCAGCGCCGAGGCGATCGACGGGGCCGCCCGGCAGGTGCGCCTCGCCGATGGCGCGCGCCTCGACTACGACCGGCTGATCCTGTCGCCCGGGATCGCGCTCCGGTTCGATGCCCTGCAAGGCTACGACGCCGCGGCGGCCGACAGGATGCCCCATGCCTGGAAGGCCGGGGCGCAGACCGCGCTTCTGGCCCGCCAGCTGGCGGCGATGCCCGAGGGCGGCACGGTGGTGCTGTCGGTGCCGGGCAATCCCTATCGCTGCCCACCCGGGCCCTACGAGCGGGCGAGCCTGATCGCGTATCATCTCAAGACCCGTAAGCCCCGCGCCAAGCTGATCGTGCTCGACGCCAAGGATACGTTCTCGAAGCAGAAGCTGTTCGAATCCGCCTGGAAAGCCCTCTATCCCGGCACCCTGGACTACGTGCCGCTCGCCGCAGGCGGCCAGGTCGCCTCGGTCGACGCGCGTGCGATGACCGTCGCCACCGACTTCGAGACCTACAAGGCCGATGTCGCCTGCATCATCCCGCCCCAGCGGGCGGCGCCGATCGCCGTGCAGGCCGGCGTCGCCGATCGCTCGGGCTGGTGCCCGATCGACCCGGTCACCTTCGAATCGCGGCTGGTGCCGGGCATCCACGTCGTCGGCGACGCCGCCATCGCCGGTGCGATGCCGAAATCCGCCTTCGCGGCCAATGCCCAGGCGAAGGTCTGCGCCGAGGCGGTGACCGACCTTCTGGCCGGGCGGGCGCCGGGCACGCCGAAGCTCGTCAATACCTGCTACAGCCTGGTCGCGCCGGGCTACGGCATCTCGGTTGCCGGGGTCTACCACCCGGACAAGGGCGTGCTCGCCGATGTCGAGGGGGCCGGCGGCACCAGCCCGCTCGACGCGCCCGACTCCGTGCGCCGGCAGGAAGCGACTTACGCCGAGGACTGGTATCGCACCGTCACCGCCGCGGTGTTCGGGTGAGGCGGGGCGCCGCCATGCTCCTTGCCCTGACCCAGACCGCGCTCGCGCCGACGACAATCGTCGGCGACGCGATCCCGCTGCCGCTCGACGGCCAGACCGGCGATGCGGCCCGCGGCCGGGCCATCGCCACCGACACCCGCAAGGGCCTGTGCCCGCTCTGCCATACCGGCCTCGGCGGCACCGCTCCGGCGGGCGATCTCGGCCCCGACCTCTCGGATGTCGGGGCGCGGCTCTCCGCGGGGCAGTTGCGGCTGCGCCTCGTCGATGGGCGCGCCTTGAATCCCGCGACCCTGATGCCCTCCTATTACCGGGTCGATGGCATCCGGGTCGCGAGCGCCTGGCGCGGCCGGCCGGTGCTGGAGGCGGGCGAGATCGAGGACGTGATCGCCTATCTGGTCACCCTCACGGGAGGGCGTACACATCCATGACGGCTCCACTGCATCGCCGCACCCTCCTCGCCGGGAGCGCCGGCCTTCTGGCCGTGGCGCTGGTGCGCCCGGGCGCCGCCGCGATCATCCGGCCGACCCGCGAGGCGACCGTCGAGGCGATCCGCCGCTTCACCGGAGGCGCCCCGATTCAGGCCGGCCGGATCCACCTCGACATGCCGCCACTGGTCGAGAACGGCAACACCGTGCCCCTCGCCATCACCGTCGAGAGCCCGATGAGCGAGACGGATGTCGTCCGCCGCATCGCGGTGTTCAACGACAAGAACCCGCAGCCCCACGTGGTGACGCTGCATCTCGGGCCGCGGGCCGGCCGCGCCGCGGTGAATACCCGGATTCGCCTGGCCGATTCCCAGACCATCACGGCCATCGCGGAGATGCGGGACGGCACCTTCTGGTCCGCGACCGCCGATGCGATCGTGACGCTCGCGGCCTGCGTGGAAGGATCGTGACGATGGCCCGCGCCCTCATCAACCTGCCGAAGACCGCCAAGGCCGGCGCGGTGATCGAGATCAAGACCCTGATCTCGCACCCGATGGAAACCGGCTACCGTCCCGGGCCCGACGGCCGCCTGATCCCGCGCAACATCATCACGGACTTCGTCTGCACCTACGAGGGCGAGGAGGTCTTTCGCGCCGAGCTGTCATCGGCGAGCGCGGCCAATCCGTACCTCACCTTCACCACCGTCGCGACGAAGACCGGGACCCTGCGCTTCACCTGGACCGGGGATCACGGGTTCTCGCAGACCGAGGAGGTGGCGATCACGGTAGGGTGAGCCACACCTCCGACCCTCCCCATCCCGGGTCGGGCAAGGCCGAGTTGGATCAGAGAGGTGCGGAACTCGGACAGGCCCGGGCTCCGTCGCAGGAGGGTTCGGGAGCGGCGCGCTACCCCACCGCCTCCACCTCGTCGCGCAAGGCCCGCCGCAGGACCTTGCCGACATTGGTCTTCGGCAGGCTGTCGCGGAACACGAAGCGGCGGGGCACCTTGTAGGCGGTGAGGCTTTCCCGGGCATAGGCCCGCAGGGCCTCCGCCGACAGGTCGGGATCGCGCCGGACCACGTGGGCGACGACGCTCTCGCCGGTCTCCGCCGCGGGCTCGCCCACCACTGCCACTTCGAGCACGCCCGGATGGGCGGCGAGCACGTCCTCGACCTCGTTGGGATAGACGTTGAAGCCGGAAACCAGGATCATGTCCTTCATCCGGTCGACGATGCGGACCTGCCCGTCGGGCTCGACCACGGCGATGTCGCCGGTGCGGAAGAAGCCGTCCGGGGTCATCGCCCGGGCGGTCTCGTCGGGCCGGCCCCAGTAGCCGGCCATCACCTGGGGCCCGCGGACGCACAGCTCGCCGGGCTGTCCCATCGGCAGGGTTGTGCCGGCGGCATCGCGGATGCAAGCCTCCGTCGAGGAGACCGGGTAGCCGATGGTGCCCGACCAGTCGTGCAGGTCCGGCGGGTTGATCGAGACCACGGGCGAGGTCTCCGACAGGCCGTAGCCCTCGATCACCGTCTTGCCGGTGACCGCCTTCCAGCGCTTGGCCACCGGCCCCTGCATCGCCATGCCGCCGGCAATGGCATATTCGAGCCGCGACCAGTCGACCTTGCCGATCTCGGGATGGTTGAGCAGGGCGTTGAACAGGGTGTTGACGCCCGACAGGTTGGTAAAGCGGCTCTTGCGCAGCAGCGTCACGAAGCCGCCGATGTCGCGCGGGTTCGGCACCAGCAGGCAGCAGGCACCGAGCCGCAACATGAAGAAGAAGCAGCAGGTCAGCGCGAAGATGTGGTAGAGCGGCAGGGCCGTGACCATCACCCGGCCCGGCCCCTCGTCGTCGCGCATGCGGAACCAGACCCGGCTCTGCTCGACATTGGCGGCGACGTTGCGGTGCGTGAGCATCGCCCCCTTCGACACGCCGGTGGTGCCGCCGGTATATTGCAGGAAGGCGAGGTCGTCCGGGCCGACCGCGACGGGCCGGAACGGCGCCTTTCGCCCGGCCGCGAGCGCCGCCTTGAAGCCGATGCGGCGCGCGGCCGGCAGGCTGAAGGCCGGCACCGCCTTCTTGAGGTGGCGTGCCGCGAGCGTGATCAGCGCCCCCTTCAGCCCCAGCCCGTCGCCGGCACCCGCCACCACCACCCGTTCGAGGCCCGGCAGCTCCGGCAACGCCTCGGCGACCGTGTGGCCGAAATTCTCCAGGACGAAGAGCACCCGGGCGCCGGCATCACGGAGCTGATGGGTGAGTTCGCGCGGGGTGTAGAGCGGGTTGACGTTGACCACCGTGGCGCCGGCGAGCAGCGCGCCGATGAGGGCGATGGGGAAGGCCGGTACGTTCGGCATCATGATGGCGACGCGGTCGCCCTTGCCGATGCCGTGTGCCTGGAGCCAGGCCGCCACCGCCCCGCCGTCGCGCCGCAGGGCCGCGTAGGTCAGGGAGGCGCCGAAGCAGGTGACGGCCGGACGGTCGGCGAAACGCTGCGTGGCGGTCTCGATCAGTTCGACCAGGGTACCGAGGCTCGCCGTCTCGATTTCCGCCGGGACGCCGGCCGGATAGGCGGCGAGCCAGGGCCGCGGTGGGGTGCTCGGTTCCATCGCGCTCGGCCCTTTACCCATGAACGGCAAGCCTCCCGGTGCCGGATGCCTCGACGGGCTCCGGCTTGCCTCCCGGTTACCGCCTCCCCGGGGCCGTTTCAACTGAGCTGTGCGGATCGACGAGGCTGAGGATCGTGTGCGGCAGGAACGCCGCGAGCACGAGTCCCAGAGCCAGCACCGCCTGCGCACCGGAGAGCGGCAGGCGTGGGAAACCCGACAGGCCGAGATCCCGCGCCGCGGCGACGAGGCCGAGGGCCCAGGCGAGCGCGACGAACCGCAGGAGCGCCCGGACGAGGGCCCTGCGCCACTCGCCCCGACGCGGCAGGCCACGGCCGACCAGGGCGGCGAGACCGAGGGCCCCGCCGAGCACCGACGCCGCCGCGACCGCGCCGAGCCCCTGCGCCAGGGCCATCGGCTGGCCGGACAGGAAGGCGATGCCGCCGACCGAGAATCCGGCCCGCAGCACCAGCCCGCCATAGGTCGGATGCAGCGTCAGGGCGATGACGAGGACGAGCCCGAGCACCGCCCCGAGCCCGCCGCGCCAGGTCGGTGCGGGAAGCAGCAGCAGGGCCGCCCGGGCGACGCCGTAGGCGATGGCTGCGACGAACAGCGGGTAACGGTCGGCGAAGAAGCCGTAGACCCACGGATCGAGTCCGGCCGAGGCCAGGCTGGCCTGGGTCGCGCCGGATGCGGCGGCGAGCGCCACCGCCGCAAGGGCCGCCCCGAGGGGGATCAGGGCGGCGAGGCGCCCCGTCCGGGAGGCGGTCACGGGAACGGCGCCCGGCAGGGCGCCAGCCGCGGCGCTCACGCCTCGTAATGGTCGCGCACGAGGCGGTCGAGCAGGCGCACGCCCCAGCCCGAGCCCCAGGAGCGGTTGGTCTCAGTGGCCGGCGAGCCCATCCCGACCCCGGCGATGTCAAGGTGGATCCACGGCACGTCATTGACGTAGCGCTTGAGGAACTGCGCCGCCGTGGCCGAGCCGCCGTGCCGGCCGCCGGTGTTCTTCATGTCGGCGAATTTCGAATCGATCAGCTTGTCGAAGCCGGGGGCCAGCGGCATGCGCCAGACCTTCTCGCCGGTGGCCTCGCCGGCGGCGGACAGCCGCTGCGCCAGCTCGTCGTTGTTCGAGAACATGCCGGCGAATTCCTGGCCGAGCGCCACCAGGATCGCGCCGGTCAGGGTCGCGAGGTCGATCATGAAGCGCGGCTTGTAGGTCTGCTGAACGTGCCAGAGCACGTCGGCGAGCACCAAGCGGCCTTCGGCGTCGGTGTTGATGATCTCGATCGTCTGGCCCGACAGCGAGGTGACGATGTCGCCCGGGCGCTGGGCCTTGCCGTCGGGCATGTTCTCGACGAGGCCGATGGCGCCGAGGGCGTTCACCTTGGCGTTGCGGCTGGCGAGCGCATGCATCAGGCCGACCACGCAGGCCGCGCCCGCCATGTCGCCCTTCATGTCCTCCATGCCGCCGCTCCCCTTGATGGAGATGCCGCCGGAATCGAAGGTCACGCCCTTGCCGACGAAGGCCACCGGCGCCTCGGAGGAATCCTCGGCGCCGTTCCAGCGCATGATGACGACCCGGGCCTCCTTGGCCGAGCCCTGCGCGACGGCGAGCAGCGCCCGCATGCCGAGCTTCTTCATGTCCTTCTCGTCGAGAATCTCGATCTCGACGCCGAGCTTCTCCAGCGCGGAGGCACGGCGGGCGAATTCCTCCGGGTCGAGGACGTTCGGCGGCTCGTTGACCAGCTCGCGGGCGAGGATCACGCCCTCGGCCAGACCCTCGGCGCCGCGCAGGGCCTTCTTCAGGCCGGCATTCTCGGGCACCAGCAGGGTCAGGCGCCCTCCCCCGCCCGCCTCCTCGCCCTCGGGCGACTTCTTGCTCTTGTAGCGGTCGAACTTGTAGGCGCGCAGCCGCGCGCCGAGCGAGAACGCCGCGACCTCGTCGGTGCCGGGCGCGGTGCCGGGCCATTCGAGCACCACGGTCGCGGAGCGGCTGCCGAGCTTGCCGGCGGTGTAGCCGCCCAAGGTCGCCCAGTCGCGGGCGGAGGCATTGTCCGACCCGGTGCCGATCACCAGCAGCCGCTCGACCGTCAGACCCGCCGGGGCGGTGAGCACCATCGCGCTCGACGCCTTGCCCTTGAACCGCTCGACGCCCGCCGCGCGTGCCACCAGATCGGCCACGCCGGGACCCGCGATCTCGGCGGCCCGCGGCGACAGGGCGAGGTCCTCGCCGACGAACAGCACGAGGTCGCCGCCGGGCTTGAGGACCGCCCCGGACGCGGCGAGGGTTTCGATCTCGATGCTGATGCCGTCCGCCATGGCGTTGCTTTCGTCCCGTTCCTTGGATCGCGCGCCTCTGAGGGGCGCCGCGTCGGTCCTGTGTAGCGGTGGGACGCCTTCGAGCGCAACGCGACCGGGTGTGCGACAACCCGCTTCGTGCGGAGCGGCACCTGCGACCCAATCAGCGCGCCAACGGCGGGCGCGCATCTGTGGCCGCTTCAGCGCGCCACCAGCGGGCGCGCACCTGTGGCCACTTCAGCGCGCCACCAGCGGGCGCGCATCTGTGGCCACTTCAGCGCGCCACCAGCGGGCGCGCATCTGTGGCCGCTTCAGCGCGCCACCAGCGGGCGCGCATCTGTGGCCACTTCAGCGCGCCCGCCCGGAAAAGGCCGCACTTGCCGTGCTTCACGGCACCCGGTGCTTGTGCGGCCGGCGGGGGACGCCTAACCAGCATCGACGCGGAAGGGGGCCCGACCGCAGCCGGCCGATGAGACAGATCGAGCGATACATCTTCCGCATCGCCCTCGGGGCCTTCCTGTCGTGCCTGATCGGCCTCACCGGCGTGATCTGGGTGACGCAGGCCCTGCGCGAACTCGACCTGATCACCGCCAAGGGCCAGACCCTGGTGATCTTCTTCCTGATCACCGGCCTGTCGCTGCCGACCCTGATCACCGTGATCGCCCCGGTCGCCCTGTTCATCGCGGTGGTCTATGCGCTGAACAAGCTCAACGGCGATTCCGAGCTGATCGTGATGAGCGCGGCGGGCATGTCGCCGCGCCACCTGATGCGGCCCTTCCTGACGCTCGCCCTCATCGTCAGCGCGGCGATCGGCTTCCTGACCATCCAGGTCATGCCGTCGAGCTTCCAGGAATTGCGCGACGTGCTGACCCGGGTGCGCGGCGACTTCATCGCCAACGTGGTCAAGGAAGGGCAGTTCACCAGCCTGGACAGCGGCATCACCTTCCATTTCCGTGAGCGGGCGCCGAACGGGGCCTTGCTCGGCATCTTCATGCAGGACCGGCGCGAGGCCGGGCGCAACGTGGTCTACCTCGCCGAGCGCGGCCAGGCGGTCGATCTCGACGGCCAGACCTACCTGGTGCTCGAGAAGGGCAGCATCCACCGCCAGCAGCCGAACAGCCGCGATTCGTCGATCATCACCTTCCAGCGCTACGCCGTCGACCTCGCGGCGTTCACGCCGCCCGATTCCGACACGATCTACAAGCCGCGGGAGCGCTCGACCGCGCAGCTGCTGTTCCCGAACCCGGACGAGACCTACTACAAGCTGACCAAGGGCCGCTTCCGGGCCGAGCTGCACGACCGGCTGTCGTCCTGGCTCTACCCCCTGGCGCTCGGGCTGATCGCCTTCGCGGCGCTCGGCGATCCCCGCACCACCCGCCAGGGCCGCGGGCTCGCCGTCGCGGGCGCCATCGCGGCGGTTGTGGGGTTGCGGATCGCCGGCTTCGCCGCCTCGAGCGCGGCGGTGCGCAGCCAGGGCGCCGTGATCGCGGTCTATGCCGTGCCGCTCGTCGCCATCGCCCTCTCGCTCCTCGTCGCCTATCAGGGCAGCCGGGTGCGGGCCTTCAATGCGGGCGTCGCCGCGCGCCTGCGACGGTTCTCGGAGGCGGTCCCGGTCCTGCGGGCCCGGGCGGGCTGAGCCGCGATGCTGATCGGATTCACCCTCGGCCGCTACCTGGCGGCCCGGTTCCTGCGCATGATCCTGGGGGTCTTCCTCACGGTCTTCGCCCTCGTCTACACCCTCGACTTCGTCGAGCTGATGCGGCGTGCCGGCGACGCCGAGGGCGCCTCGGCCGCCGTGATGGCGCGGCTCGCCCTGTTCCGCACCCCGGCGGTGGCCGAGCAGGTGCTGCCCTTCGCGATCCTGTTCGGCGCCATGGCGGCCCTCCTCCAGCTCAGCCGCAAGCTCGAACTGGTGGTGGCCCGCGCCGCCGGCATCTCGGCCTGGCAGTTCCTCCAGCCGGGCGCGTTCGTGGCCCTCGGCATCGGCGCCTTCACGGTCGGGGTCTACAACCCGGTCTCGGCCGACCTGAAGCAGCGCTCGACCGAGATCGAGGCCAAGATCTTCGCCCGCTCGTCGAAGGCGGCCTCCGGCAAGGACCTGTGGATCCGCCAGCGCAGCCTCGACGGCCAGGCGATCATCCGGGCCGAGACCGCGATCGAGGGCACCACGACGCTCGCCGGCGTCGCGGTCTTCACCTTCGACGAGGCGGGCGCCTTCACCCAGCAGATGCAGGCGGCCCGGGCCACCCTGCATGACGGCTATTGGGAGTTGCAGGACGTGCGCGTGCAGGGTCTCGACCAGGAGCCGCAGAGCTACGACACCTATCTGATCGCCTCGACCCTCGATCCGTCGCAGGTGCGCCAGCGCTTCACCCCGCCGGAATCCGTGCCTTTCTGGCAACTGAGGCAGACGATCGCCCGGACCGAGCGGGCGGGACTCGACGCCACGCGCTACCGGTTGCAGTACGATGTGCTGATGGCGCGCCCGGTGCTGTTCCTGGCGATGGTGCTGGTGGCCGCGTCGGTTTCGTTAAGGTTCTTCCGCTTTGGTGGCATCGGCAAGATGGTGCTCGGCGGCGTCGCGGCGGGCTTCGTGCTCTACGTGGCACGCCAGGTGATGGAGGGCCTCGGCGCCTCTGGATTGGTCGCGGCTCCTGTGGCGGCGTGGTTCCCGGCCGTGGTAGGGAGTCTTCTCGGAACGCTCGCGCTTCTGCACCTGGAGGATGGCTGATGCCGAACCTTCGGCGACGTGGCGCGGGGCTAGCGGGTGCGGGGATGGGTCGAGTCGTGCGTAGGACCGCGGGCGCCGCGGTCACGGGATCCCTGACGGTGCTGCTCGCCGCCGCCGTGACGGTGGGCACGGGCGAGGCTGCGCGCGCGCAAGGCACGCTCAACGACCGCCTCGCGGCCGGCTCGTCCAAGACCGCCGCCAAGGGGGGCGGCAGCGAGCGCCTGCTGGTCGAGGCGAAGGAACTCGTCTACGACAACGACCGCAACACGGTCTCGGCGGTCGGCAATGCCGAGCTGCATTACGGCCCGCGCACCCTGCTGGCCGACCGGGTGCGCTACGATCGCAACAGCGGCCGGGTGTTCGCCGAGGGGAATGTCCGCCTCACCGACGAGACCGGTGCGGTCGTGACCGGCGACCGGATGGAGCTGACCGACGACTTCAAGTCTGGCTTCATCGATTCGCTGCGCATCCAGCAGACCATCGAGCAGCGCGGGCGTCCAGCCCGGGTGCGCTTCTCCGCCCCGCGGGCGGAGCGCGTCGAGGGCCAGACCACGACCTTCGAATACGGCACCTACACCGCCTGCGAGCCGTGCAAGGATCATCCCGAGCGGCCGCCCCTGTGGCAGGTGAAGTCGGCCCGGATCATCCACAACAACGAGGAGCGCCGGATCTACTACGAGGATTCGACCCTCGAAGTGGCCGGCATCCCGATCGTCTACCTGCCTTATTTCTACTCGCCCGATCCGACGGTCCGGCGCGATACCGGCTTCCTGGCGCCGCACTTCGTGTCCTCGAACGTGCTCGGCTACGGCATCGGCACGCCGTTCTTCTGGAACATCGCGCCCGATTACGACCTGACCATTGAGCCGACCTTCCTGTCGAAGCAGGGGGTGCTCGGCCAGGCCGAATGGCGCCAGCGCCTCGCCAACGGGTTCTACAACCTGCGGGTCAGCGGCATCTTCCAGTCGACCCCGAGCGCGTTCCTGCCCGGACCACTCGGCTCGGGCGACCGGGACTTCCGCGGCTCGATCGAATCGGCCGGCCAGTTCTACCTCAGCCAGAACTGGCGCGCCGGCTGGGACATCGTCGGCGTCACCGACAAGTGGTTCCTCGACAATTACCGCATCCGCAACCAGACGATCAGCACGGACTATTTCCGTGAAGCGGTGTCCACCGCCTACCTGATCGGCCAGGGCGACCGGTCGTGGTTCGAGGCCCGGGGCTACTACTTCAAGGGCCTGTCGACCTTCGACTGGCAGAAGCAGCAGCCGGTGGTCGCCCCGGTGATCGACTACGACAAGCGCCGGGACGGTCCCGACCCGATCGGCGGCGAGGTGCGGTTCCAGGCGAACGTCACCCACCTGACCCGGGACGCGACCCAGTTCACCCAGATCCCGCGCACCGGCACCTACCTGCTGAGCCCGAGCGTCAACGGCATCACCTTCCCGCTCTACAGCACCTGCTCGGTGTTCGAGCGCGGGCAATGCCTGGTGAGCGGGCTCGCCGGCGACACCACCCGGGCCACCGCCCAGGTGTCGTGGCGGCGCACCTTCACGGACGAGTTCGGCCAGCGCTGGCAGCCCTTCGCCTATCTGCGCGGCGACGCCTTCTTCGTGAACCCGAACACGACCGGCTACCAGAACAACGAAGTCACCAACCTGTTCTCGCCCGAGTCGAACTTCTCCGGCCGGGTGATGCCGGCGGTCGGCCTGGAATACCGCTATCCGTTCGTCGCCGATCTGGGACCGCTCGGGGTCCACACGGTCTCGCCGATCGCCCAGGTGATCGTGCGGCCGAGCGAGACCCATATCGGCCGCCTGCCGAACGAGGACGCCCAGAGCCTCGTCTTCGACGACACCTCGCTGTTCGAGTGGGACAAGTTCTCCGGCTATGACCGGGTCGAGGGCGGCGTGCGCGCCAATCTCGGCGCCGAGTACTCCATCACCGGCCGCAACGGCTTCTACATGAACGCCATGGCGGGCGAGTCGATCGCGCTCGCCGGCGTCAACTCGTTCCGCCGTGGCGACATCGCCAATGTCGGCCGCGATTCCGGCCTCGAGACCACCGGGTCGGACTTCGTCACCCGCTTCCAGGTCTCGCCGAACCAGAATATCAGCTTCATCACCCGGGCCCGGTTCGACAACAGCAACTTCGCGCTCCGGCGGCTGGAGAGCGGCATCACCGCGAAGTTCGCGCCGTTCCTGCCGCTCGAAACCTCGCTGATCTATGCCCGCTACGAGGCTCAGCCCGAACTCGGCTATGATCGCCGCCGCGAGGGCCTGCAAGCCTCGGCACTCTACAACATCACGCCGAACTGGTTCGTCACCGGCTCGGTGCTGTTCGACCTCTCGCATTACCTCCAGGTGCGCGAGTTCTACGCCGCGGCGGCCCAGGCGTATTTCCTCAACCCGGTCGGCACGGCGCCGACCTACGATCGGGCCGACAAGTTCTACGTCTCGTCGTCGGGCCTGGGCTTCGGCTACCGCGACGAATGCACCACGGTGTCGTTCAGCTACCTCTCGTCGCCGATCGAGACAGCCTCGGGCCTGCGCGAGCGCAACCGGACCTTCCTGCTGCGGATCGAGCTGCGCACCCTCGGCGAGGCGAATTTCCGCCAGAACCTCAGCACGACGACGACGGCGGACGGCATCGCCACGGCCCGGTGACGGGCAGTCCCGGACCGCTTGCCCGGCACGAATCGGGATGCCATGGCGCGGGGATGCGCCACCACGAGACGGGGATCCCCGCGATGACCACTGCCCTCGCGCTGACACAGGGCGATCCGGCCGGGATCGGCCCGGAGATCACCCTGCGGGCCTGGCTCGCCCGGGAGGAGCACGGCCTGGCGCCGTTCTTCGTCCTCGGCGACCCGGATTTCCTGGGCCGGATCGCCGGCCGGCTCGGCCTCGCGGTGCCGCTCGCGGCGGTCACGCCGGAGGAGGCCGCCGGGGCGTTCGGGCGCGCCCTGCCGGTGGTGCGGCTGCCGGGCGGGATGGCCGTCGCGGCGGAGCCGGGCATCCCCGATCCGGCGAGCGCCGCCGGCACGCTCGCCTCGATCGACGAGTCGGTGCGGCTGGTGCGAGCCGGACGGGCCCCCGCCCTGGTCACCAACCCGATCGCCAAGCACGTGCTCTACGAAGCGGGCTTCCGGCATCCCGGCCATACCGAATACCTGGCGGCGCTGGCCGCCGAGCCGGGGGCGGCGCCGCCGATGCCCGTGATGCTGCTGTGGTCCGACGATCTCGCCGTGGTGCCGGTGACGATCCATGTGGCGCTCCGCCGGGTGCCGGAGCTGCTGACCACCGATCTCGTGGTCGAGACCGCCCGCATCGTCGATCGCGACATGCGCGCCCGATTCGGCCTGTCCGCCCCGCGCCTGGTGCTCGCCGGGCTCAACCCGCATGCGGGCGAATCCGGCACGATGGGGACCGAGGACCGCGACGTGCTCGCCCCCGCCATCGCGCGCCTGCGGGAAGAGGGCATCGCCATCACCGGCCCGCACCCGGCCGACACGCTGTTCCACGCCCGGGCCCGGGCCACCTACGACGTCGCGCTCGCCCCGACCCACGACCAGGCCCTGATCCCGATCAAGACCCTGGCCTTCGACGAGGGCGTCAACGTCACCCTGGGACTGCCGTTCCTGCGCACCTCGCCCGACCACGGCACCGCCTTCGACATCGCCGGCAAGGGGATGGCCAAGCCCGACAGCCTGATCGCGGCCCTCAAGCTCGCCGGCCGGCTGACCCGGCCCCGGGAGGGGACGGCGGCAGGAGCCGTCGTATGAGCGCGCCCGACGGCCTGCCGCCGCTGCGGGAGGTGGTGCAGGCGCACGACCTGATGCCCCGCCGGTCGCTCGGCCAGAATTTTTTGTTCGACCTGAACCTCACCGGCCGGATCGCCCGGTCGTCGGGACCGTTGGAGGGCATGACGGTGGTCGAGGTCGGCCCCGGCCCCGGCGGCCTGACCCGGGCGCTGCTGATGCACGGCGCGGCCCGGGTGATCGCGGTCGAGCGCGACCCCCGCGCCCTGCCGGCGCTCGCCGAGATCGCCGCGCATTACCCCGGCCGCCTGGAGGTGGTGGAGGCCGACGCACTCGACTTCGACCCGCGGCCGCTGGTCGGCGAGGGCCCCGCCCGGATCGTCGCCAATCTCCCCTACAATGTCGGCACGCCGCTCCTCACCGGCTGGCTCACCACGGAGGCATGGCCGCCCTGGTGGGACTCCCTGACCCTGATGTTCCAGCGCGAGGTGGCCGAACGCATCGTCGCCGACGAGGGCGACCGGGCGAATTACGGACGGCTCGGCGTGCTGTGCGGCTGGCGCACGCAGGCCACCATCCTGTTCGACGTGCCGCCCACCGCCTTCGTGCCGCCGCCAAAGGTAACGTCGAGCGTGGTGCGGCTGGTGCCTCGACCTGAGCCCCTGGCCTGCCGGGTCCGGGCCCTCGAAGCCGTGACCGGCGCCGCCTTCGGCCAGCGCCGCAAGATGCTGCGCCAGAGCCTGAAGGCCGCGACCCCCGATCCCGCCCGCCTGCTCGCCGCCGCCGGCATCCCGGACACGGCCCGGGCCGAGGAGGTGCCGGTGCAGGGATTCGTGGCCATGGCGCAGGTGCTCTGACGCCCGCCCCCCTGATGTGACGAAGCCCCCGATCCGGGCCGGATCGGGGGCTTCGCGCATGAGAGGCGGGGAGCCGAAACGCCCCGCCCGATACGATCGTTACCGGGTCTGCTGGATGGCCGACACCACCCACTGGCCGCCGCGCTCGCGCAGGAAGGTCCAGATCTCCGTCGCCTCGGGCGGGTTGGTCTCGACCACCCGGCCGCTGGCGCGCTCGATCACCGCATCGCGCAGGGTGTAGCGCATCGCCACGGTGGCATAATCGACCGGCCCCTCGCGCCAAGCCTCGGCGAGGTCGCCCTGCTGGAGCTTCACGTCGGCGATTTTGTTGACCACGCCGCGGGCGGCGTTGGCCCGCAGCTCCTCGCTGAAATAGCCGAGCATCTCCGGCGTGGTGAGGCGACGCAGGGTAGCGGCATCCTCGGCCCCGTAGGCAAGCTGGACCTGGCCCAGCGTGCGCTCGAAGGCATCGAAATCCTGCGGGCCGATGCCGACCTCGTCACGCTGGGGCGGGCGGGCCTGCCGGGCGGCACCGCCGCCGAGCCCCGCACCCAGGCCGCCGAGACCACCACCAAGCCCGCCACCCAGCGGACCGCCGGGACCGGCGGCCGGGCCGCTGCGGTGATAGGCGCCCGCCATGGCCGGCTCCTCCCGGCGACGACGCAGGAAGCGCACCACGAGCAGGACCACGCCGACCAGCAGGCCGACCTGGAGCAGCAGGCCGAGGAACGAGGCGATGCCGCCGAGGCCGCCGAAGAAGCCTCCGCCGATCAGCGCGCCGAGCAGGCCCGCGCCGAGCAGACCGGCAAAAAAGCCGCCGCCGAACCGACGCTGGGGCGCGGCAGGCGCGCCCATCTGCGGGCCGGGCTGCGTCATCGAGCGCTGCATCGGCGCGACGGCGCCGGGGGCGGTCGCAGTCGGAGGCGGCGCCGAATGGGTGTTGCTGCCGCGCGAGCCCATTGAGCCGCCGCTGCCGGGACGCGCCTCACCGGCGGTCGACGCCACGGCCATCAGGGCCGCCAGGCCGAAGGCCAAAGCCGTCCGGCGGCCGCGGGAGAAGGTGGTCATCATCGGTTCGTATCGCCTCGTGCCATCGCCAGTTGGGAGCGTCCCGCTCCGTGGCCCATATATGGGGATGCGGATCGCGCAGTAGAAGGGAGGCATCGTGCTGAATGCCATCCCGATCCTCACTACACCTGATGAAGAGTCACCGATCCGCGCCAGATCTGCCAAGCGATAAATTTTTGGAATGACCGGGATTATCGCGTGGCGGCACTTCGTTGCGGCCGCGGCCGGGGTGCCTCAGCGGCCGGGAAGGTGAGGCGCACGACCGTCCCCGCGCCAGGATGGCTGCGCAGGGCGACGGCGCCGTTCTGGCGCTTGACCAGGGCGTTGAGGATGGCGAGCCCGGTGCCGCGGCCGGGCTCGCGGGTGGTGAAGAACGGCTCCAGCGCCCGGGCCAGCACCTCCGGCGGCATGCCGGCGCCGGTATCGGTGACCGTCAGCGCGACGTGACGCCCCGCCGCCCCGTCCGCGGCCACGCCCTCGCCGCCGTGGTTGCGGGTCTGAACCGTCACGCACCCGCCCGCCGGCATCGCCTCGGCGGCGTTGCGCAGGAGGATCTGGAGGATCAGTTCGGTCTGGACCGGATCGATGCAGGCGATCCACAGATCGTCGGCGAGGTCGAGATCGAAGGCGATCCCCTGCCCCAGCAGGCCCAGGGCCCGGTCCCGGTAATCGCGCAGGAGGCCGTTGAGATCGACCGGCCGCGGCTCCGGCCGGTGCCGGCGCGAGAAGGCCAGGAGGTGGCGGGTGAGCGACGAGGCGCGCTCGGCCGCATCGGTCGAGCGGGTGAGCGCCCGCTGAACGAAGGCGTCCGGATGCTCGCCGAGGCGCCGGCGCAGGCCATCGACGTAGCCGACCAGGATCTGCAACAGGTTGTTGAACTCGTGCGCGACGCCGTTGGTGAGCTGGCCGAGCGCCTCGCGCCTCTGCGCCAGGGCGAGCGCCGCTTCGAGGTCGCGGCGGCGGGAGGTCTCGACGATCTGGACCAGGCCGCACGGTTCGGCTCCCAGCACCGGCGAGAGGTGGAGCAAAGCCCAGAGCGTCGCGCCGTCGTGCCGGCGCAGCAGCACCTCGGCGCTGGCCGGCCCGCCGGAAGCGAGGAGCGCGCGCAGGGACGCCTCGGCCTCCGGCTCGGAACCGAGGCGCGCGAGACCGATCGGCGCCTCCCCGAACAGGGCGAGGGCGGCCGGGTTGGCGAAGCGCACGTCTCCCGCGGGGCCGGGCGCGACCAGCAGGGACGGCAGGGGCGCGGCCGCGAGAATCTCCGACAGGGTGTCCGGGAGCATGGCGCGCAGGGTCCCGGCCTCCCCTGGCCTCTCAGCGGCCGGCACTGGCGCAGGGACATCCGGCACGGGCGGACCTCCGTGATGCGCGGGCGGGCGCCGCGGTCTTGCGTCTCACTCTAGAGCAAGTCCGGGCCGTGTGGAAACCACGCCGCCCGGTTCCGTGCGGACTCGCTCCGCCCATCGTCCTCAACCAGCACGGTCGGCCCGAAGATCGCCTCGAAGCGCCCCCGCAGCACCGCATCGACCTCCGGCATCGTCACCGGCCGCCCGAGATCGACCAGGCTGGTGACGCCGTGCTCGCGCACGCCGCAGGGGACGATGCCGGAGAAATGCGACAGGTCCGGCTCGACGTTCAGGCTGATGCCGTGGAAGGTCGCCCAGCGCCGCACGCGGATGCCGATCGCCGCGATCTTGTCCTCGACGCCGGGTCCCTTCTCGGGCCGGCGCACCCAGACGCCGACCCGGTCCTCCCGACGCTCGCCCCGCACCGTGAAGGCGTCGAGGGTCGCGATCAGCCAGGCTTCCAGGGCGGCCACGTAGGCGCGCAGGTCCGGCCGCCGCCGGTTGAGGTCGAGCATCACGTAGGCCACGCGCTGGCCGGGTCCGTGATAGGTATATTGCCCTCCGCGTCCCGTGCGGTGGACCGGGAAGCGCTCCGGCGCCACCAGGTCGGCCTCCTTGGCGGAGGTGCCGGCGGTGTAGAGCGGCGGGTGCTCGACCAGCCAGACGCGCTCCAGCGCCCGGCCGCCGGCGATCGCGGCCGCCCGCTCCTCCATCGCGCCTTCCGCCTCGCGGTAGTCGAGGAGCGCGTCGCGCACCACCCACTCGACGGGGGGGCTGCCGGGTGCGGGCAGGAGGCTGCCCGGAGCGGTTGCGAGCCGGTCGTTTACCAAGGCTTCACCATAAGATCGGAATGTTGCCGCATCATCTCGTCGTCAGGGTGGGTGCGTCCGTTGGCGGTACTCGACATTCTCAAGGTGGACCTCGCGGTCGTTCTCGGGCGGACCCGAATGCCGATCCACATGCTGCTGCGCATGGGACGCGGCGCGGTGATCGAACTCGACTCCTCCGATTCCGATATGGTCGAGATCCTGGCCAACAACCACCCGATCGCCCGTGGGCAGATCGTGGTCACCGGCAACCGCATCTCCGTGGAGGTCACGGAGCTGATCCGCAAGGCCGAGGTGGTGCGCGAGCCCGGCATCCGCATCGGCGACGGCAGCGCCGGTCTGCTCGGCGCCCTGGCGGACGTCCTCTAGGCGAGAATGTTCGCCGGATCCGCATCGGGGCGCTTGCGTCCCCCGGAGGGGACTGGTATTCGCAGCCTCGCTTCGGGCGGGTCTCACCCCCGCCCCGCCGGTTCCGGCGACGATCAAGCACTCCGCGGCCGTGGCGGAATTGGTAGACGCGCTAGCTTGAGGTGCTAGTTGGGCAACCAGTGGAGGTTCGAGTCCTCTCGGCCGCACCATCCCTTCACCAGGGTCTCCGACCATGGAAGATCGGGATGGGTCCCCTGTTCCGTGTCAGCATCTCGTTCCTCATCGAGATCGCGAACCGAACAGGGTCGTCGGCACATCGGGCTATGAGTCAGTCTTGATGGTGGTAATGTAGATCGTTTCATATGAGCCGGACTGTTTTGATGTCTGGCGACGTCCGCGGCCGTGGCGGAATTGGTAGACGCGCTAGCTTGAGGTGCTAGTTGGGCAACCAGTGGAGGTTCGAGTCCTCTCGGCCGCACCATCCTGCCTCGTTGCGGGAGGTCGCGATCCTTCAATCAGATTCATAGCGTGTCGGAACAGCGATTCCTGGTGGAGAGGAATAGCGTCTGAACCCGTCCCGATCTGCTCGCGGTTCTTCGCAATCGCCGTGGATTGCGGCCCGGCGGGCGGTGTGCCTCCCCGCGTCAAGGATGCCGGCCTGGCCTCGCGACGCGAGAATCGGCGTTTTCCACGATCGATCGTCTCGTCGAAGACTTGCCCTAAGCAGATTTCGCCAGAGTGGTCACCGGTTCGGCGGCAAAAATCTGCGATCCAAATAAGGAGCTAAGCGGACGAAGCGTTGGCCTGTCAGCGCTTCGTCCGCTTAGCTTTTTGTGTATGGCGCACTCGTCCCGGAGAACGGGCGCCCGCGCCCTGTGCATCCTCGCCCGACCAGCGCGACAGGCCGCCCCGGCTTCGGCGGGGGAGCGCGTCCGACGGCGCGCGTGCCGTCGGCCCGTCCCTCCGGCGCCGAGGCACGACCATGCCGCGTCCGCCCTCAGTTGAGGAAGCGCGGCACCACGAACCGGATGCCCAACAGACCGATCAACGCCATTGCGCCGCTGACGATCAGCACGAACATGACGTCCGCATCCATCCCGTAACCCGGATAGAACGCCGACCGGCACACCTTGACGATGTGCATCAGTGGGTTCCATTGCACATAGTCATAGACGACCGCCGGCATCGCCTCGACCACGATAACCGTACCACTGGTAAAATAGAGAATAAGGATAGGGGCGATGACAATCATCAGCCATTGCGGCAGAACTTGCGAGATGAAGACGTTGAGAAATCCCGCTCCCATCGCGAAACATAGCGCGAGAAGCATGCCTTCGCAGAACGGATAGGCATCATGGGGCACAATATTAGCACCGCAGCACGCCGCGATAAAGAAAACCAGAAATATGCTGAGGCTGCTAGTGCAAACCTCAACGATAGCCCGCGACATGACGACATCGAAAAACTTAACTTGAGGAAAGTAGATCAACTGCTTGTTCTGCAGCGGACCTTCCATCATCTTTCGAGACATGTAATTGAAAATAATGTAGGGAGACAGGCCAGAGACGGCAAACAGCACGATGCTGTCACCGATCGGCGTCGGCTTGCGCATGATGGCGTAGATGGCGGTGATGACGAGGACGTGCGCGCAGGGCCACAAGACCGCGATGCTGTAGCCCCACATCGTGCCGCCGAAGCGGGTCCGGATGTCACGCAGAATGAGGGCGCCGAGCACGTCCAACTGGACTTCGAGCGCCGATTTCGCCTGATACGCCATCCATCGCTCCCGCCGGCCCGCGACGGCGCCCCGGCCCGCTTCCTGTCTTTGCGCGAGCGCCCTTAAGCCGACAATGCGGCAACCGGGTGACCGGTCAGGCGCCCTCAGGATCGGTCAGGCCCCGCGCCTCGCCATGGTAGGAGCGGTTCGGCCGCATATCGACGGCCGAGGCCATGCGGTTCGACATGTTGAAGAAGCTCGCCACCGCCGCGATGTCCCACAGGTCGCGCTCGGAGAAGCCGACATCGCGCAGGGCCTCCCGGTCCTCCTCCTCGATCGTCCAGGGCGCCTCGGTCAGCGCCACCGCGAAGTCGAGCATGGAGCGGTGGCGAGGGGAGAGTTCGGCGGCGCGGTAGTTCATCGCCATCATCTCGCCGAGCACCGGATCGCCCGAGAGGCTGCGCACGGCGGCGCCGTGCGCGGTGAGACAATAGTAGCAGCGGTTTACGCTCGACACCGCCACGGCGATCATCTCGCGCTCCAGCTTCGACAGGCCGGAGGGGGCCAGCATCAGGTCGTTGTAGAAGGCCGCGAAGGCTTGGAGCTTGGCGTCGTCGTGGGCGTAGGCCAAGAGGACGTTCGGCACGAAGCCGATCTTCTCCCGGCACTTGTCGAAATAGGCTTGCATCTCCGGCGACAGGTCGGGCGAGGGCGCCAAGTCGAGGGCCATCACCCGGCCCTCGGTCTCCTGTGGCGCCGGCCGCTCGCCGGTCTCGGGCTTCGTCCCCGCCGTCTTCCTGCCGCCGCTCATGCCTGTGACCTCCCCGTCATCGTGCCTCTGCTATAGGCAGTTTGCTGCCCGCAAGCGAGGCCGGGCTTGCCGGGGCCGATTCACTGTGCCACCGCTCCGGTCGTCTCCCTCGGCAGAGGCTGAGCAGAAGAGGAAGGCCAGACGTGGAACCCTCGACCGCGACCGCGACCCCCGAAGCGAAAGCCAGCCGCACCGACCTGATCGCCGCCGCGGCGGCTTTGGCCGAGGACCGGGGGGGACCCGGCGGCTTCGTCCGCGACCTCTTCGGCCGCGTGGCGCCGGAGGACCTGACCGCCTATCCGCCCGAAGCCCTGGCCGAGCTGGCACTGGCCGCGAGGGCGCATCTCGCCGCGGCGCGGCCCGGCCGCACGACCAGCGCGGTGCGCCTCTCCGACATCGAGGTGGAGCAGGGCGGGCGCCGGCGCGATCTCACGGTGCTGGAGGCGGTGAACGCCAACCGGCCGTTCCTGCTCGATTCGACCCTGGCCGACCTCGTCGCCCGCGGCTACCAGCCCCGCCTCGTCGCCCACCCGATCCTCGGCGTCGAGCGCGACGCGGACGGCGCCCTGGTGCGGGTCGTCGGCGAGACGACGGCGCAGGAAGCCGGCGGCGACGCCGGAGGGCTGGCCCGCGAGAGCGTCATCCACGTCCATCTCGACCGCATCGACGACGAAGCGGCCCGGGCCACGCTGGTCGCCAGCCTGGCCCGGGTCTATGCCGACGTCGCCGTGACGGCGGCCGATCACGGGGCGATGGTCGAGCGGCTGGCCGCGGCGGCGGCGGCCTATACCGCTGCCCCCGCCCCCCTGGCGCCGGAGGAACGGGCGGAGGCCCGCGCCTTCCTCGACTGGCTGTGCGACGGGCATTTCGTGCTGCTGGGCCTGCGCGAATACGGCGACCGGGACGGGGCCGACCATGCCGGCATCCCCGGCACCGGCCTCGGCCTCCTGCGCGATCCCGCCGTCGAGGTGTTGCGCCGCGGCGACGCCATGGTGGCGGTGACGCCCGAGATCCGCGCCTTCCTGGAGGGGCCGGAAGCGCTCCTTATCACCAAGGCGAGCCTGCGTGCGCGGGTGCGCCGGCAGGCGCATCTCGACATGGTGGCGATCAAGCTGTTCGCCGAGGACGGGCGCCCGTCCGGGGAGCTGCGCCTCGTCGGCCTGTTCACCGGCAGCGCCTATGCGAGCCGGGCCGAGGAGGTGCCGTATCTCCGCCGCAAGATCGCCAGGGTGCTCGCCAAGGCCGGCCTCGACCCGACGAGCCATGCCGGGCGCTCCCTCGTCCACGTGCTCGAGACCTATCCGCGCGACGACCTGTTCCAGATCGAGCCCGGCCTGCTCCTGCGCTTTGCCCTCGCCATCGTCTCGCTCGCCGACCGGCCGCGGGTGCGGGTGCTGGCCCGGCCCGACAAGTTCGGCCGCTTCGTCTCGCTGATCGCCTACCTGCCGAAGGACCGCACCGATGCGCGGCTCCAGGCCCGGATCGGCGCCTACCTGGCCGAGGCTTTGGGCGGCCGCCTCTCGACCATCGCGCCGGATTATCCCGAGGGGCCGCTCGCCCGCCTCCACGTCATCGTGGCGACGCCGGGCGCGCCCGAGGAGATCGATGCGGCGGCGCTCGAAGCCGGCATCGCCGGTCTCGCCCGCACCTGGGCGGATTCCTTGCGCGAGGCGCTGGCGGAGGCCCGGGGCGGCGATGCCCGCGGCCTCGCGGCGGTCTATGCCGACGCCTTCCCGGCCGGCTACCGCGAGATGTACACGGGCGCCCAAGCCCTGCCCGACATCGCCATCCTGGAGCGGATCTCGGAAGGCCAGCCCCGGGCGGTCGACCTCTTCCGCCGTCCCGGCGACCCCGACACGCGGATCGGCCTGAAGGTCTTCTCCCGCGGCACCGCCCTGCCGCTCTCCGAGCGGGTGCCGGTGCTGGAGAATCTCGGCTTCCGGGTCATCGACGAGCGCACCTACCGCCTCAAGCCCGAGGGCGCCGGCGCCCGGGTCTGGCTGCACGACATGGTGCTGGAGCGCGCCGGCGGCGGCCCGGTCGACGTGGCGGCGGTGGAAGGCCCGGTCGAGGCGGCGCTCCTGGCGCTCGCCCGCGACCTCGCCGAATCCGACGCCTATCACCGCCTGGTGCTGGAAGCCGGGCTCGGCTGGCGCGACGTCGCCCTGGTGCGGGCGCTCGGCCGCTACCTGCGCCAATTGCGCATCCGCTACGGCCAGGATTACCTCGCGGCGACGCTCGCGCGCCATCCCGCCCTCGCCCGGCGCCTCGTCGCCCTGTTCTATGCCCGCTTCGACCCCCGCCTCGACGGCGACCGGACCGCGCGCCAGGAGACTGTGCGGTCCGAGATCGAGGCGGATCTGGCCGGGGTCACCAGCCTCGACGAGGACCGGATCCTGCGCCGCTTCGTCAACCTGGTGGAGGCGGCGCAGCGCACCAACTTCTTCCAGGTCGGCCGCAACGGCCTGCCGCCGGAGACCATCGCGTTCAAGTTCCGCTGCGCGAAGGTCGACGGGATGCCGCTGCCGCGCCCGCTCTTCGAGATCTTCGTCTATTCACCCCGCGTCGAGGGCGTGCATCTGCGCTTCGGCTACATCGCCCGGGGCGGCCTGCGCTGGTCGGACCGGCCGGAGGACTTCCGGACCGAGGTGCTCGGCCTCGTCAAGGCACAGCAGGTCAAGAACGCCGTGATCGTACCGGTGGGCGCCAAGGGCGGGTTCTTCCCCAAGCGCCTGCCGCCGCCGTCCGACCGGCAGGCGTGGATGCAGGAGGGCACCGAGAGCTACCGGATCTTCATCCGCACGCTCCTCTCCCTCACCGACAACATCGTCGACGGCACGATCGTGCCGCCGCCCGCGACCGTCCGGCACGACGACGACGACGCCTATCTGGTGGTCGCCGCCGACAAGGGCACCGCCACCTTCTCGGACGTCGCCAACGCCCTGTCGCTTGAGGCGCGTCACTGGCTCGGCGACGCCTTCGCGTCGGGCGGCAGCCAGGGCTACGACCACAAGCAGATGGGCATCACCGCCCGCGGCGCCTGGGAGGCGGTGAAGCGCCATTTCCGCGAGGTCGACATCGACATCCAGGCCGAGCCGATCACGGTGGCGGGCGTCGGCGACATGTCGGGCGACGTGTTCGGCAACGGCATGCTGCTCTCGCGCTGCCTGAAGCTCGTCGCCGCCTTCGACCACCGCGACATTTTCCTCGATCCCGATCCCGATCCGGCCGCGTCTCACGCCGAGCGCAAGCGCCTGTTCGATCTGCCCCGCTCGTCCTGGGCCGATTACGACCGGCAAAAAATCTCGCCCGGCGGCGGGGTGTTCTCGCGGCAGGCCAAGACCGTGCCGCTCTCAGCCCAGATCCGCGCCCGCCTCGGCCTCGACCGCGACGAGGCGACGCCCGCGGAGGTGATGCAGGCGATCCTGCGGGCGCCGGTCGACCTTCTGTGGTTCGGCGGCATCGGCACCTATGTGCGGGCCACGACCGAGAGCGACGACGAGGCCGGCGATCGGGCGAACGATGCGATCCGCATCACCGGGCCTGAGCTGCGTGCCCGGGTCGTCGGCGAGGGCGCCAATCTGGGTCTCACCCAGCGCGGCCGGATCGAGGCGGCGCGCCGCGGCGTGCGCCTCAACACCGACGCCATCGATAACTCGGCCGGCGTCAACACCTCGGACGTCGAGGTCAACATCAAGATCGCGCTGGCGACCCCTGAGCGCGACGGGCGCCTGAGCCCGGAGAGCCGCAACGCGCTCCTTTCCGGCATGACCGAGGCGGTGGCCGATCTGGTGCTCCGCAACAACCAGCTCCAGACCCTGGCCCTGTCGCTGGCCCAGCGCTCGGCCGCGACCGAGACCGGCTTCGCCTCCCGGCTGATGCAGGGCCTGGAGGCCGACGGACGCCTCGACCGCAGCGTCGAGTTCTTGCCCTCGGATTCGGCTCTGGCCGAACGGGCGCAGGGCGGCGAGGGCCTCACCCGGCCGGAACTGGCGGTGTTGCTCGCCTACGCCAAGCTCTCGCTCAAGGACGCGCTCCTCGCTTCCGCGGTGCCGGACGACCCCTACCTCGCCCGGGAGCTGGAGCGCTCCTTCCCGCCCGTGCTGGTGGCGCGCTACCCCGATGCGGTGCAGGGCCACCGCCTGCGCCGGGAGATCATCGCCACGAGTCTCGCCAACGCGATCGTCAACCGTGGCGGGCCGACCCTGGTCAGCCGGCTGTCCGACGAGACCGGGGCCGAGGCTCCCGCCATCGCCGCCGCCTATGCGGTGACCCGCGACGCCTTCGGGTTGATCGACCTCAACAAGGCGGTGGACGGGCTCGACGGCGCGATTGCCGGCGACCAGCAGCTCGCCCTCTACGCCGAGTTGCAGGACCTCCTGCGCCAGCGCATGGTCTGGTTCATCCGCAACGGCGAGGCCGCCCCCGGCGGGATCGAGGCGGCGGTGCAGCGCTACCGCGACGGTATCGCGGCGGTCTCCGCCGCCCTGCCGGGCGCCCTCCCCCCGGCCGCCGCCGAGGCGTTGACCCGGCGCATCCGGGCTCTCGTCGATCACGGCGTGCCGGAGGCCCTGGCCTTCCGCCTCGCCGCGCTGAGCGAACTCGGGGCCGCGCCGGACATCGTCCAGGTGGCCGAGGCGACCGGGCGCCCGCCGGCGGCGATCGCCGCGACCCACTTCGCGCTCGCCGACCTCTTCCGCCTCAACGCCCTCGCGGCGGCCGCCCGGGCGGTGCCGGTGGCCGACACCTTCGACCGGATCGCGCTGGAGCGCGCGGTTTCCGGCATCGCCAGCGCCCACCGGGCTCTCACCGCCGAGGCCGCCGCCTTCGATGCCGAAGGAGCCGCCGCGGTCGAGGCGTGGAGCCAGGCCCGCGGCGCCTCGCTCGCCCGCATCCGCACCGCGGTCGCGGCGATCGCCGCCTCGGGCCTCACGGTCTCGAAGGTCTCGGTGGCGGCGAGCCTGCTCGGGGATCTGGCGCGGCCATGATCCTGCCGGCGACCGGGACCCCGGCTTTCGACGCGGCGTTCCGGGCCCGTTTCGCGGAGCTGATCGCCTGGCGCCGCGACGTGCGGCGCTTCCGGACCGATCCGGTCCCGGAGGAGGCGCTCCGGGACTGCCTGTCGCTCGCGGGCCTCAGCCCGTCGGTCGGCAACAGCCAGCCCTGGCGCTTCGTGCGGGTCTCGTCCCCCGAGCGGCGCGCCGCTGTCGCGGCAAGCTTCGCCCGCTGCAACGACGCGGCGGCGGCGGCCTACGACGATGCGCGGGCGAGCGCCTACCGGAGCCTCAAGCTCGCGGGCCTGCACGAGGCGCCGGTGCATCTCGCGGTGTTCTGCGATGAGGCGACGGGGGCGGGCCACGGCCTCGGCCGCGTCACCATGCCGGAGATGCTGCGCTACTCCGTCGTCACCGCCATCCACACCGTCTGGCTCGCGGCGCGCAGCCATGGCTTCGGGGTCGGCTGGGTCTCGATCCTGTGTCCCGAGGAGGTTACGGCAAGCCTCGACGTGCCACCAGCCTGGCGCCTGATCGCCTATCTCTGCATCGGCTATCCGGCGGAGGAACACGCCGATCCGGAACTGGTGCGCCACCACTGGCAGGAGCGGCAAGAGACGGTCTTGGTGGAACGGTGAGCGTGGCGCGGGGCAGGTCTGCATGCGCCGCACTATCATACATACTAGTAGGTACAGTAAAACGATCGCGGCTGCTCGGGCAGCCGCGGAGATCCTCCCATGCCCCTCGTCACCATCACCCTGAAGCGCGAACGCTCCGCCGCCGAGCGGCGCGCCATTGCCGACGCCATCCATGCCGCCCTTGTCGGCAGCATCGGCGTGCCGGCCGACGACCGGTTCCAGATCGTCTCACACGGTTTCGACGACGTCATCTACGATCCCGGCTATCTCGGTGTCGTCCGCAGCGACGATCTGGTGATCGTGCAGATCCACCTCTCGACCGGGCGCAGCGTCGCGCAGAAGAAGGCGTTGTTCGCGGCCATGGCCGCGAATCTCACCGGCGCCGGATTGCGGCCGGAGGACGTGTTCGTGACCCTGGTCGAGACCGCGCGCGAGAACTGGTCCTTCGGCAACGGCATCGCCCACTACGCCGATGCCGCCCCGCCCCATCTGGCGGCCACGGCCTGAGGCTCTGGCCGGAGGGATGGCTTCGCGGCATACCGCCTCCGGCACAAGGCTGTCCGACGACGAGACTGTCGCGGATCTCCAGGCAGCCTTGGAGAGAGGCGAGAGGCACGGCGTTGGCGCGGCAGGGATCATCGAAGCGGGAAGCGATCGTCGCGGCGGCGAAGGCGCTGCTCTGGGAGCGCGGCTACGAGGCGACGAGCCCGCGGGACGTGCTGGCGCGCAGCGGCGCCGGCCAGGGCAGCCTCTACCATCACTTCCCCGGCAAGCGGGAGGTGGCGGCCGCGGCGCTCGCCGAGATGGCCGAGGAGGAGATCGCGGTGATCGACGCGCTGTTCGCGCCCGGGACCCCGCCCCTCGACCGCGTCCGCGCCTATCTCACCCGCGAGCGGCAGGCCCTGCGCGGCTGCCGTCTCGCGCGGCTGGCCAACGAAGCCGCCATGGAGGAGCCATCCCTGCGCGAGCCGGTCGCGGCCTATGTCGGCCGGATCCAGGATTGCCTGCGGGCGAGCCTGGAGGAGGCGGAGGCCGCCGGGCGCCTACTCCCGGGTGTCGCGCCCGCCGGCCTGGCGGCGGTGCTGATCGCGGTGGTCGAGGGCGGCTACGTGCTCGCCCGCGTGCACTGGGACGAGGCCGCGATGCGCGAGGCGATCGACGGCGCCGTGCAGGTGCTCGGCGCGGTGACCCGCCCTCAGGCGTGAGCCTGGGCCGCCGCCAGGATGCCGACGCCGTACCCCCATCGCCTGGACGATGCCGACCGGCAGCACCGTCCATGCTCGACGATCATCAGCCACAAGGCCCGTGCATCGCCGCGGACGGCGAGGCGGGAGCCACCCTCCGGATCGGCTGCCCCAACGGCCATCAAAAGGTCCGGCCAGCGCGTGACGTCGTCGAACCGCGGATCGGCATCCCGGTCGGCGCAGGTGAAGTCTCCCGGCACGACCGTGCCCGTCCGGGCGAGGCGAACGATCGACATTCGGCGGCGGCCGACCCCGGACAGGCTTGGGAGAGAGGTGGGCGCTGCGGATCAGCCCCGGCTGAGCAGATGGGCGAGCAGCGCCCGCAATTGGGCGGGCTTCAGCGGCTTGTGGACCAGCTCGCAGCGCGTCGCCCGCACCCGCGCCTCGACCTCGGACGAGTGGTCGGCGGTGGTGATGACCGCCGGGATGTCGTGGCCGTGGACGGAGCGCAGCCATTCCACGGTGTCGAGGCCGCAGGCGCCGCCGTCGAGGTGGAAATCGGCGACGACGACGTCGGGGCACCAGGTCGTGCCGAGCAGCCGCACCAGGCTCAGATGGTCGCGCGCCGCGAAGGCGTTGGCGTCCCAGCCATGGAAGAGCCGCGCCAGCGCCTCCAACGCCGCCTTGTCGTTCTCGATCAGCGCGATGCGCGCCCCCGTCAGGCTGGTCGGCGGCACCAGCGAGGGCGCCGGGCGGGGCGGCACGGGGGCGCATGGTTCGAGATGCAGGCTGAAGCGCGAGCCGTGGCCGACCCGGGATTCGAGGCTCAGGGCGTGGCCGAGGGCCTGGGCCGAGCGGCGCACGATCGACAGGCCGAGGCCGAGCGCGATCTCGCCGTCGACGCTCTCGCGCCCGCCGCGGTGGAATTCCTCGAAGATCAGCTCCTGCTCGTCCGGCGGGATGCCGGAACCGGAATCGACCACGTCGATCCGGATCCCGCCCCCCCGCTTCCTGGCCGCCACCAGCACGCCGCCGGCGGCGGTGTAGCGGATCGCGTTCGAGACCAGGTTCTGGAGGATGCGCTGGAGCAGCACCAGGTCGCTCGCCACCCAGACCCGGCCGCCACGCACCGAGAGGCGCAGGCCCTTGCGGGCGGCAAGCGGCCCGAAGCTCGCCTCGATGCTCTCCAGCACGTCGGCCACCCGCACCGGGCGCACCACCGGATGGATCAGCCCGGCATCGAGCTTCGAGATGTCGAGCAGGGTCTTGATCAGGTCCTCGATGGTCTGCAACCCGCGCTCGACCTGGCCGACGATGACCCGCTGCTCCGGCCCCATCCGCATGTCGGCGAGAGCCGAGATCGACAGCCGCGCGGCGTTGAGGGGCTGGAGCAGGTCGTGGCTCGCGGCGGCGAGGAAGCGGGTCTTCGACCGGTTGGCGCGCTCGGCCTCCTCCTTGGCCGCGGTGAGGTCCTGGTTCGAGCGCTCCAGGCTGCGCATCAGCGCCGTCAGCTCCTCGGTGCGGGAGCGGACCTGGCCCTCGAGGGTGATGGCGGTCTGGAACAGGGAATAGGCGCTGCCGCGCTGGTCCATCGTGCGCTCGACCTGGGACATCAGGGCGGCGTTGATGCGCTCCAGTTTGGCGATGCGGCGATGGAGCGACGCGACGTCCTCGGTCGCGGCGTCCCGCTCCGTCCCCGGTCCGGCCCCGCTCACGACGCCGCGGGCCGGCCGATGGCGATGCCCGTGAAGGTCTGGTTCAGGTGCATCGAGCGGTATTGCTCGCCATAGGTCTCGAAGCCGACGACGTTGTAGTGCCGGTAGATCTCGGCGATGCTGTGGCGGGCCTGGTGGATCTCGGCGTCGAGGCGGCGCAGCACGCATTCGAAGCCGATCACCAGATCGACGCCGCCGAGCCGCGCATCGAGCCGGGCCAGCTCCTCCCGGGTCGCCTCGACCAGGTCCTTCTGGCGCGCCAGCGTCAGCACCACGCCGCTCTCGATGGCGCAGTGGAAGCTGAGCGACTGGTCCGGGTTGAGGTGGCGGATCGAGCGGCAGAAATAATCGCCCCCGACCCGCACGACCAGCGGATGCGCGGCGAAGCTCGTGGGCGTCAGCGCGTCGGGATCGAGCCCGAGCGCGTTGGCATACTCGACCGCCGCCGGCTCGGCATTGAGTTCGCGCACGGTGCGCTGCTCGTGGTCGGTCTCGGTGACCACGAACTTGATGCCGGTCGGCTCGAAATTGTCGTTCTTGAAGATCTCGACCGGGAAGTCGGACTCGATCAGGAGCAGGATGGCGGCCCGTCGATGCACCTGCCCGTCATGGATCAGGGCGGTTTCCGAGAAGGTCAGCTCGTCCCCGGCCGAGCCGCCGACGAGGGGCACCCCGTCGAGCCCGTAGCCGATCGCGGCGATCACGGTCTCCTCGGCATTGGCCAGGCCGTCGATGAGCGAGATCGCGAAACGCTGCCCGCCGCGGGAGATCCGCTCGTGGGCGCTGCGCAAGTTGCGGATCGACGCCGCGGCCCGCTCGGCGTCGAGATGGTCGACCGCCTCCAGCACCGTCGAGGCGATGCGGAACCCCTCGTGCGGGAAGGCGATCGCCACCAGGCCGCGATCGAGTCCGGCCATCGGGCTGATCTCGCCCGACGAGGTGCAGCCGGCGACCCGCACGCCCGGAAACGCGCGCCCGAGCGCGGCGTTCAGCGCCTCGACCCCGTAGACCGGCGAGAAGAAGATCACGAGATGGGCGATGCGGGCGACGTCCAGGGAGGCGGCGAGCGCCGCCACGGCGGCCTCGGCCCCAACCGCCTCGGTCCAGGCGGTCTGGATCCCGCAGCGATGCGAGCGGGTCCGTGTACCATGCGCAGATGTACCATGCGCAGACGCGCCATGCGCCGAAACTCGCGCCAAGATGTCCCTCCCGTCGTGTCGCTTCCGTGGCGGCATCTGCCGCATTATGCGGCGCGGGAGGGCGCCTGGCAACGGCACGATGCTCAAGCCCGCGACCGGGCGCCTCGTGACGCGGCAGGGGGCACGGTGCGGGCACGGTGCGCAGGCGCGGCCGGTGCGGCGGCCGCGCCTGCGCTGGGGAGCGGACGGGCGATCGCCCCCGCGATCAGCGGCCGCGCCGCCCCACGCGACGCCGCCGCCAGATGCCACGCTCCGCCCCCACCCACTCCGCGGTGAGGAGGTCCTTTCCGCCGAGGTCGCATGACGATAGGGCCCGCTCGCCGCCCCCCACCATTGGACCAATGTGCAGGGCGCGGGCAGGTCGCGGCGGCTCCATACCAAAGCACGGTGGCTGCTGCGGGGGCTGCGTGATAACTCTTTACTTCGACTTAACGGGTGCGGCGGCGTTGCTGTGCTCGACCTGCGAGTGTGCGCGCCACACGGCCCTGCGCCTGCGAGAGGATGATCCGCTGCAATGGTGGGATTGACCAGTCCGGCCCCTGGGGTGTCTCTTCCACGGCCGGACGGAGCACCGACGCCCGTCGCGGAGGGGTCGGACATGCACCTGATCATCGTCGACGATCATCCGCTGTTCCGCGATGCCTTGAGCAGCGCGGTCCGCCTCGCCTTCCCGGCCGCCGAGGTCGAGGAGGCGGACGGCATCGAGAGCGCCTGCGCGGCCCTCTCCCGCGGCCGCTCGATCGACCTGACTCTGCTCGATCTCACCATGCAGGGCGTCAACGGGTTCGACGGGCTGATCGCCATCCGCACCCGCTTCCCGCGCATCCCGGTCCTGGTGGTGTCCGGGCTCGACGATCCGCGCATCGTGCGCGAGGCGCTGGCCCACGGCGCCGCCGGCTTCGTGCCGAAGGCCGCCGGCAAGCCGGTGCTGATCCGCGCCATCACCGACGTGCTCAACGGCGCGGTCTTCGTGCCCGAGGGCCTCTCGGGCCCCGCCGAGGCCCCCGGCCGCAAGCCCGGCAAGGCACCGATCGCCGAACGCATCGCCGAACTGACCCCGCAGCAGGTCAGGGTGCTGCTGATGATCCGCCAGGGCAAGCTCAACAAGCAAATCGCCCACGAACTTGGCGTCGGCGACTCCACCGTGAAGGCGCATGTCTCGGAGATCCTGCGCAAGCTCGGGGTGATCAGCCGGACCCAGATCGTGATCGAGACCGCGAATCTCGACTACGACAACATCATGTCGGGGCTGCCGTCGAACTGACCGACATCCGCACTGACCATCAGCGAGCGTCACCGGGGCGAACGACGTGGACGGCGATCCGATGCCGTCCGGCGATCCTCAATCGAGGAATCCGGCGCCCTGCGCCGGACCGTCAATGAGCGGGAGCAGGGCCCGCGCGTCCGGCCCATGATGGGCAAGATCGTCGCTCATGCGACGAAAGTCGCAATCTTGGCCGGAAGCCCCGGCCCGCCGCCGCATTGGCAGCCCTTAACGTTTCCTTTGCCCGAAAGTCGAAGAAGCCGCCGAAGCCTGTCCCCGCCCGGTGGCGCAGCCGGGAGGAAACCCTGATGATTGCCGTCCGGAAGCACGGACCCTGGGCCCTCGTGGGCGCCCTCGGGGCCGCCGCGCTCGCGGTCGTCGCGACGCTGCGCGGCGAGAGCATCAACGCTCTGTGGATCGTGGTCGCGGCGGTGTCGGTCTACCTGATCGCCTACCGCTACTACTCGCTCTACATCGCCGACCGGATCATGCGGCTCGACCCGAGCCGCCAGACCCCGGCCGTGCGCCACAATGACGGGCTCGATTACGTCCCGACCGACAAATACGTGCTGTTCGGCCACCATTTCGCGGCGATCGCCGGCGCCGGCCCGCTGGTCGGCCCGGTGCTGGCCGCCCAGATGGGCTATCTGCCGGGCCTGCTCTGGATCCTCGCCGGCGTGGTGCTGGCCGGCGCCGTGCAGGACTTCATAGTGCTGTTCGTCTCGATGCGCCGCGACGGCCGCTCCCTCGGCGAGCTGATCCGCGCCGAGCTGGGCACGATTCCCGGCATCGTCGCCCTGTTCGGCGCCTTCCTGATCATGGTCATCATCCTGGCGGTGCTGGCGCTGATCGTCGTCAAGGCGCTGGCCGAGAGCCCCTGGGGCACCTTCACGGTGATGGCGACGATCCCGATCGCGCTGCTGATGGGCGTCTATTCGCGCTGGATCCGCCCGGGCCGCATCGGCGAGGTCTCGATCCTCGGCTTCGTGCTCTTGATGGCCGCGATCCTCTACGGCCAGACCGTCGCCGAGGATCCGGCGCTCGCCGCGATGTTCACCTTCACCGGCACGCAGCTGTGCTGGATGCTGATCGGTTACGGCTTCGTCGCCTCGATCCTGCCGGTCTGGCTGCTGCTCGCCCCGCGCGACTACCTCTCGACCTTCCTCAAGATCGGCACCATCGTCGGCCTCGCGCTCGGCATCCTGGTGCTGGCGCCGCATCTCCAGATGCCCGCGGTGACGAAATTCGTCGACGGCACCGGGCCGGTCTGGTCGGGCTCGCTGTTCCCGTTCCTGTTCATCACCATCGCCTGCGGCGCGGTCTCGGGCTTCCACAGCCTGATCTCGTCGGGCACGACCCCGAAGCTGATCGACAACGAGGTCAATGCCCGCTTCATCGGCTATGGCGGCATGCTGATGGAGTCCTTCGTCGCCGTGATGGCGCTCGTCGCCGCCAGCGTCATCGATCCGGGCGTGTACTTCACCATGAACGCGCCGGCGGCAATCGTCGGCACCACCCCGGAGAGCGCATCCGCGGCGGTCACCGCGATGGGCTTCCCGATCTCCGCCGACACCATCAAGCAGACGGCGGCGGATGTCGGCGAGCACACGGTGATCTCGCGGGCCGGCGGCGCGCCGACGCTCGCGGTCGGCATGGCCCACATCATCTCGAACGTCATCGGCGGCAAGGCGATGATGGCGTTCTGGTACCACTTCGCCATCCTGTTCGAGGCCCTGTTCATCCTCACGGCGGTCGACGCAGGCACCAGGGCCGGGCGCTTCATGCTCCAGGACCTGATCGGCGTCGCGGTGCCGGCCTTCAAGGACACCTCGTCCTGGGGCCCGAGCATCGTGGCGACGGGCCTCTGCGTCGCGGCCTGGGGCTTCTTCCTCTACCAGGGTGTGACCGACCCGCTCGGCGGCGTGAACACCCTGTGGCCGCTCTTCGGCATCTCGAACCAGATGCTGGCGGCGATCGCGCTGACGCTCTGCACCGTGGTCATCTTCAAGATGAAGCGGGAGCGCTACGCCCTCGTCACCATCGTGCCGACGCTCTGGCTCGTCGCCTGCACCATGACCGCCGGCCTCCAGAAGGTTTTTTCCGCCGATCCGCGGGTGGGCTTCCTGGCCCATGCCGACCGCTACGCGACCGCGCTCGCCGAGGGCAAGGTGCTGGCCCCGGCCAAGAGCCTCGACCAGATGCGCCAGATCATCCTCAACGACCGCATCGACGCGGTGCTGGCCCTGGTCTTCGTCGGCGTCGTGGTGGCGATCATCGCCTTCGGCGTCCAGGCTTGCCTCAAAGCCTACCGGGCCGATCGCTGGACCGCCGTCGAGGCGGATCCGCGGGCGGTGCCGGTGGCGGCGGAGTGAGCCGATGGGTTCGGCGGATTCCTTGCGGGAGCGCTGGGCGACCCTGACGCGCTGCGTCTGCGACGGCGCGCGGCTGATGGTCGGCCAGGGCAATTACGACACCTACGTCGCCCATATCCGCAAGACCCATCCCGAGCAGCAGCCGATGACCCCGACGGAGTTCTTCCGCGAGCGGCAGAACGCCCGGTTCGGCGTCGGCGGGCGCGGCGGCTTCCGCTGCTGCTGACCCCCCCCTCGCCCGCGCAGGAGCCCTGAACCCTGCGCGGGCGAGACAACACGCAAGGGCAGACCGGGTTCCGGGAAAGACGAAATCCGTTCAGGAGACCTTCAGGAAACCCCCTTAGGTCTTGCGGCAGGATGATGGCGGCGATGTCGCAAGTCGCCGCCGCCCCGACACGATCCGGTAAAGCGCGCCTTAACTAGGGCTGAGCCGGCAGCATGGCGGTGACGCGCAATCGGCACGGCTTGGCCGGACGGGGCAGTGCTACAGGAGAGGCCCCTCCCCAGTACCCGCCGTGACAGCCGTGGCCTCCCTGACGCTTCCCCTCGCCGCCGCCCCGTCCGCCCGCCCGGCCCTGCCGGCCCTGCTCGGCGACCAGCCGCTGCGCGGCATCGTGCTGGTGGTGGTCTCCACCGTGTTCCTGTCCAGCTCCGACGCCACCGCCAAATACCTCACCGGGCAGCTGTCCGGGATCGAGGTGGCGTGGCTGCGCTATGTCGGGTTCCTGGCGGTGATGCTGGTCGCCGCTCTGGTGCGGGCGCATCTCAAGCGCGGCGCCTCGCCGTTCCGCAGCGCCCGGCCGGGCCTCCAGGTGGTGCGGGGCATCGCCCTCGTCGCCTCGTCGCTGCTGTTCCTCGCCGGCCTGCGGATCCTGCCGGTGGCCGAGACCACGGCGATCGCCTTCGTGTCGCCGATCTTCGTCACCGCCCTGTCGATCCCGGTGCTCGGCGAGAAGGTCGGCGCGCGGCGCTGGGCCGCCGCCCTCGTCGGCCTCCTCGGCGTCCTCATCATCGTGCGGCCCGGCACCGGCGCGTTCCAGACCGCCGCCCTGCTCCCCATCGCCTCGGCGTTGTTCTGGGCCGGCGCCCTGGTGGTGACCCGCAAGATCAACGGCTACGACGCGCCCCAGACCACCATGACCTGGTCGGCCGTCGTCGGCTTCCTGGTGCTGTCGGCCATCGTCCCCTTCGTCTGGGAGACCCCGAACCTCAACCAGGTGGCGATCGGCGCCGCCATCGGCTTCATCTCGACCGCCGGGCACTGGATCGTCACCATCGCCTACCGCCACGCCCCGGCCTCGACCCTGGTGCCGTTCTCCTACAGCCAGATCATCTGGGCCGGCCTCCTCGGCTTCCTGTTCTTCGGCACGGTCCCGGATGCCTATATGGGTCTCGGCGTGCTGGTGATCTGCGGCAGCGGCCTCTACACCGCCCACCGCGAGCGGATGCGCCGCGTCCCGGCCCCCACCGGGGTGCTACCGGCGGGGGGAGTGCGCTGATGGCGGACTTGTCCGGCGGTTCGCACGGAGCCGCCGCCTGTCAGACGAAGTCTCCGTGCCTTGCGCAGGCACCGGGACGTCGCCGTCCGCAGGGCAGCGAAGACGATCCGCAACAACCGCCGGTGTCCTTGACCGGGACCGATCGCGATGGGACAGTGACGGCATTGCCCGTCCGGCCTCGGAGCGCGACGTGTCCCGGTTTCTCGTCGTCATGGTCTCGGGCCTCGGCAGCATCATCCTGTCGTCGGTCCTGAACGCGGTGCTTTCCGGCTCGCTCCCGCCCGGCGCGGTGCCTCTCGCGGCCGGGCTGACCGCCTGGTCGGTGGTGGTGGCCGCGGTGACGCTCCCGATCGTCGAGCGCAGCGTCTCCGTCGAGCGGCGCTTCGGCTGCGTCGTCGGCGCCCAGATCGGCCTCGTCTTCGCGCTCATGCAGGCCACCCGGCTGTGGCGCCTGCCGGGCGGCATGAACGAGGCGGCCCTCGGCCTGATCCTGGTCTTCCCCGTCGCGGCCCTCGGGGCGGTGACCTTCGGCGCGCTCTTCACCCGCGAGGAGCGGCAGAGCTGGTTCGGGCGCCGGCCCATGCCGGCGGCGTCGGACGCCGTGCCGCCGCGCGTGTCCTGATCGCCGCCCGCACCGGGCCGGCCCTTCCAACCCGCCCCCAACCCTTCTAAGGACACGCCTCCCCGTCGCCCCGGAATCGCGGAGTCGTCATGTCCAGCATCACCCAGCGCATCGCCACCGAACTCGGCGCGCAGGAATGGCAGGTCAAGGCGGCGGTGGACCTGCTCGACGGCGGCTCGACGGTGCCGTTCATCGCCCGCTACCGCAAGGAAGTGACCGGCACCCTCGACGACGCGCAATTGCGCACCCTGGAGGAGCGCCTGCGCTACCTGCGCGAATTGGAGGCACGCCGCGGCGCGATTCTGGAGAGCGTGGGGGCCCAGGGCAAGCTCGACGACGCCCTGAAGGGCCAGATCCTCGCCGCCGACACCAAGGCCCGGCTCGAAGACCTCTACCTGCCGTTCAAGCCCAAGCGCCGCACCAAGGCGCAGATCGCCCGCGAAGCCGGCCTCGGGCCGCTCGCCGAGGCTCTGCTCACCCGTCCGGACCAGGTGCCGCTCCAGGCCGCCGCCCCCTTCGTCGACGAGGCCAAGGGCGTGGCGATTCCGGAGGCGGCCCTGGAGGGCGCCCGTGCCATCCTGGTCGAGCGCCTGTCCGAGAATGCCGAGCTGGTCGGGCAGTTGCGCGAGGCGTTCTGGACCCGCGGCAAGCTCGTCGCGCGGGTGCGCCAGGGCAAGGAGCAGGCCGGCGCCAAGTTCGCCGACTATTTCGACTTCTCCGAGCCCCTGACCCGCCTCCCCTCCCACCGGGTGCTGGCGCTGTTCCGCGGTGAGAAGGAGGAGGTGCTGGACCTGCGCCTCGACGAGGCGCCCGAGGGGGTGGATGCGCAGAGCCTCTATGACGGCCGCATCGCGCTCTCGGCCGGCATCCAGGATCGCGGCCGGCCCGGCGACCGCTGGCTGATGGAGGCGGTGCGCTGGGCCTGGCGCACCAAGCTCAGGCTCTCGATCGACCTCGACCTGCGCGCCCGGCTGTGGGACGCCGCCGAGGCGGAAGCCGTGCGGGTCTTTGCCGGCAACCTGCGCGACCTGCTCCTCGCGGCGCCGGCCGGCGCCCGTCCGACGCTGGGCCTCGATCCGGGCTACCGCACCGGCGTGAAGGTCGCGGTGGTGGATGCCACCGGCAAGGTGGTGGCGACCGACACGATCTACCCGCACGAGCCCCGGCGCGACTGGACCGGGTCGCAGATGACGCTTGCCAAGCTGTGCCGGGCGCACAAGGTCGAGCTGGTCGCCATCGGCAACGGCACCGCCTCGCGGGAGACCGACAAGCTCGCCGCCGAGCTGATCGCCAAGCAGCCGGACCTCACGCTCACCAAGGTCATGGTGTCGGAGGCCGGCGCCTCGGTCTACTCGGCCTCGGCCTATGCCAGCCAGGAACTCCCGGGGCTCGACGTGTCGCTGCGCGGCGCGGTCTCGATCGCCCGGCGCCTTCAGGATCCGCTGGCCGAGCTGGTGAAGATCGAGCCGAAGGCGATCGGCGTCGGCCAGTACCAGCACGATCTGGCGGACGGCAAGCTGTCGCGCTCCCTCGACGCGGTGGTGGAGGATTGCGTGAACGGCGTCGGGGTCGACGTCAACACCGCCTCCGGCCCGCTGCTCGCGCGGGTGTCGGGCCTGAGCGAGCGGGTGGCGCAGAACATCGTCACCCACCGCGACACCAACGGGCCGTTCCGCAGCCGCTCGGGGCTGAAGAAGGTCGCAGGGCTCGGGCCGAAGGCGTTCGAATTGTCGGCGGGCTTTTTGCGGATCCAGAATGGCGACGACCCGCTCGACGCCTCGGGCGTCCACCCGGAAGCCTATCCGGTGGTGCGCCGCATCCTCCAGGCGACGAAGAGCGACATCAAGGCGGTGATCGGCAACGGCACGGTGCTCAAGGGCCTGAATCCGAAATCCTTCACCGACGAGACCTTCGGTCTGCCGACCGTCACCGACATCATCGCCGAGCTGGAAAAGCCCGGCCGCGACCCGCGCCCGACCTTCAAGACCGCCACCTTCCAGGAGGGCGTCGAGAGCATCGGCGACCTCAAGCCCGGCATGGTGCTGGAGGGCGTGGTGACCAACGTCGCGGCGTTCGGGGCCTTCGTCGATATCGGCGTGCACCAGGACGGGCTCGTCCACATCTCGGCCCTGTCCAAGACCTTCGTGAAGGACCCGCGGGCGGTGGTGAAGCCCGGCGACGTGGTGCGGGCGAAGGTGCTGGAGGTGGACGTGCCGCGCAAGCGCATCTCGCTCACCTTACGCCTCGACGACGAGATCGGCGCCCGGCCGCCGCGCGAGCCAGGGGGGTCGCACCGCGACGCCCCCCGCCGCGACGCCCCGCGCCCGCAAGCCCGCCGCGAGGAGCCGGCCGGGGGCGGCGCGCTGGCGGATGCGTTGCGCAAGGCGGGGCTGGATCGCGGGACGCGGCGGTGACGGCCGCACCCGGCAATTCTCCGGTCGGATCATGGGCGGCGGCGTCCGACGCGCCTCCGGGCTCGGCGGCCGGCTGGCCAGTCACGATCTTGCAACCGCTCGCTAAACGGCTCCGGTGACGGCATCATGGTCTGGTCCGCCACCCGCCCGTCCCTCGCGACGGGCCACACCATCCGACCGGCTTCCCCTTGCACCCAGCTTTCCCACCGCAGGGCCAGGTCGAGACGGCCGCCTCCCCGATGTCTCCGGTGCCGCGAGCCTGGCGGTGGATCCCGCATGCGATCCTGGCCGTGGGCCTGCTCGCGACAGGACTGACCACCGCCCTGATCTGGCGGGCGGCGGAGATGCGCGACCGCCTGACCTTCCTCCACGCCACCGACATCGAGCTGCGCACGGTCGAGGACCAGTTCCGCACCTACACCGCCCTCCTCCGCGGCGGCGCCGGCCTGTTCGCGGCCAATGACGAGACCGTCACGCTGGCGCAGTTCCGGGCCTATGTGCAGCGGATCGAGTTCCAGACCCTGTATCCCGGTTTCCTCGGCATCGGCTTCACGCCGGCCATCCCGGCCTCCGAACGGGAGCGTTTCGCCGCGAAGGCGGAGGCTCTGGGGGTGCCGGGCTTCCGCGTGCGCCCGCCCAGCGACAACCCGATGCTCAGCCCGGTCCTGTTCGCCGAGCCGCCGAACCTGCGCAACCAGGCCGCCATCGGCTACGACGTGATGTCCGATCCCGTCCGGCGCGACATGGTCGAGCGCGCGCGCGACACCGGCCTGCCGGCCGCCTCGGCGCGGATCCAGCTCGTCCAGGAGATCGACGCGAACAAGCAGGCCGGCTTCCTCGTCGCCATGCCGGTCTATGCCGGCGGGGGCGTGCCCGCCGAACTCGACGAGCGGCGGCGGCGGTACCTGGGCTTCGTCTTCGGGGCCTTCCGGGCGGACGACCTGTTCAACAGCATCGTGGCCGCCGAGGCCGAGGAGGACGCCGCCTTCGCCATCTATGACGGCGCGCCCGGCCCGGAGACGCTGCTGCACCGGTCCGTGCGGAAGCCCGATGCGGTCACCGGCCCGCTGACCCGCGAGGCGACGATCGAACTGGGTGGCCGCGTCTGGACCGTGCAGTTCGAGCAGCGCGTCTCGCCGCGGCGCGCCTCGGCCCTGCCGGAGATCGGGCTCGTCTGCGGCGGCGGCCTCCTCGCCACCGCTCTCTTGGGCTTCGCGGCGTTCCGGCAGCGCCGCACGCAGGACGAGATCCGCCGGCTGAACGCCTCGCTCGAAGCCAGGGTCGAGGACCGGACGCGCGACCTCAAGGAGGCTGCCGAGAGCCTGCGTCAGGCCGGCGAGGAGCGCGCCCGCATGGAGGAGGTCCTCCGCCAGTCGCAGAAGATGGAGGCCGTCGGCCAGCTCACCGGCGGGCTCGCCCACGACTTCAACAACCTGCTGGCCGGCATCTCGGGCTCGCTGGAGCTGATCGAGACCCGCATCGGCCAGGGCCGGTCCAAGGACGTCGCGAAGTACATCGCCGCCGCGCAAGGCGCCTCGAAACGGGCGGCGGCGCTGACCCACCGCCTTCTCGCCTTCTCCCGCCGCCAGACGCTGGCGCCCAAGGCCATCGACGCGAACAGGCTGGTGGACGGGATGCTCGACCTGATCCAGCGCACGGTGGGGCCGGGCATCGACGTGCGGCATCGGGGAGCGGCGAACCTCTGGGCCGCCCTGGTCGATCCCTCGCAGCTCGAGAACTCGCTGCTGAATCTCTGCATCAACGCGCGGGATGCGATGCCGGAGGGCGGCCGGATCGTCATCGAGACGGAGAACCGCTGGATCGACCACCGGCAGGCCGAGGCGCTGGAATTGGCGGAGGGGCAGTACCTGTCGCTGTGCGTGTCCGACACCGGCACCGGCATGCCCCCGGAGGTCGTCGCCCGGGCGTTCGATCCGTTCTTCACCACCAAGCCGATGGGCGAGGGCACAGGCCTCGGCCTGTCGATGATCTACGGCTTTGCCAAGCAATCGGGCGGGCAGGTGCGGATCGCCTCCGAGGTCGGCGCCGGCACGACGGTCTGCCTGTTCCTGCCGCGGCATCGGGGCGAGGCGGATGTGGACGGGCCGGCCCCCGGCAGGCGTCCGTTGGCCCAGGCCGAGGCGGGCGAGACCGTGCTGATCGTGGATGACGAGCCGACGGTGCGGATGCTCGTGACCGACGTGCTGAACGACCTCGGCTATACCGCGGTCGAGGCCGCGGACGGGGCGGGCGGCCTGCGGGTGCTCCAGTCGGATGCGCGCGTGGACCTGCTGGTGACGGATGTCGGCCTGCCCGGCGGCATGAACGGGCGCCAGATGGCGGATGCCGCCCGGGTCGACCGGCCGGACCTGAAGGTCCTCTTCATCACCGGCTTCGCGGAGACCACTCTGCTCAGCAACGGCCAGCTCGAACCCGGCATGGCCGTCCTGACGAAGCCCTTCGCGGTCGATGCCCTGGCCGCGCGCATCCGCGAGATGATCAGTTCTTAGACGGACATCGCCACATCAACCGACAGCCTGTTCGGCTTGGACCAACGGTCGTTGAACACGACCGTTGGCTCCGCTCTCGTGTTGTCGCCAAGCCGTTGACTGGACACCGAATTCGGAGATCGGATCACGCCTTCTTCTGCCACCGCCCGCGCTCGTCCTGCTGCCAGTAGGCGACGCTGTGGCCGGCCTCCTTGGCGCCGCGCCACTGCTCGCGGGCGTGGAGCAGGGCATCCTGGTCGGTGCCGTCGAACAGGATGCAGATGCGCTGGTAGGTGCCTGCGTCGTCGGGCAGGGCCGCGCCCTCGACCAGGAAACGGATCGAGGCGCCGTTCGGGTTGGCGTCGCGCAGGGTCAGCACCACCGGCTGTGTGCCGCAATCGGGATCGCGGTCGGTGCCGTGCGGCAGGAAGCTCTCCTCCGAGAAGATCCAGAGGTGGTCGTCGAGGGCCTGGAGGCGCTCCTCGCTCGTCGCCTGCACGGCGACACGCCATTGCCGCTCCAGGGATTTCTCCAGGAGGCTGGGCAGCACCTGCTCCAGAGGCTGGCGCTGCATGTGGTAGAACAGGATCTCGGTCACGGTGCTCACGAGATAGGGCGCCCCGGGCCGGACGGTACGGCCCGGGGCGCGTTGCGTGGCCTCATCAGGGGGTGGCCTCAGGGGGTGGCCGCCGCCTGGGCCTGGCCCAGCAGGGTCACGAGGTCGCAGCCGGCATAGAGGTCGTGGGCGACGCCCGCCGCCCGCAAGGCGGCTTCGAGGTCGCCCGGCCTGCCGGCGAGATAGATCGTGGTGGCACCCGCGGCGCGAAGCGCCTCGGCCGCCGGGACCGCTTGGTCGGCATAGACCGCATCCGAGGAGCACAGGCAGGCGAGCGGCGTGCCGGATTCCCGGAACGCCTCGGCCATCGCGGCATGGTCTGCAAACCCCTCGTTCGTCACGGCCTCGATGCCGCCGGCCTCGAAGGCGTTGCGGGCGAAGGTGGCGCGGGTGTTGAAGGCGCTCAAGGCCCCGAGATTGGCCAGGAAGACCCGCGGGCGCCGGCCGGTCCGCTCGACGATGGCGTCGGAGGCGTCGCGCAGGGCCTCGTAGGGCTCGGCGAGGCGCCGGGACGGCAGGGCGCCCTCCGGCACGGCCGGCGCCGCCGGGGCCGGGCTCAGCACCGCCACGGGAGCCTCGTGCAGGTCGGGGAATTCGCTGGTCCCGGTGATCGGCTGGCGGCGGGTGGCGAGGTCGGCGTCCCGCGTCTTGCGCAAGCCGGCGAGGCGTTCCGCCAGCGCGCCCGAGCGCAGGCTGCCGGCGATCCCCCCGTCGCGCTCGATCGTCTGGAACAGCGTCCAGGCCTGGGCGCAGAGCGCGTCGGTCAGCGCCTCAAAGCCGCCGGCACCAGCGGCCGGATCGGCAACGCGCCAGAGGTTGGCCTCGTCGAGGAGGACGTGCTGGGTGTTGCGGGCGCAGCGGCGCGCGAAGGCGTCGGGCAGGCCGAGGGCGGCGGTGAAGGGCAGCACCGTGATCGCGTCGGCCCCGCCGAGGCCCGCCGAGAAGGCCGCGGTGGTGGCCCGCAGCATGTTGACCCAGGGATCGCGCCGGGTGGTGCTGCGCCAGGCAGTCTCGGCGTGCAGGCGGATCGGCGCGGGCGTCAGGCCACAGGACTCCTCGACCCGGGCCCAGAGCCGGCGCAGGGCGCGGACCTTCGCCACGGTCAGGAACTCGTCGGATTCGGCGACCAGCAGGAAGGCCAGGGCGGTGCGGGCGCGCTCCAGATCGTGCCCGCCGGCCTCCAGGGCCCGCAGGGTGGCGAGCGCCCCGGAGAGCACGGCGGCGAGTTCCAGCGCCTCGCTGGCGCCGGCCTCGTGGAACGGCCGGGCATCGGCCAGGAAGGCGCGGCCGGCAAAGCCCTGCGCCTCGACCTGACGCAGCAGGTCGGCGAGGTCCGGCCAGGACGGCGCCGCCCCGGTGGCGGCCTGCACGGCGACCGGATCGAGGCCGAGATCGATGTCGAGGGTGGAGAGGTCGTCACCCCGGGCCTTGGCCAGGGCGAGGAGCGCCGTCGCGGCCTCCGGCCCTGCCGCGCCGGCATCGAGCCGCAGGCCGATCAGCGGCAGCATCACCCCGGCCAACGCCGTTTCGAGGGCGTGAGGGTCGGGCAGGCCGAAGCCACGGGCGGCGGGAGCGCCGGCCAGGACCAGGGTCAGGGCGTCGGCGCCGCCTTCGAGGTCGGTCAGCGCCAGGGCGTTGGCCTCGGCGGGCTCGGGATGGTCGACCCGCTGGCTCACCCGCCAGCGCCCCGGCGCGGCGCGGCCGGGCTGGGGCGCAGCCTCGGCCGGCGGATAGAGCGGCCGGACCGCGATGCCGTCGGGCGTGCGGCGCACCAGCCGCTTCTCGAAATCGGCCCCCTTGAGCACTCCGTCGACCAGGGCACGCCACTGCACCTCCGTGGCGGCCGGAAACGCGGTGGCGAGCGTCGTATCGTCCATGGCGGGTCCTCAGGCGCGGGTCTCTCCCCGACCCACGACATAGCCGCGCGACCCGCCCATGGTCGAGTGCCGGAACGGGGGATGGCGGGCCCCCTTTCGTCAGCCGAACACGATCAGTCCGGCAAAGCCCGCGGCCCCGACGACGATGCGCCACCAGGCGAACAGCGCGAAACCGTGGCGGGAGACGTAGTCGAGGAGCTTGCGCACCACGAACAGGGCCGACAGGAACGCCACCACGAAGCCGATGGCGATCAACCCGACATCGTCCTTCGACAGGTTCTTGTAGTTGTCGAGCAGGTCCTTGGCGAAGGCGCCCGCCATGGTCGGCATGGCGAGGTAGAACGAGAACTCGGTGGCGGCGCGCTTGCCCGAGCCCATCAGCATCGCCCCCACGATGGTGGCGCCGGAGCGCGACACGCCGGGGATCATCGCCAGGCACTGGAAGAAGCCGATCTTCAGCGCCATCGGCAGCGAGTATTCGTGCACGTCGTCGTATTTCTGCTCGAGGTCGGTCTCGTCGATGACGAGGAGGACGAGGCCGCCGGCGACCAGGGTCGAGCAGATGATCCAGGGATTGAACAGGTAGAACTTGATATACTTCGAGAACAGGCCGCCGATGATCGCCGCGGGCAGGAACGCGATCAGGATCGCCAGGATGAAGCGGCGGGCCCCCGGGTCGCGGGGGGCGCGCAGCAGCAGGTCGAGGAGCTGGCGGAAATACACCCCGACGATCGCCAGGATGGCACCGAGCTGGATCAGCACCTCGAAGGTGTTGTTGGGCGATTCGAAACCGATGAAGTGGCCGACGAGGAGCTGGTGCCCGGTCGAGGAGACCGGGATGAACTCGGTCGCCCCCTCGACGAGGGCGAGCACCACGGCCTTGCCGATGCTGGCGACGTCCATCACCGCGCTCCCCGGTATGAGACCGTCCTGCGCGTGCCTCGTGTCGCCGTCGTCATGTCGCCTGCTCTCGTGGTGGCGCCGCGGGCGGTCGGGGACCGCGTCCGGCGGGGAGTGGAAACCGGGTCCCGGCTCGTGCCGGGCCCGCATCGTGCCCGCCGGTACGGCTCCACCTCTGTGGCAAGTCTGTGGTGGAGGGCGCGCCGGAGGTTTAAGCCTCTCGGCGGATGCTCGCACCGGCAGGGTTGAGGCTCGGTTACCAGCCCCGATCAGCCGTGTTAAGGATGCCGAAAGATATCCATGAACCGGTGACCGGGCGTTAATCACACCGGCGCAACCCTGACACGCACGACCCACCGCGAGCCGACCTTCCAGGCCAGCCGACAGACGAAGCGCGAAACGGCCCCGCATGGCGACGCTCCATCACTCCTCGTTCTGCCCGCATTCCCGCTTCGTGCGCCTGATCATGGCCGAGATGGGCATGGAGCCCCAACTCGTCGAGGAACGCCCCTGGGAGCGCCGGGAAGAGTTCCTGATGATGAACCCCGCCGGCACCACCCCGGTGCTGGTGGAGGAAGGCGGGCTCGCGGTCCCGGGCGGCGCCGTGATCGCCGAATACCTCGACGAGACCCGGGGATTGGGCCTGAGCGGGATCCGGCTCCTGCCGGAATCCCCCGCCGCCCGGGTCGAGGTGCGGCGCCTGCTCGACTGGTTCCTTCAGAAGTTCGACCAGGAGGTGACCGGCTACCTCGTCACCGAGAAGATCCACAAGCGCTTCATGACCTCGCAGCATGGCGGCGGCCCGCCGGACATGAACGCGATCCGGGCGGCGCGCAGCAACGTGCGCTACCACCTGAAATACATCGGCTACCTGATCTCGCGGCGGAACTGGCTGGCGGGCAGCCACCTGACCTATGCGGACCTCGCCGCGGCGGCGCACATCTCCTGCGTCGATTATCTCGGCGACGTGCCGTGGGACGAGGACGAGATGGCGCGGAACTGGTACGCGCGGGTGAAGTCGCGCCCCTCCTTCCGCAGCCTGCTCGCCGACCGGGTCGCCGGAATGGCCCCGGCCGACCATTACGCGGATCTGGACTTCTGAACCCCCAAGCCCCGCTGGCGAACCTCCAAGCCCCGCTGGCGAACCTTCAAGCCCCGCTGGTGAACGTTCAAGACCTGCTGGTGAACTCTCAAGCCCAGCCGGACCCTCCGGCCCTTCGCCGCTTTCTCGAGACCCGCGCCCGGGCGCTCGGCTTCGATGCCCTGGCGGTGACGCGCCCCGACGCGGTGCCGGCCCTGCCCGAGCGCCTCGCCGCCTGGCTCGCCGCCGGCCATCACGGCGGCATGGCCTGGATGGCGGAGCGCACGGCCGAGCGGGCCGGTCCGGCGCGGCTGTGGCCGGCGGTGCGCAGCATCGTGATGCTCGGGATCAATGCCGGGCCGGATGGCGACCCGCTGGCGGCGCTCCAGGATTCCTCGCGCGGCGCGATCGCCGTCTATGCCCGGCGGCGCGACTATCACGACGTGATCAAGGGCAAGCTGAAGGAACTCGGCGGGGCGTTTGCCGCCAAGGCGGGGGCCGAGATCAAGGTCTTCGTCGATACGGCACCGGTGATGGAGAAGCCGCTCGCGGCGGCGGCCGGGCTCGGCTGGCAGGGCAAGCACAGCGTGCTGGTGTCGCGGGATGCCGGCAACTGGCTGCTGCTCGGCGCCCTCTACACCACGGCCGCGCTGCCGGTGGACGAGCCCGAGGGCGACCATTGCGGCCGGTGCCGGCGCTGCCTCGATGCCTGCCCGACGGGCGCCTTCCCGGCCCCCTACCGGCTCGATGCAAGGCGCTGCCTTGCCTACCTGACGATCGAGCATGCCGGGCCGATTCCGGAGGAATTCCGGGTGCCGATGGGCAACCGGGTGTTCGGCTGCGACGATTGCCTGGCGGTGTGCCCGTGGAACAAGTTCGCGGTCGCCACCCGGGAGGCGCGGCTGGCGGCGCGCGCGGATCTGGCGGCCCCGCCTCTCGCGGAGTTGGCCCGGCTCGACGACGCGGCCTTCCGCCGGCGCTTCGCCGGCACGCCGATCAAGCGGACCGGGCGCGACCGCTTCCTGCGCAACGTGCTGATCGCCGTCGGCAATGCGGGCGATCAGAGCCTCGCCGGCGAGGCGGAGCGCCTGCTGGAGGATCCGTCCCCGCTGGTGCGCGGGATGGCGGTGTGGGCGCTCGCGCGGCTGGGGCGCCTGCCCCCTGCCCCGCCGGACGAGCCCGATCCCGACGTGCGCGTCGAGTGGTCGCGCGCGAAAAATCCGGGAGTCCAGAGGGCGAGCCCTCTGGCGGGTGCAGGGCGGCGCCCTGCATAAGACCGCACATCCTTCAGGCAGGGCTCGGCCTTATGAACCTGTTCGTCTTCGGGCTCGGCTACACGGCCGGCCGTTTCGTGGCGCGCGAGCGTGCCCGCTTCCACGGCGTCACGGCGACCCGGCAGACTCCCGGCACCCTCGACGGCGTGAGCGTGCGCGTCTTCTCGCCCGGGGAGACCGACCCGCGGATCGCCGAGGACCTCGCCCGGGCCGACGCGATCCTGGTCTCGATCCCGCCGGATTCCGGCGCCGACCCGGCGCTGGCGGCCTTCGACGACGTGATCGCCGCCGGCCCGGCGCGGTGGATCGGCTATCTCTCGACCATCGGGGTCTATGGCGACCAGGGCGGCGCCTGGATCGACGAGGCGACCCCGCCGGGCCCCACCCATCCGCGCACCCGCGACCGGGTGGCGGCGGAGGACGCCTGGCTGGCGCTCGGGGCGCGGACGGGCAAGGCGGTGCAGGTCTTCCGGCTGTCCGGCATCTATGGGCCTGGGCGCAACGCCTTCGAGAAGCTGCGCCAGGGCAAGGCGCAGCGCATCGTGAAGCCCGGCCAGGTCTTCAACCGGATCCATGTCGACGACATCGCCCGCACGCTCGCCGCCTCCCTCGACCGGCCGCGGCCGGGCGCGATCTACAACGTCACCGACGACGAGCCGGCCCCGCCGCAGGACGTGACCGCCTTCGCGGCCGAGCTTGCCGGCCTGCCCCTGCCGCCGGCGGTCGATTTCGACACGGCGACGTTAAGCCCGATGGCGCGCAGCTTCTACGGCGAGAACAAGCGGGTGCGGAACCGGCTGATCCGCGAGGAGCTGGGGGTTCGGCTCGCCTATCCGACGTACCGGGAGGGGTTGCGGGCGCTGGTGTAAAAAACCACCAAACGCTGTTGTCAATACGATCCTGTTTTTGGATGCGGGTCTCTCCTCTCCCCGCAAGACGTCGGTCGTGCCCGACGTCATCAGTCGCTTGCAGATCCCGGGCAGGGTTCAGGGACTCGCCGCCATCGCCCTACGGCTCGCCGGCCGGCGCCGCCGGGGCCTCGCTGTCGGCGCGCGGCTCGGCATTGGCGACGGCCTTGGTGGTGAGCAGCGGCTCGAGGCGGCGGGCCAGTTCCGGTCCGAGATGGCGGGTATAGGGGCCGGTGAAATAGCGGCCACCGGCGCCGCGGCCTTCGAGATGGTCGCGGGCCTTGGTCATCGCGTCGACCTCGGGCCGGCACAGGAAGCCGATCACGCCCGCCGCCTCGTACCAGCGCCCGGCCCGGGCATGGGCGAGGGCCGCCGGGTTGTTGCCGATGGTCTCGGCGAAGCAATCGGTCGCCGCCTGCTCCAAGGGCGCGAGCACCGCGCGCCGGTGCTCGGCGCGGGCATTCGGGGCGGCGGCGGCCGGGTGGACCGCGGCGGCCAGTTCCATCGCCCCCAGGGCGGCCATCACACCGTATAGCAGAACTCTCATATCCGGGCCTCGGCCGAATCAACCGTCTCACTCCCGGCAAGCGTCGTGCCGATCATGGGCGGATCTTGGGCAGAGCCTGGCCGAGAACTCGAATTTCCGGGCGTGTGTGCTTTAAGCCCGCAAGCTTAGCCGAACAGAGACGGCGTAGCGGTGCGCGAGCCGTGCCGGACTGCAGAGCGGTCCCGGACGGACATCATCCATCTTAGATTGTTATTTTCCGATCGTTGCATCTTTGAGTTTTATCCATGGTGGGTCAACCGAAAGTCGGCATGGAACCCGCTCGCCATCTCGCTTCATCCGCAAGGGACGGCGACGCCGATGTGCACCGCGTCCGGAAGCGTGGTTCCCCTCTCCCGCCCGGCTCCGCAGAGGGGACGTTTTCTGGCGGAGTGGCCGTCGCTCCCGCACCCGCGCAGCATCCTGTGTCGCGTCCTGTAGTCCGTTGCCCCGTCTCGATTTTCCAACATCCATTCAAGATTTTGCGAAAATTCGAGACCGTAAAAACCCGCATTTAGCGATCGCTGGCATTGTCTCGCTGTTCTCTGCATCTCTTTCACCGTCGCGCCATGCATCACTCTGGCGCATGACGCTTGACCTCCCCGTTCCAGAGCCAGGAACGGGGAGATGCCGAGGAGCGGTGTGCTCGCGGAGGATTCACCGTTACTTCCCGCCCCCGAGCCCATGGACGTAGACCGCCAGCGAGTTGATGGTCGCTGCGTCCAGGCGCCCCTCCCAGGTCGGCATCACGCCCTTGCGGCCGCCCTGGATCGTCGCGACCACCTCCTGCGGCGCCGAGCCATAGAGCCAGACCGCGTCGGCGAGGCTGGAAGCGCCCATCTCCGGGTTGCCCTTGGCTTGCTCGCCGTGGCAGGCGGCGCAGTTCTGGGCGAAGAGCGCGGCGCCCTTCTCCAGGCTCAAGGACGGCGCGAAAGCCTTGCCGGACAGGGACAGGACGTAGTTCGCCACCGTTTCGACCTCATCGCGCTTGAGGATGCCGTCGCGCCCGAAGGCCGGCATCTCGCCCGCGCGGGTGTCGGCGTGGCCCGAGCGGATGCCGACGCGGATCGTCTGCGCGATGGCGTCGAGGCTGCCACCCCAGAGCCAGTCGTCGTCCTGGAGGTTGGGATAGCCGGTCCGGCCGGTCGCCGCAGTGCCGTGGCAGGCGGCGCAATTGTCGCCGAAGGCCGCCTTGCCGGTGGCGAGCGCCAGCGGCAGCAGCGTCGGATCGGCTTCGATCGCGGTCAGGTCGGCGGTCGCGAGCTTTTCCTGGCCGAGCGCCGCGCGGGCCGCCTTCGTGGCCGCCACATCCGCCAGCACCGAGGCGCGGGACGAGTAGCCGAGCAGGCCGCGGGTATGGTCCGAGACCAGCGGCCAGGCCGGAAAGGCGATCCAGTAGCCGAAGGCCCAGACGATCGTGGCATAGAGCGAGTACAGCCACCAGCGCGGCAGCGGGTTATTGTATTCGGCGATGCCGTCCCACTCATGCCCGGTGGTCTCGGGGCCGGTGGCGGCGGGAGCGGAAGACTTGAGATCGGTCACGAGGCTCACTCCTCGTCGAGGGGCAGGCGGGCGGCGGCGTCGAACCGGCCCTGGTTGCGCGGCCAGAGCGCGTAGAGGGTGGTTCCGGCGAACAAAGCGACGAAGTAGAGAAGGCCGCTCGTCTGGGCGAAGCGGGAGGCGAGATCGTAGGTCACAGGCATCACCTCAGGTTCTTCTTGTCGTCGTAGAGCTTGAAGTCGACCATCGTGCCGAGCACCTGGAGATAGGCCACCAGAGCATCGAGTTCGCTGGCGCGGCCCTTCTCGCCGGGGGCGTGCAGGACGGCGCCGGGATAGCGTTGCGGGAACGTCGCATCCGTGCCGTCGGGGTCGAGCTGGGCAGCGAGATCCCCTTGCGCCCGCAGGATCATGTCCGGGCTGTAGGGCACGCCGAGCTTGGCATTCGCCGTCAGGTCGTCGCCGATCGCCTCCGCGTCGAGGGGCCGGTCGAGGAAGGCGTAGGCCGGCATGATCGAGCCGGGAACGACGGCGCGCGGGTCCTTCAGGTGCTCGCGGTGCCAGGCATCGGAATACTTTCCGCCGACCCGGGCGAGGTCGGGGCCGGTGCGCTTCGAGCCCCATTGGAACGGGTGGTCGTACATCGACTCGGCGGCGAGCGAGAAATGGCCGTAGCGCTCGACCTCGTCGCGCATCGGGCGCACCATCTGGCTGTGGCAGAGGTAGCAGCCCTCGCGCACGTAGATGTTGCGGCCGGCCAGTTCCAGCGGCGTGTAGGGCCGCACGCCCGCCGCCGCCTCGATGGTGCTCTTCAGGTAGAACAGCGGGACGATCTCGATCAGCCCGCCGATGGCGACGACGATCAGGATGCCGATCAGCAGCAGGATCGAGTTCTTTTCGAAGAATTCATGCCTCTTCCAGAGGCCGGGCTGGGCAATGGCCATGGCCGGGATCTTTCAACGTGAGACGGAGAGAGGGGCCCGCCCGCAGGCGGGCCCGGGAAGCACTCGACGTGAGGATCACTCGACTTGAGGATCACTCCGGCTTGGGATCACTCGGCCGGGACCAGGGCGGCGCCGGTCGCGGGGCTCCGCTCGCCCGCCTCGCGGCCCAGGATCGTCATGGCGAGGTTGTAGGCCATGATCAGCGCGCCGATCAGGAACAGCACGCCGCCCAAAGCCCGCACCAGGTAGTAGGGCTGCATCGCCTCGACGGTCTCGACGAAGGAATATTCGAGGAAACCGAAGCTGTTATAGGCGCGCCACATCAGGCCCTGCATGATCCCGGCGACCCACATCGACGTGATGTAGAGGACGATGCCGAGCGTCGAGACCCAGAAGTGCCACTCGACGAGGCGCAGGGAATAGACCTCGCGGCGGTTCCACAGCCACGGCACCAGACAGTACAGCGCGCCGAAGGACACGTAGGCGACCCAGCCGAGCGCCCCGGAATGGACGTGGCCGATGGTCCAGTCGGTGTAGTGGCTCAGCGCGTTGACGGCCTTGATCGACATCATCGGCCCCTCGAAGGTCGCCATGCCGTAGAAGGCGAGCGAGACGACCATCAGGCGCAGGATCGGATCGGTGCGAAGCTTGTCCCAGGCGCCCGACAGCGTCATCAGGCCGTTGATCATTCCGCCCCAGGACGGCATCCACAGCATGATTGAGAAGGTCATGCCGAGCGTCTGCGCCCAGTCCGGCAAAGCCGTGTAGTGCAGGTGGTGCGGGCCGGCCCAGATATACATGAAGATCAGGGCCCAGAAATGTATGATGGAGAGCCGGTAGGAATAGATCGGCCGCTCGGCCCGCTTCGGGATGAAGTAGTACATGATGGCGAGGAAGCCGGCGGTGAGGAAGAAGCCGACGGCGTTGTGGCCGTACCACCACTGCACCAGCGCGTCCTGCACGCCGGAGAAGATCGGGTACGACTTCGAGCCGAACACCGTCACCGGGATGCTGAGGTTGTTCACGACGTGCAGCATCGCGATGGTGACGATGAAGGCGAGGTAGAACCAGTTCGCCACGAAGATGTGCGGCTCGCGCCGTTTCGCGATGGTGGCGAGGAAGACCAGGAGGTAGACGACCCAGACCACCGTCAGCCAGAGGTCGGCGTACCATTCCGGCTCGGCATATTCCTTCGACTGGGTCACGCCCATCAGGTAGCCGGTGCCGGCGATCACGATGAACAGGTTGTAGCCGAGCACCACGAACCACGGTGCGAGATCACCCGCGAGCCGCGCCCGGCAGGTCCGCTGCACCACGTAGAGCGAGGTCGCGATCAGGACGTTGCCGCCAAAGGCGAAGATCACCGCCGAGGTGTGCAGCGGGCGCAGCCGCCCGAAGGTGGTGTATTCGAGCCCGAGATTGAGCGAGGGCGCCCAGAGCTGGAAGGCGATGATGCAGCCGACCAGGAACCCGGCGATGCCCCACCCCATCGCGGCGATCGCCGCGAACTTGATGGGACCGAGGTTGTAGTTCGGCTTGCCGCCGATCTCCTGCGGGATCGGCTCGGGGTCGCGGGCGGCGTAGCGGCGCAGGATCGCCACGATCGCCGCGATGGCCGCCAGGGCGAACAGGCCGGCATGCAGCCCGAAGGCGGGATCGGCCGCCTTGGCCGAGGCGACCAGGCACAGAAGGGCACCGAGGCCGAAGGCGGCGCACAGGCCCGCCTCCCCTTCGGTCATGTATTTGGGTGCGGGTGTGGCGGGCATGGCTGAATCGGTTCGCTCCACGCGCGGCTGCGGGACGACCCGATGTGCGCGCAGGGCGGGTGTGGAGCCTTGATCTGCGTCAAACACCCCGGGAGCTTCGGGGCCGCCGAGGATCATTCCAGAATCCGGAACGATGAACTGCCGAATGCGCGCATTCTCGATGCCGGGCGATCCTCGCATTCTCCGGGGGCGGTGCGGGCACGGTCCGGCCGCGGAAACGAGGATCCGCACTCATGAAGCTCTATCACCATCCGCTCTCGGGCCATGCCCACCGGGCCCGGCTGGTTCTCTCGCTGCTCGGCGTGCCGCACGAGGCGATCGAGGTCGACCTGGCGGCGGGCGCGCACAAGCGGCCCGAGTTCCTCGCCCTCAACCCCTTCGGTCAGGTGCCGGTGCTCGACGACGACGGCACGGTCATTACCGATTCCAACGCCATCCTGGTCTACATCGCGAAAAAATTCCGCCGGACCGACTGGCTGCCGGAGGAGGCGACGGCCGCGGCCGCCGTGCAGCGCTGGCTGTCCGTCGCCGCCGGCGAGCTGACCTACGGCCCCGCCGCCGCCCGGCTCGTCACGGTGTTCGGCGCCGATTTCCGTCCCGAGGAGGTGATCGGCCGGGCGCATCTGCTCCTGCGGCGCCTGGAGGCGCACCTGACCGGCCGCGACTGGCTGGTCGGCGGGCATCCGACCATCGCGGATATCGCGCTCTACAGCTACCTGGCGCGTGCGCCGGAGGGCAATGTCGACCTGTCGGGCTATCGGACCGTCGTCACGTATCTCCGCCGGATCGAGGCTCTTCCGGGCTTCGTCCCCTTCGCCGAGACGCCGGCCGGCCTCACCGCCGCCGCCTGACCTGAGCGCTGCGGGCGCGCCGGGAGGCGCGCCCGACGGAAACCGGAGGGGAGAGCCCCATGAGCGATGGTTCGACGATGACGGCACCCGTGGCCTCGCCCTGGCACCCGGGCGAGACCGCCATCCAGGAGCAGGTCGGCGTCGCCGCGCGCATGGCGGAGGTGGGCCGGCGCGTCGTGCGGGACGTCATGCCCGCGCAGCACCGCGCCTTCTTCGCGCAGCTTCCTGTCCTCGTCGCCGGCAGCGTCGACGGGCAGGGCGACGCCTGGGCGACGCTGATCGCCGGTGCGCCGGGCTTCGTCGCGGCGCCGAGCCCGAAGCTGCTCACCATCGCGGCGCGGCCCGATCCGCGCGATCCGGCGAGCGCGGGCCTGCGCGAGGGCGACGCCGTCGGGCTCCTCGGCATCGAGTTGCACACCCGCCGCCGCAACCGGGTGAACGGCGTCCTCCGCGGCTCGACGGACGGCGTGCTGCGGGTCGCGGTCGAGCAGAGCTTCGGCAATTGCCCGCAATACATCCAGCTGCGCGACGTCGTCGCCCTCGGCGACCCCCTCGGCGACCCGCAGCACGCCTTCG
>NZ_LABX01000216.1 GCF_001043915.1 Methylobacterium aquaticum | reverse complement strand
AGGCGTTCGGCGGCGCCTACGACGTGATGGCGTCGAAGCATGTCGGCGGCGACGTGAACTATGCCTGGCCGAGCGCCCAGATCGCCGTGATGGGCGCCAAGGGCGCGGTCGAGATCATCTTCCGCCAGGATCTCGGCGATCCGGAGAAGATCGCGGCCCGCACGGCCGAGTACGAGGAGCGCTTCATGTCGCCGTTCGTGGCCGCCGAGCGCGGCTACATCGACGAGGTGATCATGCCGCACTCGACCCGCCGCCGCATCGCCCGGGCGCTCGCCATGCTGCGCACCAAGGAGAGCGAGCAGCCCTGGAAGAAGCACGACAACATCCCGCTGTAACGCAAGACGGGCGGCGGAGCCCGGCCCCGCCGCCCTGTCCCGGTGGTCCATCGCCCGTTCGGCGTCACCCCGCCTTGAGGAACTTCTCGACGCTGCCGGTCAGCCCGACCGAATGCCCGGCGAGGCTCTCCGACACCGTCCGGACCGACTCGGCGATCCGGCCCGTGGCGTTCGCGGCATCCGCGACCGCGACGATGTTCGACGACACCTCCTGCGTCGACGCCGCCTGCTGCTCGACTGCGCTGGCGATGGCGAGCGTCAGCCGCGACAATTCGGCCACCGCGGTATTGATGGTCGCGATTGCCGCTACCGCGTCGGTGGTCGCGCCCTGGATGTCGCCGATGCGCTGGGTGATCTCGCCGGTCGCCTTGGCGGTCTGGCCGGCCAGCTCCTTCACCTCGGCGGCGACGACCGCGAAGCCCCGGCCCGCCGCGCCCGCCCGGGCCGCCTCGATCGTGGCGTTGAGCGCCAGGAGGTTGGTTTGGTCGGCGATGGTGGAGATCATGCCGACCACCGAATCGACCTCGCGGGCCTTGGCCGAGAGGCTGCGGACCGTGGCGTCGGTCGCCTCGGCCTGGGCCGCGATCTGCTGGGCGCGCTCGGAGACCCGTCCGACCTGGTTCGAAATCTCCTGGATCGAGGCGGTCATCTCCTCCGAGCCCGCCGCCACCGTGGCGGCGCGCTCGCGCGCCTCATCGGCCGACTGGCCGAGACCGACGGCGGAGCGCTGCATCTCCTCGACCGCCGACCCCATGGCGCTGACGACCTGCGACACGTCGGCAGCCATGTTCACCTGCGCGGTGACGACGGCCCAGGTCAGCATCGGCCCGAGATAGGTGCCGTCGGGCCCCATGATCGCCGAGACCTGGAGGTCGAGCACCTCGGGCCCGAGCTTGATCCGGGTCCGGTGCGGCAGCCGGCTCGCATCGGCCAGCATCCGGCGTTGGTGCGCCGGGTTCTTGTGGAAGACGTCGATCGAGGTGCCGACCATCAGCTCCGCCGCGACCGGCAGGTACTGCGCCAGCGGGCCGAGGGTGCGCCGCGACGTTCCGTTCATGTAGTCGATGCGGAACTCGTCATGCGGATCGGCGGTCATCACGGCGACCGGCATCCCCTCGATCATCGTCAGGAGACGGCTGATTTCGTTCTTCTTCTCGGTGATGTCGGCGGCGAGCTTGACCACCTTGATCGGCTTGCCGGAGGAGTCGAAAACCGGATTGTAGGTTGCCTCGAGCCAGACGCGCTTGCCGTTCTTGCCGAAGCGAAGGTACTCGTTGGCGAAGTAGTCACCCGCGCGCAGCTTGTTCCAGAACGTCGCATAATCGGGCGACTCGGCATCGGCCTTGTCGAGGAACATGCGATGATGCCGGCCGACGACCTCGTCGAGCCGGTATTCGAGCAATTTGAGAAAATTGGCGTTGGCGTCGATCACCGTGCCGTCGAGATCGAACTCGATGATTGCGAGAGATTTGTTGAGCGCTTGCAATGTTGCATCCGACAAGCTCTCCCGGTGCTTCCGAAACATGGCCCCATTTCCCCGCTGGGCGAATTTTATCCAGAAGGGACTATCGCTCTTAAAGAAAGCTGAAGACTGCGCGAAATATTGTTATCAGCGGGGCATGCGACGAGCCGGCCGACCCACGCGAATGGACGGCGGTACGGCCACCTTCCTGTCATTCGCGAAAAAAATTGCGCAACCGGGCAAGCAGTTAGTACAGGGGGGCCAAGAGATTGGGGCGCTCGGTTCGCCACAGAGGCGTAACGGTAATGTCTCACTGCTGCACCGCCGTCGATACTCATCGTGTTCGGCAGGGTAGAATTTCATGACCTTGCGACATTTGCGGCTCTCGGTTGTGTCCGGCTCGTTCCGGCGTTCGGACGCCGCATGTCTGGATCTGACAGGTCTGGATACGTCACCGAGGCCGCCCGGGGGGCGGACGGCCTCGGCTCCCGTCCTTCCGAGCGGCGTCAGATCGCCGTCAGCCCCTGCTCACGGATCCACGCCTGGGTGCGGTCGAGCGCGGTGCCGAGCCGGTCGAACAGGGTGTCGATCTCGTCGGGGCGGATCACCAGGGGCGGGCAGACCGCGACGCGGTCGCCGGTGAGGAAGCGGACGATCAGCCCTTCCTCCTGGGCGAAGGCGACGCAGCGGGCGGCCACGCCCGCCTTCGGGTCGTATTGCCGCTTCGTCGCCTTGTCGGCGACGATCTCGAGGCCGCCGATCAGGCCCATCCCCTTGGCCTCGCCGACGAGCGGGTGCTCCTCCAGGGCCGACAGCCGGCGCTGGAAGTGCGGCGCCTTCTCGGCCGCGCCCTCGATGATCTTGTCGCGCCGGTAGATCTCGATGGTCTTGAGCGCGACCGCGCTCGCCACCGGATGACCCGAATAGGTGGTGCCGTGGCCAAACGTGCCGATCTTGCGGCTCTGGTCCTGCATCGCCTGGTACAGCGTCTCGTCGACCGTGACGCCGCCGAGCGGCATGTAGGCGGAGGTGAGCGCCTTGGCGAAGGACAGGCTGTGGGGCTTCATGCCCACCGTCTCGGAGCCGAACCAGGTGCCGAGACGGCCGAAGCCGCAGATCACCTCGTCGGCGATCAGCCGCACGTCGTAGCGGGCGAGCACCGGCGCGATGGCGGCGAAATAGCCCTTCGGCGGCACGATGGCGCCGCCCGCGCCCATCACCGGCTCGGCGATGAAGGCCGCGACGGTCTCCGGGCCCTCGCGCAGGATCATCTCCTCCAGCTCGGTTGCGAGGCGTACAGAGTAGGCGTCCTCGGTCTCGCCGGGTTCGGCGCCGCGGTAATGATGCGGGCAGGCGGCGTGCAGGAAGCCCGGCAGCGGCAGGTCCCAGTCGGCGTGGTTGGCGGTCAGCCCCGTCAGCGACGCCGACGCCACCGTGACGCCGTGATAGCCCTTCTGCCGGGCGATGATCTTCTTCTTCTGCGGGCGCCCCAGCGCGTTGTTGAGGTACCAGGTCAGCTTGACCTGGGTGTCGTTGGCCTCCGAGCCCGACGAGGTGAAGAACACCTTCGAGACCGGGATCGGCGCCAGTTCCTTCAGGGTCTCGGCGAGTTCGATCGCCGGGTCGTGGCTGCGGCCGGAGAACAGGTGCGTGAAGGGCAGGCGCGCCATCTGCTCGCGGGCGGCCTCGACCAGCTCCTCGTTGGAATAGCCGAGCGCCGTGCACCATAGGCCGGCCATGCCTTCGAGATAGGGCCGCCCATCGGTGTCGTAGACCCAGACGCCATGGCCGCGCTCCAGCACGAGCGGCCCGGTCTGCCGGAAGGCCGCCAGGTTGGTGTAGGGGTGGATCAGGGTTTCGACGTCGCGGGTGGCGAGGTTCGAGAGCATCGTCTCTGTCGCTTTCTTCACGGGGAGCCTTGAGGCGGCTCCCGACTGGCCGAGCAGAATTCGCTTGCGCCGTCACACTAGCGGCGCGATGCGGACGCACAACCCGGGCCGCTCTCGCGGCAGCCCCGCACAATCCTGGTCAGATCGACGCGCATGCTCGACCCCGCCGAACTCGTCTCGACGCCCGCGCCCGGCCGGGCCTGCGGCGCCTGTACTCTCTGCTGCAAGGTCTACGACGTGCCGGCGGTGGAGAGCGTCGCCGGGGAATGGTGCCGCCACGCCAAGCCCGGCCGCGGCTGCGGCATCCACGAGACCCGTCCCGGCCATTGCCGCGCCTTCCACTGCCTCTGGATGACCGAAGGGTGGATCGGCCCGGAATGGAAGCCCGACAAGGCCAAGATGGTGCTGAGCCTCGACCCGACGACGCGCTTCCTCCACGTCCAGGTCGATCCGAGCCAGCCCGGGATCTGGCGCCGGGAGCCGTATTACACGCAGCTCAAGCGCTGGGCGGTCGCCTCGCTGCCGCAGCGCCGGCATGTCCTGGTCTTCGTCAACCGCAGCGCCACCGTGGTGCTGCCGGACCGGGACGAGCCGTTGGGAATCTTCGCCCCCGGCGACCGGCTCCTCGCCCGCGAGCGGATGACCCCGAACGGCCTCGTCATCGAGGTGCAGAAGCAGACGGTGGTGTGACCGCGCCCGACCGCGAGGTCAGCCGCCATCGGCCCGGGCGGCGTCGCGCCAGGCCAGCACCACCCGTTCCAGCGCCGCCACGTCGTCCGGGGGCAGGCGGCCGAGGGTCCGGGCGACGTAGCCGGTCTGGGCCGCGATGCCGGTGCGGGCGAGCGCCAGCCCGGCCTCGGTCAGGTGCAGCGCGTGGGAGCGCCGGTCGCCGGGGATCGGGCGGCGCTCGACCAGCCCGGCCTCGACCAGCCGGTCGATCAGCCCCGAGACGTTGCCCTTGGTGACGTAGAGCCGTTCGGCGAGGTCCTGCTGGGTCAGGCCCTCGCGCTCCGACAGGGTCGAGAGCACGTCGAATTGCGGGATCGACAGGCCGACGGCCTTCAGCTCCGCCGCGACCGCCGCCGAGACGCGCCGGTGCAGGCGGATGAAGCGGAACCAGACCCGCAGCGGGTCGGCCTCGGCCGGGGCGTCTGCCCCAGCCGCTGGGTGGGCGCGCGAGGATGCCGTCATCCCGATAGTTTACATCAGAACCATCCCGAGGCCATGCCCGGCCGCTCCCGATCCCCGGCCGGATGCACGGCCGGGGGCATGGTCTCGCGCCCGCTCTAGCCGGTCCCGCACCGCTGCCATAAGCTGCATCCTCGCAGACCGCGGGCACCAAGCCCCGGCGATCGAGGGCCGCACCCACGAGCGCGGCCGCCCAAGGGAAGGATGACACGCCATGCTCGGCCTGATGCAGGACTGGCCCCTGCTGATCCACCGCATCATCGATTACGCTGCGATCCAGCATGGTGCCCGCCCGGTGATCTCGCGCTCGGTCGAGGGGCCGATGCACCGGACCGATTACGCCACGGTGCGGCAGCGGTCCTTGCGCCTGTCGAAGCGCCTTGCCGCCGACGGCATCCGCCTCGGCGACCGGATCGCGACTTTGGCCTGGAACACCTGGCGCCACCTCGAGACCTGGTACGGCATCACGGGCATCGGGGCGATCTACCACACGGTCAACCCGCGGCTGTTCGACGACCAGATCGCCTACATCATCAACCATGCCGAGGACCGGATCCTCTTCCTCGATCTGACCTTCGTGCCGCTGGTCGAGCGCCTGGCGGACAAGCTGCCGACGATCGAGCGCTACGTCGTCCTCACCGACGGCGCCCACATGCCGCAGACGACCTTGCGCAACGCCGTCGCCTACGAGGACTGGCTGTCGCAAGCCGATGACGATTTCGCCTGGGCGGCCTTCGAGGAGAACACGGCGGCGGGCCTCTGCTACACCTCAGGCACGACCGGCCTGCCGAAGGGGGTGCTCTACTCGCACCGCTCGAACGTGCTGCTCGCCCTGATGGTCAACAACCCGGCCTTCATCGCGCTCGCGCCCACCGACATGGCGATGCCGGTGGTGCCCCTGTTCCACGCCAATGCCTGGGGCTTCAGCTTCGCGGCCCCGATGTCAGGGGCCGGTCTCGTCATGCCGGGGCCGAAGCTCGACGGCGCCTCGGTGCACGAGATCCTGGAGACCACCGGCGTCACCGTGACGGCGGCGGTGCCCACCGTCTGGCTCGGCCTGCTGCAATATCTCGACACGACGGGCAAGCGCCTGAGCCACCTCAAGCGCGTGGTGATCGGCGGGTCGGCCTGCCCGCGGGCGATGACCGAGCGGTTCGAGCGCGAATACGGCGTCACCGTCGATCACGCCTGGGGCATGACCGAGATGAGCCCGATCGGCTCCTATTGCTCGCTCAAGCCCGAGGTCGCCCACCTGGAAGGCGAGGCCCGCCTCGACCTCAAGATGAAGCAGGGCTACGCGCCCTTTGGCGTCGAGTTCCGCCTGACCGACGACGACGGGCGCGACCTGCCCTGGGACGGCACGACCTTCGGCCGCCTCAAGGTGGCGGGCTTCGCGGTGGCGAAGGCGTATTTCCGTTCGGACGAGCCGATCCTCGACGATCGCGGCTTCTTCGACACCGGCGACGTCGCCACCATCGATCCTAACGGCTACATGGCGATCACCGACCGCTCGAAGGACGTGATCAAGTCCGGCGGCGAGTGGATCTCCTCGATCGACCTCGAGAACCTGGCGGTCGGCCACCCGGACGTGGCGGAAGCGGCGGTGATCGGCGTGCGGCATCCGAAATGGGACGAGCGCCCGCTGCTCATCGTGGTGCCGAAGGAGGGCCGCACCCCCGACAAGGCCGACATCCTGGCCTATATGGCGCCGCGCATCGCCAAGTGGTGGATGCCCGATGACGTGGTGACCGTGCCGGCGATTCCCCACACCGCCACCGGCAAGATCCAGAAGACCGCCCTGCGCGACCAGTTCCGCGATTACCGGCTCCCCGGGACGGACTGAGCGGCCTCCAACGACGCGATGCGCCGGTCCGGAGGGCCGGCGATCGCATCGAGGGGCGACGGCGCATGGCCCGGGCGTTGGCGCCGTCGCCCGACGCGGGGCAGGCCGTTTGGCCGCCCCGGTCACACCCCGGAGGAGACCGGGTGCTCCGGCCCCCTCGAAGGCGCGCATGGCGGCGATCCGCCCGCCGGGCGGAACGTGAACAGGTCGAGCACCTCGAGAGCGATCGCGCCGTTGATCGGGACCGACTGGTCGGCCATGGCACGGGGCAGGTCCATCCGCACGCCCCGGACCGTGATGTGCAGGGTGGCGTCATCGACGATCGAGGCCGTCGCCGCGAGCATCGCGTCGCGCCCGTAGGCGCTCACGGCCCAATCGACCCGACAGGCGTTGCCGTCCGGCACCTCCTTCAGCGCCGCCCTGTCGCGGCAGTTGATGGAATCCAAGTCGGCATCGATCGTGCGGTGGCAGCGTTGGGCGAATCGGCGTCGGCGACGTCGCGATCTCCTGTTGCGGTCACGGGCCCGAAGGGAGCGGCACCGGCCCGGCATCCACAGCCGCGCGACCGCCAAGTGGACGGAGGGTGCGGCCGGATCGTGCTGGACAGGTCGGACCCGCGGCCATTCGCCGGCCTATCCCGCGCCCTGACAGTCACCGTTGTCTCGTTGCAGTCTCGGCGATGTTCGGAAACGCTTAATACCGCCCGGTTACCGTGCCCGGACTGGTCATATCGTACAGCGTTCCGGGATCATGAACAGCGGCACGGCAAAACTCGGATCTCTCGAGGACAGCACCTCCCTCCTCCAGCATCATCTGCTGGCGATCTCCGAGGCGATCGCGCGGACGCGGCAGGAGATCGCCGAGCTGCGGGACGAGCAGGAGGCGGGCCGCACCCGCGACGAGCTTCATGCCGTCGTGCGGGGGACAGAACACGCCACCAACGCGATCCTGTCGGCGTCGGAGACGGTCGACGCGCTTGCCGGCGGCATCGCCAAGCGGGCTGGGGAGAGGGCGATCCAGGACGATGCCCTGGCGATCCAGGCCCAGATGCAGACGATCTTCGAAGCCTGCAACTTCCAGGACCTGACCGGCCAGCGCATCTCGAAGGTCGTCCGGACCATCGTCCTCGTGGAGGAGCGGGTGGACGAGATGCTGCGCGTCTGGTCCGGTCCGGCCAGAGCGGCGGCGGCGAAGGCGGCCGTCGACCGGCGCAGCGAGGAGGACTCCCTCCTCAACGGCCCCGCCCTGCCGGGCGAAGCCGCCGTGTCCCAGGACGCCGTCGACGCGATGTTCCCGTAAGCGGAACGGCCGGACCGCGACATCGCCGGGTTCCGTGGCGCTCTGGTGCAAACCCTCCTCCGACCGGCGTCGGACCCCCTTCGCGACGTTCAAGGCGCTCCGGACCGTCCCGCCCGCCCTGATCCGGCGGCGGGTTGCTCGACGAACGGCCTCCCGTCGCGCCGCGCCCCGCGGCGGCCTTTTCCTGCCTGCCATTCGCGCGCAGTATGGGAAAAAGACCGGGGAGGACGCGGATGCGGTCCGCCGTGATGGCCCATATCGACGAGCTCGTCCGGACCGCGCGCGACGAGGGCGGCGCGCGCGATCCGCTCATCAGCCAGTCCTGGCGGCGATGCCTCGCCGAGTACCGCCTCGATCCGGCCGCGCCGCGGCGCGCCTACATCCACACCCAGGCGCGCCTGCGCGAGCACCGTGATGCCCTCGACGACCTGATCCGGGTGGCGCGCTTCGGCGTCGAGGCCCTGTACCGGCAGGTCTCCGGCCTCGGCTACGTGCTGATCCTGGCCGATGCCCGTGGCGTTGCCGTCGATTTCATCGGCGATTCCGGCCGCGACGGGGAGCTGCGCCGCGCTGGCCTGTATCGCGGCTCCGACTGGAACGAGCATCTCGCCGGCACCTGCGCGGTCGGCACCTGCATCGCCACCGGCGAGGCCCTGTCGGTGCATCTCGACGACCACTTCGCCGGAGACCATATCGGCCTCACCTGCACGGCGGCGCCGGTCTACGCCGCCGACGGCACGCTGGCGGCGGTGCTCGACATCTCGGCCCTCCAGGCGCCGGCCCCGAAGGCGAGCCAGCACCTCGCGCTCCAGCTCGTCACCTCCTTCGCCCACCGCATCGAGACCGCGAGCCTGCATAACGGCTTCCGCCGCGAGTGGATGCTGCACCTGTCGCGCTCGCCGGAATTCGCCGATATCGAGCCCGAACTCGCCCTGGCGGTGGATGCGGGCGGGCATATCCTCGGCTTCAACAGCCGGGCGCGGGCGCTGATCGATCGCGTCCTGCACCGGCCGCGCGGGGCGGTGGATCTCCGGCATGCCGGCTTGGGCCTGCGCCTCGACGCGCTGTTCGAGGCCACGATCGACGACCTGCCGCGGTTCACCCGGGCGGTGCCGGTCGAGCGGCGCGTGCTGCGCCTGCGCGGGGGCGAGCGCTTCTACGCCCTGGCGCTGGAGCCCGCCGAGTGTCCCCCACGGACCTCCCCCCGCACCGCGCGGCCGGCCCCGCCGCCCGACTTCGCCGGCGGCGATCCGGCCCTCGCGGCGATGGCCGGCCGAGCCTCGCGCCTGTTTGCCGCGGGGGTGAGCCTCCTCGTCGGCGGCGAGACCGGCACCGGCAAGGAGGTGTTCGCCCGCGCCGCCCATGCCGCCTGCGCGCGCGCGCAAAAACCCTTCGTGGCGGTGAATTGCGCGGCGCTCCCCGAGACGCTGATCGAGGCCGAGTTGTTCGGCTACGAGCCCGGCGCCTTCACGGGCGCGGCGCGCCACGGCGCCAAGGGCCTGCTGCGCCAGGCCGAGGGCGGCCTTCTCTTCCTCGACGAGATCGGCGACATGCCGCTGCCTGCGCAGACGCGCCTGCTGCGGGTCCTCGCCGAGCGCGAGGTGACGGCGCTCGGCAGCGCGGCACCGCAGGCCGTCGACATCCGGGTGATCGCCGCGACGCATCGCGACCTCGCCGCCCTGGTCCGCGAGGGCCGCTTCCGCGAGGACCTGCTGCACCGCCTGGGCAGCGCCCGCTTCGTCCTGCCGCCCCTGCGCGAGCGCGCCGACCTCGCCGCGCTGGTGGCGCGTCTGCTGGCGGGACGAAACGGGGCGCCGCACCTCTCCGCCGAGGCCCTGGCGGCGCTCATGCGCCATACGTGGCCGGGAAACGTCCGCGAATTGGTGAGCGTGCTCGACTATGCCTGTGCGCTTGCCGAAGGGCCGGAGATCGGCCTCCACGACCTCCCGCCGACGGTGACTGCGGCTGGCGCGGATGTGTCCGCCCCCGATGCGCCTCCGACGAGCGACGACGCACTGGAAGCGGCCCTGCGCCGCCGCGCCTGGAACGTCTCGGCGGTGGCGCGCGATCTCGGGCTCGACCGCTCCACCATCCATCGGCGCATGCGGCGCCTCGGGCTCGTCTCGCCCAACCGCGCGGGGTGAGCGGGGCGCGCCACCTGTGGCGGGTGTGCCGGGTGCCACAGGTGGGGCGCGTCGGGTGTGGCGGTGGGGACCGATCGTCGGGACTCCATCTGCACCCTCACGACAGCCCGATCGAAGTCATGCCGATTGAACTCAGGCCGCGTTGCGTCCCGCCCACAACGGCATCCTGACGTACTGGCGATCAAAGATCGCATACGATCGAAGAAATCATCGACGAAGCGCTCAAGAGATCGCAGAGATGTCTGGAGCCATTCTTCGATGTCAGTCGATCTTCGGGCGACTGACACCTCGAAATGAGGTGGCGAGCGGGAAGATATTTTCTGTGCTCCGAAGGGATTGTCGCGGTGACTGGCCCGCCTTCTCGGTCACCCCTGGCATGCCGCTTGCGCAACCCATCCCGCACAACAATGGGAGGAACCCAATGGACGCCATGACCCGTAAACTGGAACCCCTGTCTCCCGCCGACGCGCGGGTGATTGCCTGGCTCGACCGCTTCGAGGCGGCGCTGCGGGCGCACGACGCCGCCGGGACGGCGGAGCTGTTCGCCGAGACCTGCTTCTGGCGCGATCTCGTCGCCTTCACCTGGAACATCACCACGCTGGAAGGCCGCGGGGCGATCCGCGCCATGCTCCAGGCGCAACTCGGCGCGGTCACGCCCGGGAGCTTCACCCTGGAGGAGCCGGCGACCGAGGCGGACGGCGTCACCGAGGCCTGGATCGCCTTCGAGACCGCGAGCTTGCGCGGGCGCGGCTATCTCCGCCTGAAGGGGGAGGAGGCATGGACGCTGCTCACCGCGGCGCGCGAGCTGAAGGGCTTCGAGGAGCCGGGCGGCCGGCGGCGCGAGCGGGGCGTGCATCACGGCGTCGAGCCCGGGCGGCGCTCGTGGTCCGAACGGCGGCGCGACGAGGAGGCGGAGCTGGGCCATACCCGCCAGCCCTACGCGCTGGTGGTCGGCGGCGGACAGGGCGGCATCGCGCTGGGCGCCCGGCTCAAGCGCCTCGGCGTGCCGGCCCTGATCGTCGACAAGCATGACCGGCCGGGCGACCAGTGGCGCAGCCGCTACAAGTCGCTGCACCTGCACGACCCGGTCTGGTACGACCACCTGCCGTACCTGCCCTTCCCCGATCACTGGCCGGTCTTTGCCGCCAAGGACAAGATCGGCGACTGGCTCGAGATGTACACCAAGGTCATGGAGCTGAACTACTGGTCGAAGACCGAGGTGCATTCGGCGCGCTACGACGCAACGGCCGGCGAGTGGGTGGTCGAGCTGACCCGGGACGGCGAACGGCTGACGGTACGGCCCAAGCAGCTGGTGCTCGCCACCGGCATGTCGGGCGTGCCCAACCTGCCGACCTATCCGGGCATGGAGCGCTTCCAGGGCGAGAGCCACCATTCCAGCCGGCATCCGGGCGGCGAAGCCTATCGCGGCAAGCGGGCGGTGGTGATCGGCTCCAACAACTCGGCCCACGACATCTGCGCCGATTTCTACGAGAACGGCGCCGACGTCACCATGGTGCAGCGCTCCTCGACCCACATCGTCAAGTCCGACACGCTGATGGAACTGGCCCTCGGCGGCCTCTATTCCGAGGACGCCTTGGCCAAGGGCATCACCACCGACAAGGCGGACATGATCTTCGCCTCGGTGCCCTATCGGATCATGCACGAGTTCCACATCCCCGTATACGAGCAGGCGAGGGTCCGCGACGCCGATTTCTACGCCCGGCTCGAGAAGGCCGGATTCCAGCTCGATTTCGGTGATGACGGCTCGGGCCTGTTCATGAAGTACCTGCGGCGCGGCTCGGGCTACTACATCGATGTCGGCGCCTCCGACCTGATCGCCGACGGCCAGATCAAGCTGGCGCATGGCAAGGTCAAGGAGATCACCGAGGACGCGGTTCTGCTGGAGGACGGCACGCGCCTGCCCGCCGACGTGATCGTCTACGCCACCGGCTACGGCTCGATGAACGGCTGGGCGGCCCAGCTCATCAGCCAGGAGGTCGCCGACCGGGTCGGCAAGTGCTGGGGCCTCGGCTCGGACACCACCAAGGATCCGGGGCCCTGGGAGGGCGAGTTGCGCAACATGTGGAAGCCGACCCGGCAGGAGGCCTTGTGGTTCCACGGCGGCAACCTGCACCAGTCGCGCCACTACTCGCTCTACCTCGCCCTCCAGCTCAAGGCCCGGATGGAGGGGCTGGCGACGCCGGTCTACGCGCTGGCCGAGACGCATCACGCGGCCTGATCCCCTCGGGGTCGACCGGGACCGGCCCCGCCGGTCCCCATCCATCAGCGATCAAGGAGGAAACAGTGAGAGCACTCCGCTTCCACGCGGCCAAGGACCTGCGCCTCGACGCCATCGACGCCCCGCCCGACCGGCCGCCCCCCGGCCAAGTCCGGATCCGCAACCGCTTCGCCGGCATCTGCGGGACCGACCTGCACGAATACGCCTACGGCCCGATCTTCGTGCCGACCGAGCCCCACCCTTTCACCGGAGCCCACGGCCCGCAGGTGCTCGGGCACGAATATGGCGGCGTCGTCGAGGCGGTCGGCGCCGGCGTGACCCATGTGAAGCCGGGTGACCGGGTGTCGGTGCAGCCGCTCATCATGCCGCGCAGCGGCAATTACTACAGCGACCGAGGGCTGTTCCATCTCAGCAGCGACCTCGCCCTGGCGGGCTTGAGCTGGGCCTGGGGCGGGATGGCGGAGGCGTCCATCCTCAACGACTACAACGTCCACCCGATCCCGGATGCGATGAGCGACGAGGAGGCGGCGCTGGTCGAGCCAGCCGCCGTCGCGGTCTATACCTGCGACCGCGGCGGCGTGCAGTCCGGCGACAGCGTGCTGGTCGCGGGCGCGGGGCCGATCGGCCTCCTGACCCTGCTGGCGGCGCGAGCGGCCGGCGCCACGCAGCTCTTCGTGTCCGATCCCAACCCGTCCCGGGTCGCCTTCGCGGTCGACCTGCTCCCGGGGGTGACCGGCATCGACCCGCGCCGCGACAATGTCGGCGAGGTCGTCCGCGCGGCCACCGAGGGACGGGTAGGCTGCGACGTTGCGATCGAGTGCGTGGGCAACGAGCACGCCCTCCAGGCCTGCGCCGACGCCGTGCGCAAGCAGGGCGTCGTGGTGCAGACGGGGCTGCACCCGAAGCCCAATCCGCTCGACTGGTTCCAGGTTACGGTCAAGGACATCGAAATCCGCGGCGCCTGGGCCTACCCGACCCAGCTCTGGCCGCGGGTGATCCGCCTGATCGCCTCCGGGCAGCTGCCCGCACGAAAGATCGTCACCCGCACGATCGGCCTCGACGAGGCTATCGGCGGCTTCGACGCCCTGCTCGATCCAGCCGGGAGCCAGCTCAAGATCCTGATCGACCTGGCCCGCTGAACCGTCGCGCGGCGGACCGCGTCATATGCATTCCGGAAGCATCCTTCCGGAATGCGTCTGATTCACATCCGACCTCATGCCAACGGCCCAAGATGCTGACGCATCGATTCGATCCCGGGCAGGCCCGGGATCGACGGGGCCGTTGACTCATCTCGAAGTTTTCGATGCCAGGCCAGAGGCTTGGCGAAACTTCGAGAACGGAACCAAAGGTCGATTTCTTTCGACCTTTGGAATCACTCCTTCTTTGGTATCACTCCTTCGCCAGCGCATCCGCGAATGCCGCGATCCTGTTTCGCGCGTAGGTCGGCAGGCCGGCGCTGATCGAGGTGCCGGTGTTGAACGAGGAATTGCCCATCAGCACCTGAGCCGGCAGCAGGTTGCGCAGGACCGGGACGCGCTCGTACTCCTTCTTGCGGTCGAGCACGTCGGCCTTGATGCCGAGCGTCATGTAGGCGGTGACCACCGTCTTGTTCGGGTCGGTCCCCATCGGCTGCATCACCGCCAGGAACTTGCCGAAGCGCAGGATCTGGTTGACCCAGAAGATGTTCTGCTCCATCGCGCCGGCCACCGGGGCCTCGATCTTGGTCAGCTCGACGAGCTTGGCCGCCTCGTCGGCGGGCAGAACCCGCAGCTCGCTCTGGAACGAGACGAACTCGGCGATCTTCTTGCCCCCATCCTCCAGCTTGTTGGCGAGCTTCACCCCGAGCGGCAGCTTGCCCTCAAGGTCGTAGCGCGACTCGATGCAGGTGGTGTCGGGCGCGGCGCACCACGGCCGGTCGGGCCGGCGGGCGAAGGCGGCGGCCGGGTCCTTGGTCGGGGTCGCGTCGGCCGGGTTGAGGGTCTTGTGCTTGATCGCCGGGTCCATCCGCGACAGGAACGGGATCGTGGCGAAGCGCTTCAGGTCGATGCGATCGGGGCTGCGCGGCACGATGAACCGCGCCTCGGCGACGTAGACCTTCAGCGTCTCGTGCCGGGGCTTCGCCACCCCGTTCACCGTCTGGACGTAGTCGGGCTCGACATAGGCCGGGTGGGGGGCGAGCAGGGCCTTCTGGGCCGGGCTGCGCTTGCCCCATTCGGCGAACGGAACGAGGCCGCTCTCCGGGCTGGCCGGATTGTCGCGGTGATCGGTGAACGCGATGGTGTTCGGCGCGATCCCGGCCGGATCGAGACCCGTCACCGCCGGCACGTCCTTGGTGCGGTACTCGGCGAGGGCAGGGGAGACCGCAAGCGTCGAGCCCGCGACCATCGCGGCGAGCACGAGCGGAAAGAGGCGCGGGCGCGCCGTCAGGCTGTCACGCACGGGAAATCGTCCTGGTTGGTTCGGGTCAGTAGGTCGGTTCGTCGCCGAACGGGTAGTCGGGGTCGCGCCGGCGCGGCCGGCGGATATACTCGTCGTCGCCGAAGGGCGAGCGGCTGCGGGCGCCGGGCCAGTAGGGCTCGGGTGCCGGCACCGGCTGGGCGCGGCGGGCATAGGGCGGCGGCTCCGGCCGGCCGAAGAGAGCGCCGAACGGGTCGTAGCGGTCGGCATCCGGCGCCTCGTCGGGCATGCGGCCGGGGTTCTCGCCGTCCAGGGCGTCGCCGTCCTGCTCGCTGTCAGGCCGCATCGCGTAGATCTGCTCCTGCGGCACCAGCTTGAAGCGGGTATCGGCGAGGCGCCCGTCCACCGAGAGGCGGAAATGCTCCATGAAGCCGCCGCCTGCGATCCGCTGGCCCGAGCGCAGGTCGATCGGGGCATCGGCGATCAGGCGCTTGGCCTCGGGGCTCGGGCCGTCGAGCGGCGTCTTCGGCACCCCGTTGGCCCAGGCGGCCTGGAGCACCTGGGAAAAGATCGGCACCGACAGGTGGCCGCCGGTCTGGCCGCGGCCGAGGGTTCGGCGCTTGCCGTCGGCATTGTCGTAGCCGATCCAGGCCACGATGGTGATCTCGTTGGTGAAGCCGGAGAACCAGGCGTCGTTCTCGTCCTCCGAGGTGCCGGTCTTGCCGGCGACGTAAGGCGAGAACCGGGCGAGCGCCGCCGCGGTGCCGCGCTGGGTCACGCCCTGGAGCAGGCTCTTCAGCTGGTAGAACGCCACCCGGTCGGCCGAGCCGATGCGGGCGAGCGGCCGGTCGGCGTGCTGGTAGAGCACCTTGTCGCCCTGCGTCACGCTTTCCAGCCCGTAGGGCGAGGGCCGCTCGCCCTCGTTGGCGATCGCCGCGTAGAACGCCGCGAGGTCGATCATCCGCACCGGCTGGGCGCCGAGCACGAACGGATAGTAGCGCTCGCATTCGGCATAGAGCTGCGCTTCGAGCGCGATGTCGCAGACTTTTTGCAGGCTCGCCGGCGCCTTCTCGGCGATGCCGCCGCGCAGGAGCTGGGCGGTGACGAGGTTCTTCGAATGCTCCAGGCCGCGGCGCAGGGTGGTCGGGCCCGAACCGCCGCCCTCGTAGTTCTTCGGCGACCACGAATCGCCGACCCCGCCGATCGGCGGCAGGGTGACGCGGGCATCCATCACCAGGGTGTTGGGCTGGAGGCCGGCATTGAGCGCGGCGAGGTAGGTGAGGGGCTTCAGGGTCGAGCCGGGCTGGCGCACGCTCTGCGTCACCCGGTTGAGCTGGCTCAACGGGTCGG
>NZ_LABX01000215.1 GCF_001043915.1 Methylobacterium aquaticum | reverse complement strand
CCCCCACCCCCTGCACCGCCGCGACGGTGCCGAGCGCCGTCTGGGTGCGGCCGGAGCCCCAGGTCAGGTCGGCCACCACCACCGGCACCGCGACGCCGATCACCCCCGAGGCGACGCCGTCCAGCACCTCCGCCAGGACGAGCCAGTAGGGATCGGCCAGGAAGGCGGAGAGGATCGCGCGGGCCGGCAGCATCGCGCAGGCGACGAGAAGGAGCTGGCGCCGGCCGCGCCGGTCGGCGAGCGAGCCGGCAAAGAGCGCCACCGGGATCATCACGGCCTGCGCGACGATGACGTAGCGGGCGGTCCAGCCGGTGCCGTCCTGGCCTGCCGCCACCAGCTTCTGGCCAAGCAGGCTCAGCATCGAGCCGTTGGCGAGGTTGAACAGGGCGAGCGCCGCGGACAGGATCAGCAGGCGTCGGTCCGAGAGCACCGTCAGGACGGCCGACCGTTCCGGCGTGCCGTCCGGGTCGTCCTCCGTCCAGCCGATGGCGCGGCGGCCGTTATAGGCGTGCCGAGGCGTCGTCAGCGCCGCCGCGATGGCGCAGGCCGAGAGGCCGCCCAGCACCCAGAAGGCGATGCTCGGGCCCATGACCGGCGTGCCGAAACTGATCGCCAGCGCCGCCGCCAGGATGCCGACATGGTTCCACGCCTGGTTGTGGCCCTGCTGCTTCGGGAACGCCTGCTTGCCGACCATGCCCAGCGTCAGCGCCGTCACCGCGGGCACCACCAGGGTGCCGCCGGCGGCCGCGACGAACTGGGCGGCGAGCACGGCCATGAACGAGCGGGCTGGCAGCAGCAGCAGGGTGCCGACGAGGATCCCCGCGCAGGCCACCGCGATCAGCAACCGGGGCCGGCCGAGCCGGTCGACCAGGGCACCGAGCGGCCCGCTCAAGGCGAGGGTGGCGAAGCCCACGATGGTGGTGACGAGGCCGACCTCGCTCGGCCCCCATTGCGCGGCCTGCGCCAGCCAGGTGCCGAGGAAGGGGCCGAGCCCGCCCTGGATGTCGCCGACGGAGGCGTTGATCAGGGCGAGATGGGTCGTGGGGGTCATCAACGCGGAGGCGCTCCGGCTTGCCCGTTCGGGTCTCTCGCCCGTTCGGGCTGTCGTTCGGGTCTCTGGCTGCGCAAACGACCGAACGCGCCTGAACCGGACATGATCGTGCAGGCGGGCGGGGGTCCCTCGGCCGTGGCCTCACGGGCTCGGCACCGCGCAGGCGGCGGCGAGGCGGGCGAGCATCGGGTCGGGGATGCCCATGGCGACGAGCTGGTCGTGGGTGTGGCGGACGTAATCCGGGTTGGCGCCCGAGCGGCCGAGGCCCTGGCGCACCAGACGCATCACCTCGGCCTCCGGCAGGCGGCCGGCATATTGCGGGTGGCGGCGGTCGACGAGGTAGGTCACCGCCGCGATCCGACGCCCGTCGTCGAGGGTGACGCCGAGCACCCGCTCGACATAGACCGCCGTGACCTGCTCGCGCTCGCGCAGATAGGCGAGCGTGCCCGCCGCCTCGGGACCCGCGACCCGGAAGGCCATGCCGCGGCAGGAACCGCCGCGGTCGAGCCCGAGCACCAGGCCCGGCCGCTCCGGCGTGCCGCGATGGACGTGCGAGAGCACACAGAGCGAGCGGTGATAGCCGCGCAGGCGCCCCGGCCCGCTCTCCACGAAAGGAAAGCCCGGCCGCCACATCAGCGAGCCGTAGCCGAACACCCAGAGATCCGACGGCTTGCCCGCCTCCATCGCCCTATGCCTCCCCGTCCCCCCGGCATGCCGCGCGTCCCGCTTGCTCACTTGCCGGGCGCGGCCGGTAGCAGCTACGGGAACCCGGTTCAATCCGGGCGGCCCGCAGGCGGGCCGCCGCATAGCCGGGATCATGCCGATGGAGAGGCCGACACATGGTGGGCCGGCAGGCGGGACGCCGCAGGGCAAGGGGACGGGTGGCGGGCCCGGCCTGCGCCTGGGGCTGTTCGCGCCGTTCGCCCTGCTGGTGCTGCTGGCGCTGGCCTGGAGTGCGGGCTGGTTCTGGCTGCGGGGCAAGGCCGAGGCCGAGATCGACGGGTGGTTGTCCCGCGAGGCACGGGCCGGGCGGCAATGGACCTGCGCCGATCGCGCGCTGACCGGCTTCCCGTTCCGCTTCGAGCTGCGCTGCACCTCGCTGGGCTTTGCCCGCTCCGATGTGCGCTTCACCACCGGCCCGCTGGTGGCGGTGGCGCAGGTCTACCAGCCGCGCCACGTGATCCTGGAGGCGACGGGGCCGTTCCGGGTGCAGCAGGGCGACCTCGACGGCAACGTGACCTGGAGCCAGCTCGAAGCGAGCCTCCACGTCACCGGCGACGGCTTCCAGCGTGCCTCCCTGGTGGCGGACGGGCTGAAGGGCCGCGTCACCGGCGCCGACCCCTCGCCGATCGACTTCACCGTCGGCCATCTCGAGCTTCACGCACGGCCGACACCGGGGCGGTTCGCCACGGACGGTGCGGTCGATCTGAGCGCCCGGGTGCAACGGGCGGGCCTGCCGCTCCTCGATCCGGTGCTCGGCGGCACGGAGCCCGCCGACATCGCCCTCGACGCCACGGTGACCCGGGCCACGGGCTTCCGCACCCGCCCCCTGGCGCAGGAGCTGGAAAGGTGGCGCGAGGCCGGCGGCGCGGTGGAGATCGCCAGCCTCGCCGCCGAGAAGGGCAGCCGGCGCCTGCGGGCGCAAGGGCTGCTGGCCCTCGACGACCAGCATCGCCCGACGGGCCAGTTCGACGTGCGGACCGCCGGCCTGGAGCAGGTGATCGCGCCGCTGATCAGCGAGCAGATCGGCGCGCGGCTCGGCGGGGACGGCGCGGCGCTGATCGGCAACATCGTCGGCCAGTTCCTCGGCGGGCGCCGCAAGGAACCGGCGCCGGGACAGGCGCAGGATGGCCAGGACCGCCCCGGCGAGCCGCCCCTGAAGGTGCTGCCGACCGTCCGCCTCACGGGCGGCCGGGTGATCGTCGGGCCCTTCGCGGTGCCGAACGTGCGGCTTCAGCCGGTGTATTGAGACCAGATCCCCGTCTCGGGCGTCGGGGCGGTTGCCGCCCCGCCCGGGCCGTCGTAGGCCTGTGGGCATGAGCCAGACTGCCCGATTCCAGAGCTTCGAGGATCCCAGCCACCGGGAGGGCGCGGCGCGAATCGCCGCGCTCCGGGCCGCGATGGCGCAACGGGGCTTTTCCGGCTTCGTCGTGCCCCGGGCCGACGAGCACCAGTCGGAATATGTGCCGCCCCATGCCGAGCGGCTGGCCTGGCTCACCGGGTTCACCGGCTCGGCCGGCACGGCGGTGGTGCTCGCCGACAAGGCCGCCCTGGTGGTGGACGGGCGCTACACCCTCCAGGCCGCCGAGCAGGTCGAGACCGCGATCGTCACCCCGGTGCCGCTGGCCGAGACCAGCGTCGAAGCCTGGATCGAGGCCAACCTGCCGGCGGGCGGGGTCCTGGCTTACGATCCCTGGCTGCACACCGCCGACGGGCTCGCCCGGCTGGAGCGCGCCGCCACCGCCGCGGGCGGGCGGGTCGAGGCGACGCCGCTCAACCTTGTCGACCTCGTCTGGATCGACCGTCCGGCGGCCCCGCGCGCGCCGGTGGTGGCCCATCCGGTGAGCCTGGCGGGCGAGACGGCGGAGGTGAAGCTCGATCGCGTCCGCGAGGCCCTCGCCAAGGCACGTGTCGACGCCCTCGTCGTCTCGGACCCTCACAACCTCGCCTGGGCCTTCAACCTGCGCGGCGGCGACGTGGCCCACACCCCCCTGCCGCTCGGCTACGCGGTGATCCCGCGGGAGGGGGCGGCGCGCCTGTTCCTCGACCCCGAGAAGGTCACGGACGAGGCCGCCGCGGCCCTCGATGGCCTCGCCCAACGCGACGAGCCATCCGCGCTGCCGGCCGCCCTCGACGCTCTCGGCGCCGCCGGGGCCCGGGTGCGGGTCGATGCCGCCACCGGCGCCGTGGCGCTCGGCCGGCGGGTCGCGGCGGCGGGCGGCACGCTCGATGTCGGGCCCGACCCGATCACCGCCATGAAGGCGGTGAAGAACGCCGCCGAGATCGCCGGATCCCGTGCCGCGCACCGGCGCGACGGCGCCGCGGTGACGCGCTTCCTCGCCTGGCTCGCCCGCGAGGCTCCCGGCGGCGCGGTCTCGGAGATCGACGCGGTGGTGCGGCTCGAGGCGTTCCGGGCCGAGGACGGTGCCTTGCGGGAGATCGCCTTCCCGACCATCTCGGGCAGCGGGCCGAACGGCGCCATCGTGCATTACCGCGTGACCCGCGGCACCGACCGGCGGGTGCAGCCGGGCGAGCTGTTCCTGATCGATTCGGGGGCGCAATACGGCGACGGCACCACCGACATCACCCGCACCGTCGCGGTCGGCACCCCGACCCCGGAGATGCGCGACCGCTTCACCCGGGTGCTGAAGGGCCACATCGCCATCGCCACGGCGGTGTTTCCCCGCGGCACCACGGGGGCGCAGATCGACGCCTTCGCCCGGCGCCCGCTCTGGGAGGCGGGCCTCGACTTCGACCACGGCACCGGCCACGGCGTCGGCGCCTTCCTGTCGGTGCATGAGGGGCCGCAGCGCATCGCCAAGACCGGCACGGTGGCGCTCCAGCCCGGCATGATCGTCTCGAACGAGCCGGGCTACTACAAGACCCGCGCCTACGGCATCCGGACCGAGAACCTCGTCCTGGTCGAGGAGCGGGCGATCCCGGGCGCCGAGCGCCCGATGCTGGGCTTCGAGACCCTGACGCTCGCCCCCTTCGATCTCGCCCTCGTGGCGCCGGAGCTGCTCACCCCGGACGAGACCGCCTGGCTCGACGCCTACCACGCCCGGGTGCGCGCGGCGCTCGCCGATCTGGTGGATCCGGAGACCCGCGCGTGGCTGGTGGCGGCGACGCGGCCGGTCGCTGACGGAGGGGCGTGACCCAGCCCCCCTGTAGCCATGGCCGGTGCGATCACCCGTCGGCCCCGCCCTTCCGGCCGCGCAACACAGCGTTGCCGCGAACCGGAAGACCGGGTCGGTGTTGACCCGTCGGAAAGAACCGGAGAGGTCGAATGTCGATGCCGTGGACGCGCGCCGTCAGCCTGGCGGGCGCCGCTCTGCTCCTCGCGCCCGTCGGCGCCTCGGCCCAGGGGACCGAGCGACAGCGCATGGCCTGCATGACGGATGCCATGACGCTGTGCGCCGCCGACGTGCCCAACACGCGGCGCATCGAGCGCTGCCTGCGCCGCAACTATGCCAGCGTCAGCCCGGCCTGCCAGGGGGAGCTGGACGCGGCCAGCGCCGCGGCGGCGGACCGGGATGCGAGCGGAGCCGCGCGGCAGGCGCGGTGAATGGTCCTCACCTCCCGACCCCATTCGCTCCCGGCCGCGCCACCCCGGTGGCCCGAACCGGGACTCCGGTCTAAGCTCGGGGCGTGCGGCGCGGCCGGGATCAACCCGTCGGCGACCGCACGGACGGGAGGACGACCATGGGACGGACGGAAACCTGCTCGCGGCGGGTGCTGCTGGCTGGCGTGACGGCGGGTGTGGCAACCGGCTTGGCGGCTCCGATGCTCGGATCGGGCGCGGCCCTGGCGGCGGACGGGACGGAGGCGGTCGCCCGGCAGCTCGAGGCTCTGCGGATTGCGATCGTGGACGGTGACGCGAAGGCGCTCGACGCCCTGACCCACCCGCAGCTCAGCTACGGCCATTCCAGCGGGCGCAAGATCGAGACCAAGACCCAGTTCATCGCCAGCCTCGCCGGCAAGACCAACTACAAGTCGCTGGCCTTCTCGGAGCCGTGGTTCCAGATCGTCGGCGACAATGCCATGGTCCGCCACGTCTGGGATGGCGCCGACATCCTGCCCAGCGGCGAGACCGGCCGCTCCTACATCGCGGTGCTCCAGGTCTGGCTCAAGGAGGGTGGCGACTGGCGCCTCCTCGCCCGCCAGAGCTGCCCGCTCAAGCCCGCCTGAGCCGGGAGCACCCTGGGAACGACGGCCAAGCTCGGGCGTTTTCGCTCGCCGCACCGATGCCCGGTCGCGGCGAGGCGGGAGCGCGAGCGGTGGGGGCCGACCGGCGGGTGAGCACGATCAGGCTGGTCATCGAGGCCGTCCGCCTCGCGAGCAGCCTGGCCGTGAAATAAATCACGCTGTTCTCCGAGGAGGTCGACCGGATCGCCCGGGTCGTCTCGGGCTGGACCCTGTGGGGCGGCGCGATCGTGCTCCTCGCCTGCGTCAGCGGCTTCCTGCTGCTGATGGCCCTGGTGAAGGGGCTCGGTGTGCTCATCGGATCGGAGCCGATCGCCGCGCTGATCGGAGCGGCGCCCTTCGCCCTCGCGGCCATCCTGCTGACGCTCTGGGGCCTGCGAAAGATGGATCTGCGACGGTAGCGAGGCGGGACCACGCGACGCGGCCTCGCTCATGCGCTCGAAGCATGACCGTTGTGCGATGCACGCGATTGCTTTGTGCGGCGCAACATGAGACAACGATCCCGCACCGCAGCGATGGCGTCGCGGCGGTGCAGCCCTCTTTGGGCGTTTCCTCCCTAGACTTCGGGCCGCCTCGCAAGGGCGGCCTTTTTTCTGTGTGGACCGGGTCATAGCCAAGCCGGACCGGGCCTTGCAAGCACAATCGTGCCTTGTCCGCAGACCGCCTGAGCGATTGTTCCAGCCTGCCCTTTCGGCAGATCAGCCCGTCCGCTCCCCGGCAGCCCAGCGGGCCATGGGCAGGCAGAGAGGCCGCTTGGCGGGACCCTGTCCCGTGTCGCCGGCGCCACAGGACCGCCTCATCGGCTCTGGTATCAGGGGCGCTCGATCGCCTCCCACCGAGAGTCCATTCCGCATGATCGTCGTCGAGGACAGCGCCGCTCCGAGCGGCCCCCATCCCGTCCTGGCCGTGACCGGCCTTGCCCGCGAGGCGCGGCTCGCGGCCGGGCCGGGCGTGGCGACGGTGGGGGCAGGAGGCAATCCGGAGCGGCTGCGGGATCTTTTGCGGGGGCGCGCGGCCCCAGGTTGCCGGGCGGTGATGAGCATCGGCATCGCCGGCGGGCTCGATCCGAACCTGGTGCCGGGCGACGTCGTGGTGGCGACGGGGGTCAGCGCCGGGGGCGTCCGGCACCCGGCGCATCCTCAGGTCGTCGCTGCGCTCGCCCGCCGCCTGGTGGACGCGCCGGCGCGGGTGATCGAGGCCGATGTCGTGGGGGTTGAGGCGGCAGTCCTGTCGCCGCACGCCAAGGCGCAGTTGCGCGCCGAGACCGGCGCGGCGGTGGTCGACATGGAATCCCATGTCGCGGCGGCCTTCGCGGAGGCGCATGGCCTGCCGTTCTGCGCCGTCCGGGTGGTGTGCGACCCGGCCGACCGCGCCCTGCCGGCGGCGATCGCCAAGGCCCTCAAGCCGGACGGCGAGCCCGATCTCCTCGCCGTCCTGGCGGCTCTGGCGCGGCGCTCCGCTAGCGTGGGCGGGCTGATTCGCCTCGCCCGCGACTCGTCGGCGGCCTTCGCCTCGTTAGGCCGCTGTCGCGCGCTTCTTGGCGTCGGCCTTGGCGTCCCGGATCTCGGAGAGCTTCTGCGCGACGTTGCGTGAGAACACGAACTCGGCCGGGCGCTGGTTCTCGAGGGAGATCTCGGGAGCCATCTCGCCCTCGGTCTTGATCCCGCGCAGGGCGTAGATCACCGGCTTCCACGGCTTCTTCACCGAGTCGACCACCGAGGACGCCTCGTAGCCGGAATGCACCATGCAGTCGGCGCACTTCTCGTAGTTGCCGGTGCCGTAGGCGTCCCAATCCGTGGTCTCCATCAGCTCCTTGAAGGTCTTGGCGTAACCCTCGCCGAGCAGGTAGCACGGTTTCTGCCAGCCGAAGACCGTCCGGGTCGGGTTGCCCCACGGCGTGCAGTGATAGGTCTGGTTGCCGGCCAGGAAGTCGAGGAACAGGCCCGATTGCTGGAAGGTCCACTTCTCGCGGCCCTTCTCCTTGCCGAGGCGGAACACGCCGCGGAACAGGTCCTTGGTCGCCCGGCGGTTGAGGAAGTGCTGCTGGTCGGGGGCGCGCTCGTAGGCGTAGCCGGGGGAGACGGTGATGCCGTCGATGCCCATCCGGGTCACGCTGTCGAAGAAGTCGGCGATCTTGTCGGCCGAGGAGTTGTTGAAGAAGGTGCAGTTGATCGTGACCCGGAAGCCCATCTCCTTGGCCTTCTGGATCGCCGCCACCGCCTTGTCGTAGACGCCGCGCTGGCACACCGACTGGTCGTGCATCTCCTTGTCGCCATCGAGATGGATCGACCAGGTGAAATACGGGCTCGGCTTGTACTGCGCGATCTTCTTCTCGAGCAGAAGCGCATTGGTGCAGACGATCGCGAACTTCTTCTGGGCGATGATGCCCTCGACGATCTGCGGCAGGTCCTTGTGCAGCAGCGGCTCGCCGCCCGCGATGACCACGACGGGTGCACCGCACTCGCGGACCGATTCGAGAGCCTCGTCGACCGGGAGACGCTTGTTCAGGATCTCGTCCGGATAGTCGATCTTGCCGCATCCCGCGCAGGCGAGATTGCAGCGGAACAACGGCTCCATCATCATGACCAGCGGATAGCGCTTGCGGCCAGTGAGGTGCTGCTTGAGAATGTAGCCGCCGATCTTCGCGACGTACCGGAGAGGAATGCCCAAGACCAAGGCTCCTTGTGTCGTGGTTCGTGTCGGGTGCTGTGCCAAGCGGGCTGATTAGCCCGAAAAGTGGCGAATTTCCAGCAAGCTAGGTTCGAAATGGTCCAAGCTGCGCTCGGAATTGTCTAAGTGTGGCTCAAACTCGACGGGAGCGGAAAGGTCACACCCTCGACAATGCCGGGCAGACTGGAAATCCGCAGTGGGGTGCGACGCTGCAACGCAGCAATCACCTCGGCGATCACCACCTCGGGCGTCGAGGCGCCGGCGGTCAGGCCGAGGGTCCGCACGCCGTCGAGCGCGATTTGCTCCAGGTCCTGCGCCCCCTCGACGAGGTGGCTCGGCCGGCCGGCCTCGGCGGCGATCTCGCGCAGGCGGTTGCAGTTCGAGGAATTGCGCGCGCCCACCACCAGGATCACGTCGGCGATGTCGGCCAGCGCCCGCACGGCGGCCTGCCGGTTCTGGGTCGCGTAGCAGATGTCCCGGGTCTCGGGGCCCACGAGATCGGGAAAGCGCCGCCGCAGGGTCGCGATGATCGCCCGCGTGTCGTCGACGCTGAGCGTGGTCTGGGTGACGTAGGCCAGCGGCGTCCCGGCCGGAAGGTCGAGCCCCTCGGCCTCCGCGACGCTGCCGACGAGATGCACCGTGCCGTCGATCTGCCCGAGCGTGCCCTCGACCTCGGCATGGCCGGCATGCCCCACCAGGATCACCGTGCGGCCCTGCGCGGCGTAGCGCCGGCCTTGCCCATGGACCTTGGCGACCAGCGGACAGGTGGCGTCGACGACCGGGAGCCCGCGGCGCGCGGCCTCCGCCTCGACCGCCCGCGACACGCCATGGGCCGAGAAGATCGTGGTGGCGCCGTCCGGCACCTCGTCCAGGCTCTCGACAAAGCGGGCGCCCTTGGCCTTCAGGTCGGCGACGACGCGACCGTTATGGACGATCTCGTGGCGTACATAAACCGGGCTATCGCCGCGGGCGATCACCCGCTCGACGATGTCGACCGCCCGCACCACCCCGGCGCAGAAGCCCCTCGGCTGGGCCAGCACGAGGTCGAGCCCGCTCTCCCGCTCTCCCGCCACCCGCATCTTCGTCGCGACCCCGATCCGGGCCCCGCTCCTGCCGGGCAAGGCCCTCCCTGCCCGACGTGTAAGGCGGGGGCCGCGGCGACGTAAAGCCGAGCTGGGCCAAAGGATGTGGGCGACGCAGGCAGGGCCGGATCGGGGATCCGTTTCGGCCCAATGCGTTGCATTCGGGCCTGCGGGTCATTACCTAGCGCGACACGGACGCCCCCCCCGGGCGTTGCCGTGGCGCCGACCGACACCGTGACCGTGGGCGCCGCCGCCCCGCGCGCTATACTGGTCACGGCCGGTGCGGGCCTTGCAAGGGAACATCGCCGTCCCGGCAGGCCCGTCGGGCCGATCGTCAGGACTTCACCGGGCCGCCACCTGGCCCGCGAGCTAGAGGCAGGCTTCGCATCGTGATCGAACGGCTCGTGGCGTTTTCCGTACACCGGCGCTGGCTCGTCCTCGTGGCGGCGCTGCTGCTCACCGTCGCGAGCGCCGTCGCGGCGGCGCACCTCTTCCGCATCAACACCGATGTCGAGCGCCTGATCACGCCGGACGTGCCGTGGCGTCAGGACGAGATCCAGTTCGAGAAGATGTTTCCGCAGCGCGGCAACCTGCTCGTCACGGTGATCGATGCGAAGACGCCGGAACAGGCCGAGGAGGCGGCGAACCGCCTGACCCAGGCCCTCTCCGCCAACAAGGACCTGCTGCCGATCGTCTACCGCCCCGATGGCGGGCCGTTTTTCGACAAGAACGGCCTCCTGCTGCTGTCGCAGAAGGAGTTGGACCAGACCACCGAGAAGCTGATCCAGCAGCAAGGCCTGCTCGGGCCGCTCGCCGCCGACCCGTCCCTGCGCGGCATCATGCAGGCCATGGTGATGGGCGCTCAAGGGGTAAAGGCCGGCCAGGCCAAGCCCGAGGATCTCGTCGGCCCGATGGGGCAGATGAAGGAGGTCTTCGACCGCGTGCTGAAGGGCGAGCCGGCGCAGCTCTCGTGGCAGTTGCTGCTCTCCGGCGGCAAGGCGGCGCCGAGCGACCTGCGCCGCTTCGTCATCGCCCAGCCGGTCCTCGATTACGATGCCCTCCAGCCCGGCGAGAAGGCGACCCAGCTGATCCGCGAGACCGCCCGCAGCCTCGGCCTGACCGAGGCCAACGGGGTGCGGGTGCGCCTCACCGGCCAGGTCGCGGTGGCGGACGACGAGTTCGCGACGCTCGCCGACGATGCGGGGCTGAACTACTCGATCACCGGCGGCGCCATCGTGCTGTTCCTGTGGCTGGCGCTCCGCTCCGGCAGCCTGGTCGTCGCGGTGCTCGTCACCACCTTCGCGGGGCTCATCGTCACGGCGGCCCTCGGCCTTGCGATGGTGGGCGAGCTGAACCCGATCTCGGTCGCCTTCGCGGCCCTGTTCGTCGGCCTCGGCATCGATTTCGGCATCCAGTTCGCGGTCCGCTACCGCGCCGATCGCTTCGCCGAGGCGAATCTGGAGCGGGCGATCCGCTCGGCGGCCCGCGGCGTCGGCTGGTCGCTGACGCTCGCGGCGGTGTCGCTCCTTGCCGGCTTCTTCTCGTTCCTGCCGACCGATTTTCGCGGCGTGTCCGAACTCGGCCTGATCGCCGGCGTCGGCATGATCGTCGCCTACCTGTTCTCCCTCACGCTGCTGCCGGCGCTGATCGCCGTGCTGCGGCCGCCGGGCGAGAAGCAGGAGGTCGGCACCGCCAGCATGGCCTCGGTCGACCACTGGATCCTCGCCCACCGCAAGCTGGTCCTGGTGCTCACCGGCCTCGTCACGGTGGCGGGCCTGCCGCTGCTCTATTGGCTGCCCTTCGATTCAAACCCGATGCATCTGCGCAGCGCGAAGGTGGAATCGGTCGCAACCTATCTCGACCTCGCCAAGGACCCGAAGACCAGCCCCAACTCGATCGACGTGGTGGTGCCGAACCGCGACGCCATCACCCCGATGGTCCAGAAGCTGACGGCCCTGCCGAGTGTCGCCAGCGTGATCGACATCAACACCTTCGTGCCCGCCGATCAGGACCAGAAGCTCGCGACCATCGAGGACGCGGCGCAGGTGCTCGGCCCTGTGCTCAACCCGCCCCGCGTCGCCCCCGCGCCGACCGACCGCGAGGTGGTGACGGCGATCCGCAACGCCGTGACGGCGCTCCGCGGGATCGCGCAGGGGTCCAAGGACTCGCAGGGAGCCAAGGACTCGCAGGGAGCGAAGGAGCCGAGCGCCGCCGCCACCGGTCCGCTCGCCACCATCCAGGGCTTCGCCGACACTCTCGAGCGTCTGGCCAATGCCGAGCCGCCGGTGCGGGAGGCCGCCGCCGCCGCGGTGGTGCCGAACCTGAAGGCCCTGCTCACCCGCCTGCGCGGCCTGCTCGCGCCGGAGAAGGTCACGCTCGAGAACCTGCCCAAGCAGATCCGCTCCGACTGGATCGCCGCCGACGGCAAGGCCCGGATCGAGGTGCAGCCGAAGGGCAACTCGAACGACAACACGGTTCTGCGGCGCTTCTCCAAGGAAGTCCTGAGCGTGGCCCCGCACGCCACCGGCGCGCCCGTCGCCACCACCCGGTCGAGCCACACCATCCTCGGCGCCTTCATCGAGGCGGGCCTGTTGGCGCTGCTCTCGATCTTCATCATCCTGTCGGTGGCCCTGCGCCGGCCCTGGGACGTCGCCATGGCACTCGGACCGCTGGTGCTCGCCACCCTGTGGACGCTGGAGGCGCTCTATCTGATCGGCATGCCGCTCAACTTCGCCAACATCATCGCGCTGCCGCTGATGCTGGCCGTCGGCGTCGCCTTCCACATCTACTACGTGATCGCCTGGCGGGCCGGCGTCGCCGACATGCTGGCCTCGAGCCTGACCCGGGCAATCTTCTTCTCGGCGCTCACCACCGGCACCGCCTTCGGCTCGCTGGTGCTGTCGAGCCATCCGGGCACCGCCAGCATGGGCAAGCTCCTCGCCCTGTCGCTGTTCTTCACCCTGCTGGCCGCCTTCTTCATCGTGCCGGCCTTCCTCGGCCCGCCGCCGAAGCAGACGGCGAAGGACGGGGTGCCGGAGAACGCGGCCCGGCGGGATCCGCTGATCCCGGCCTGACGGCCGGGCGACGTGTCGTGCCATCGAGGCCCGCCCTCCACCAAGGGGCGGGCCTTCTCACGTGAGGAGCGCGGGTCTCTCCTCCCCCCGCGAGCTACCGCTCAATCGAAGCCGGCTGCAAGCGCCTCAATTTTGCGATCGTATTTTGAGCGCGCAGTCTCATGTCCGCTCGCGAGAGGGGATCGCGCTCGAAACTATAAACTCACATCCCATGATACCGACGGTCGGATGCGTCAGCATCTTCGCCCGCTGATGTAATTTGTGGTACTTTTCCGACTTCGACCAATCAAGCACCAGCGGTCGTCCTGGTAGCGCGGAGACCTCAGCTTGCCGCGGCGACATGCGACCTCATCCGTCCCAGGCTCCCCGACGAGCGCGCCCCCCGTGACGCAGGAGCCACCCTCGGTTGCTGTCTTGGCCATGCGAAAAGATGGCAGAAAGGACGCGGCGACACGGCCGCCCGGCACCGGTCGTCACCGCCCTTGAAACATCCTTAACCTTAACCCGCGACGGTACCGGTCAGGTTACGGACCGTCCCGATGCTGCCTTCCCGCCTTTCGTCCCTCGTCGCCCCCCTCCAGCGATCGGCTTCCGAGTCCGGTGGCCCGGCACGGGTCTGGGTGGTGCGGCGGCGGACCGTGGTGATCGCCGCCCTGGCTTTCGGGGCCTTGTCCCTGTGGGCGAGCGCCGCGACGTGGTTCATCATCTTCCGCGACGACGCGCTGGCCCGGTTCATGGAGCGCCAGGCCGCGATGCAATACGCCTACGAGGAGCGGGTCAGCGCCCTGCGGGCCCGGCTCGACCGGGTGGCGACGCAGAAGCTCCTGGAGCAGGACGGGGTCGAGACGCGGCTGGCCGATCTCGCCGGGCGGCAGGTGGCGCTGGAGAGCCGGCAGGCGATGCTGATGGGCCTCGCCGAGCAGGCCGGCGGCGTCACGGGAGCGCTGGGTGAGGATGGAATGGGCGTCACCAGCGCCTGGGCGGCGCGGGACTCCAGGACCGTGCCCCCCCGGGCGATGCCCTATGCCCCTCTGCCCTCTTCCCCGGGTCCCGCGCCGGCTCCGACGCCCGAAGCCCTCGGCCTGCGCACGGATGCGGACGCTCTCGCACCAGCCCCCTCCCCCGGCGTGACCCTGCGGATGGCGACGCTGGAACACGCCCTCGACGGACTGGAGGCGCGCCAGAGCCAGGCGGTCGGCCGCCTTGCCGCGGGCAGCCGCAGCGAGGCCGCCCGCCTGCGGATGGTGGTGGCGGAGACCGGGCTGGATGCGCGGCGCTTCGCGGCGCCCCGCGGCGGCGGGATCGGCGGTCCGCTGGTGCCGGCCGGATCGGGCCCGTTCGAAACGGCCATCCTGCAAGCGGAGCGCGACTTCGGCGAGCGCGACAGCCTGAGGAGGATCGTCGCCGCCCTGCCGCTGCGACGACCGATGATGGCCGATGGTGGGCTCTCCAGCACCTTCGGCTACCGGGTCGACCCCTTCACCCGCGGCCTTGCCCTCCATACCGGCATCGACCTGCGCGGCGAGTACGGCGCCCCGGCGCGGGCCACCGCTGCCGGCACGGTGACCCTCGCGGATTATGCGGGCGGCTACGGCAACATGGTCGAGGTCGATCACGGCCACGGCCTCGTGACCCGCTACGCCCATCTCTCGGCGATCACGGTGGTGCCCGGCCAGACCGTCGCGGCGGGCCAGATGGTCGGCCGGGTCGGGTCCACTGGCCGCTCCACCGGCACGCACCTGCATTACGAGACCCGGATCGACGGCGAGCCGGTTGATCCCCAGCGCTTCCTCCGGGCAGGGGCCCGGCTCGCCTCACGCTGATCGGACGGCCCGTGCCCTACTTGCCGACCGCCTCGGTCCGTTGGCCGAGTCCTCCCCGCTGCGGCGCCTCAGACGGGGCCTCGTCGACCCCGGCATCCCGCCGGCTCTCCTGCTCGGCCCGCAACTCGCGCTCGGCGAGGAGCCAGAACTGGATCTCGTAGCCGTCCGGACGGTGGTTGCGCTCCCAGATGTCGTAGGCGCGGGCCCGGATCGCCGCCAGGGGTATCTCACGCATCACCGATGACCTCTTGACCCATGCCGGTCCCCGCTTCCTGCCGGAGGGCCGGTTCTTGAGGCTCCTATACCGTGGGTCGGTATCGCTGTCGCGATGGAACGGCGCGACGGGGCGAGGCACCGTGCCTTGGCGATAACCTATGTTGGTCCGGACGCCTCCGCCCGGCCCCCGTCATCGGATCGACCGCCCCGCCCGCCGTCAGACCAGCCGGCTCTGCTCGATCGCCGCGGCGATGAAGCTCTGGAACAGCGGGTGCGGCTCGAACGGCCGCGACTTCAGCTCGGGGTGGAACTGCACGCCGATGAACCAGGGATGGCCCACCACCTCGACGGTCTCAGGGAGCAGCCCATCCGGCGACAGGCCGGCGAAGCGCAGGCCCTTCGCCTCCAGCCGCTCGCGATAGGCCATGTTGACCTCGTAGCGGTGGCGATGGCGCTCGGCGATGCGCGTGCCGCCGTAGATCTTCGCGATCTGCGAATCGGGCGCCAGCGCCGCCGTGTAGGAGCCGAGCCGCATCGTGCCGCCGAGATCGCCCTCGGCCACCCGGCGCTCGAGTTCGTTGCCGCGCATCCACTCGGTCAGCAGGCCGACCACCGGCTCCGGCGTCGGGCCGAACTCGGTCGAGTTGGCGTCCGGGATCCCGGCGAGGGACCGGGCCGCCTCCACGACGGCCATCTGCATGCCGAAGCAGATGCCGAAATACGGGATCTTGCGCTCGCGGGCGTAGCGGGCGGCGCGGATCTTTCCTTCCGCCCCGCGCTGGCCGAAGCCGCCCGGCACCAGGATGCCGTTGAGCCCCTCCAGGAACGGCGCCGGGTCCTCGCGCTCGAACACCTCGGACTCGATCCACTCCAGGTTGACCCTGACCCGGTTGGCGATGCCGCCGTGGTTCAGTGCCTCGATCAGCGACTTGTAGGCGTCCTTGAGGCCCGTGTACTTGCCCACGATGGCGATCGAGACCTCGCCTTCCGGATTCTTGATCCGGCCGACGATGTCGCGCCAGCGGTCGAGCTTCGGCTCGGGGCCGGTCTCGAAGCCGAAATGCGCCAGCACCTCGCGGTCCAGGCCCTCCTCCTTGTAGGAGAGCGGCACCTCGTAGATCGTGCCGACATCCCGCGCCTCGATCACCGCCGATTCGCGCACGTTGCAGAACTGCGCGAGCTTGCGGCGCTCCTCGCGGGGGATCGCCCGGTCGCAGCGGCAGAGCAGGATGTCGGGCTGGATGCCGATCGAGCGCAGCTCCGCCACCGAGTGCTGGGTCGGCTTGGTCTTCAATTCCCCGGCCGACGGGATGTAGGGCAGGAGCGTCAGGTGGACATAGGCGCAGGTGCCGCGCGGCAGCTCCTGGCCGAGCTGGCGGATCGCCTCGAAGAACGGCAGGCCCTCGATGTCGCCGACGGTGCCGCCGATCTCGACCAGCACGAAGTCGTAGGCGTCGTTGCCGTCGAGGACAAATTCCTTGATGGCGTTGGTGACGTGCGGGATCACCTGGATGGTGGCGCCGAGATAGTCGCCGCGGCGCTCCTTGGTGATGATGTCGAGGTAGATCCGGCCGGTGGTGATGTTGTCGGCCCGGGTCGCCGGCACGCCGGTGAAGCGCTCGTAATGGCCGAGATCGAGATCGGTCTCGGCGCCGTCGTCGGTGACGAAGACCTCGCCGTGCTGCGTCGGGCTCATCGTGCCCGGATCGACGTTGAGGTAGGGGTCCAGCTTGCGCAGGCGGACCTTGTAGCCGCGGGCCTGGAGCAGGGCCGCGAGGGCGGCGGAAGCGAGACCCTTGCCGAGCGAGGAGACCACGCCGCCGGTGATGAAGACATACCGCGTCATGGGACCTGCTCCATACACAGGCGTGGCCGGGTTGCCAAACGCCCTCAGCTCAACGGGGTCATGTCCGGGCGGCGGGGCCGGCCGGATTCACAAAATTGTTCGGACGTGAGGGCGGCGCGGGCGCGCCGCCGGACTCGGAGGCCGTGCGGGCTTCAGCGCGACTGCGGCGCCGTGGGGACGGCCGGCGCGGCGGGAGCCGCCGGGGCGGGCGCGTCGCCCTGCTGCTGGCGCAGCTGGTCGAGGACGTTGCCGGCCGGAGGCGCTCCGGGCTGGCCGGCCGGCGCCTTGGTGCCGGCGCCGTCGAAGATCGAGCGCGGGCCCGCGCTCCGATGCGACATGATCGCCAGGACCATGCTGGTGGCGAAGAACAGGGCCGCCAGGATCGCGGTGGCACGGGTCAGCGCGTTGGCCTGGCCGCGGCCGGTCATGAAACCCTGCGTGCCGCCCCCGCCGCCGAGGCCGAGGCCGCCCTCGGAGCGCTGCAACAGGACCACGCCGATCAGGGCGAGGACGATGATCAGGTGGACGACGATCAGGACGGTCTGCATCGGGCTTCCGGGCCGGCCCTGGTCGGACCGCCAACGTGGCAATGGCCGGCACGCGGATGCGTCCGGACCTCCAATTCCGGGCGCTCCTATACGAGAAGTGCGCCGACGCCAAGGGTGGTGGGCGGAATGGCGGTGTGAAGAGCCCGCCGCCGCGCAAGCCGTGACCCGCCCCCGCGGAACTCGGGCGGGACCGAGTTCCGGTGGAAGGGTTGGCCGTGGCGGGTCAGCCCCTCGCGGGGAATCCCTCCTCGAACCGCACCGCCTCGCCGCGCGACGGCTCGGCCAGCGTGCCGTCCCACATCACCGCCTGCCCGCGCACCACGGTGCCGACCGGCCAGCCGGTGACCTGGCGGCCGTCATGAGGCGTCCAGCCGCATTTGGAGGCGATCCAGGCATTGGTGATGGTCTCGCGGCGCTTCAGGTCCACCACCGTCACGTCGGCGTCATAGCCGACCGCGAGGCGCCCCTTGCGGGCGATGCCGAAGACGCGCTTCGGTCCGGCGCTGGTGAGATCGACGAAGCGTTGCAGCGACAGCCGGCCGGCAGCGACATGGTCGAGCATTACCGGCACCAGGGTCTGCACGCCGGTCATGCCGGAGGGCGAGTCGGGATAGGGCTTCCGCTTCTCCTCCAGCGTATGCGGCGCATGGTCGGAGCCGAGCACGTCGGCCACGCCCTGCGACAGGCCCCACCACAGGCCCTCGCGATGCTCCGCGCTGCGCACCGGCGGGTTCATCTGCACCAGCGTGCCGAGCCGGGCATAGGCGTCGTCGCCGTCGAGCGTCAGGTGATGCGGCGTCAGCTCGCAGGTCGCGACGTCCTTGTGCTGGCTGAGGTAGCGCATCTCCTCCTTGGTGGAGATGTGCAGGATGTGGATGCGGGCGCCGGTTTCGCGGGCGATGCGGACCAGGCGCTCGGTGGCCTTCAGCGCGGCTTCCGGCGAGCGCCAGACCGGATGCGAGGACGGATCGCCCGGCACCCGCAGGTCCTTGCGCTCGCGCAGCATCGCCTCGTCCTCGGCGTGGAAGGCCGAGCGGCGGCGGGTGCGCTTCAGGATCTCGGTGATGCCGGCATCGTCCTCGACGAGGAGCGAGCCCGTGGACGAGCCGATGAACACCTTGATGCCGGCCGCGCCCGGCAGGCGCTCCAGCTCGGCGACATCCTTGGCGTTCTCATGCGTGCCGCCGACCCAGAAGGCGAAGTCGCAATGCATCCGGTGATGCGCGCGGGCCAGCTTGTCCGCGAGCGCCTCCGGATTGGTCGTCTGCGGCACGGTGTTGGGCATCTCGAACACGGTCGTCACGCCGCCCATCACGGCGGCGCGGGACCCGGTCTCCAGATCCTCCTTGTGGTCGAGGCCGGGCTCGCGGAAATGGACCTGACTGTCGATCACGCCCGGCAGGAGGTGGAGGCCGCGGCAATCGAGGATGCGGCCGGCCGATGCCCGCGACAGATCGCCGATGGCCGCGACCCGCCCGGCCGTCACGCCGAGATCGGCCAGACCCTCGCCATCGTGGTTGATCACGGTGCCGCCGCGCAGGAGGAGATCGAAGCTCTGGCTCATCGTCGGGGTTCCCCTCGTCCGCAATCCGCGTTCACCCGGTGCCCCGATTGAGGGCCGGGCGCAGGCGGCTTATGTCAGGCCCGCCCACGGTTCAAGCAAAGGACCCCCGATGCCGCTTGCCCTCCTGCCGGACCGTGCCATCGTGTCGGTCACCGGTGCCGATGCGTCGAGCTTCCTCCAGGGTCTCCTGACCTGCAACGTCGAGACGCTGCCGGAGGGGGAAGCCCGGCTCGGCGCGCTCCTGAGCCCGCAAGGCAAGATCCTGTTCGATTTCCTGGTGAGCCGGGTGCCGGACGGCTACCGCCTCGACACCGCCCGGGAGAAGGCTGCCGATCTCGTCAAGCGCCTGACGCTCTACCGTTTGCGGGCGCAGGTCACGGTCGAGGCGTCGCCCCTCGTCGTTGCCGTGGGCTGGGGCGGCGATGCCCCCGCCGCGGCGCTCCGTGACGGACGCCTCGCCACGCTCGGCTGGCGCATCTATGCCGCGGAGGCCCCGGCGGCGGATGCCGACGCAGCCGCCTATGCGGCCCACCGCATCGGCCTCGGCGTGCCCGAGGGCGGGGCCGACTTCCCCTTCGGCGACGCCTTCCCGCACGAGGCGCTGATGGACCAGATCGGCGGGGTCGATTTCAAGAAGGGCTGCTATGTCGGCCAGGAAGTCGTGTCGCGGATGCAGCATCGCGGCACCGCCCGGACTCGGATCGTGCCGCTGGCCTATCGCGACGGGGCGGCGGCGACTCCCGGCGAGCCGGTCGTTGCCGGCGAGCGGAGCCTCGGCCAGACCGGCAGCGGGGTTGGCGAGCGCGGGCTGGCGATGCTGCGGATCGACCGCCTCGGCGAGGCGCTGGCGGCGGGGGAGCCGGTGCTGGCCGGGGGGCGGACGGTGGAGGTCGAGAAGCCGGGCTTCGCGACCTTTGCGTGGCCGGTGTGAACGACCCCCCCCCGAAGATCTCGCCCGCTTACCTGACATCGCCCGCGTCATCCCGGACCCGCGCAGCGGAGCCCGGGATCCGGACCCGCAGGCGGAAACGAGGTCAGCGGTGCGCGACCTGCCTCACCCTGACCGAGAGGCGTGTTCGGCCGCCCCCTCCCTCGGCCATACCGCCCGCAGCACGAAGACCCGGATCGCCGAGGACAGGTTCTGCTCACCGCGCTCGGCGTCGATGCGCCCGACCAGCGCCTGAACCGAGAGGCCCCGCGCCGCCGCAAGCTGGCGCAACGCCTCCCAGAACGCCGCCTCGAGGGAGACGCTGGTGCGGTGACCGGCGATGACGAGGGAGCGCTTGAGCAGCCCGCCGTCGGGAAGGACGCCCGATGGCGGATCTCGCTCCAGGCTCATGCCTCGCTGTCGGGGGTCTTCAGCCGGTGGCCCTCGTGCCGGGTGGCCTCCAGGGTCTTGCGGGCCTCTTCCCGGGTCTTCGCCGCCTTCGGCCGACCGAACACGACGCGGTTCTCCACCGCCTGGGCCTCCTTGGCGGCCCGCTCGCGGGCCTTGCGGACCTGCTTCAGGTTGATGATCTCGGCCATGACCCGATCCTCCGCGCCCCCACGATCCGGAAAACGCCCCACGCGGCGATAAGCTGCGCGGGGCGGCTGTCAGAGTGGGACTATTCCGCGCTCGGCGCCAGCATGTCCTCGGGCCGCACCACCGCGTCGAATTGCTCCTCGGTGACGTAGCCGAGGCGCAGCGCCTCCTGCTTCAGCGTGGTGCCGTTCTTGTGCGCGGTCTTGGCGATCTCGGCAGCCTTGTCATAGCCGATCGAGGGCGCGAGCGCGGTGACGAGCATCAGCGAGCGGCTCATCAGGTCGGCGATGCGGTCGTGGTTCGGCTTGATGCCGACGACGCAATTGTCGGCGAAGCTCACCGCGGCGTCGGCGAGGAGCCGCACCGATTGCAGTACCGCGTTGGCGATCACCGGCTTGTAGACGTTCAGTTCCAGGTGGCCCTGGCTGCCCGCCATCGAGACCGTCGTGCCGTTGCCGACCACCTGGCAGCACACCATCGTCAGCGCCTCGGCCTGGGTCGGGTTGACCTTGCCGGGCATGATCGAGGAGCCCGGCTCGTTCTCCGGCAGCGAGATCTCGCCGAGGCCCGAGCGCGGGCCCGACCCCATCAGCCGGATGTCGTTGGCGATCTTGAACAGGCCGCTCGCCAGCGCGCTGAGCGCTCCTTGCGTGAAGACCAGGGCGTCGTGGGTCGCCAGCGCCTCGAACTTGTTGTCGGCCGAGGTGAAGGGCAGCCCGGTCAGCTCCGCCACCTTGGCGGCGAACTTTTCGGCAAACTCGGGATGCGCGTTGAGCCCGGTGCCCACCGCCGTGCCGCCCTGCGCCAGGGCCAGCACGCCGGGAAGCGTCGCGCCGACGCGCGCGCCGCCAAGCGCCACCTGGGCAGCGTAGCCGGAGAATTCCTGGCCGAGCGTGACCGGGGTCGCGTCCTGAAGGTGGGTGCGGCCGATCTTGACGATCTCGGCGAACTCACCCGCCTTGGCGTCGAGGGCGCGGTGCAGGTGCTGGAGCGCCGGCATCAGCCGGTCGCTGATCTCGCGGGCCACCGCGATGTGCATCGCGGTC
>NZ_LABX01000214.1 GCF_001043915.1 Methylobacterium aquaticum | reverse complement strand
GCGGGCTTCCAGCGCGTCGAGGAGCGGGCCAATATTGGCCCGCTTGATGCCGATCGCCGCGCCGACCTGGCTCGGCCGCAGGCCCGGGCTGCCCTCGATCACCGTGAGCACGCCGAGTTGGCTCTGGCGCACCTCGAGATCGGCGAACAGTTCGACGAAGCTGCGGGAGACCGCGACCTGCGCCCGCCGCAGGGTATAGCCGATCAGGCCTTCGAGGCGGGCCAGGCCCGGGGAATCATCGCTCGGCAACGCTGGACGGGCTCTCTCGTTCGACCGTGGCACCTGTCCCGCCACCTGCCCGCGATCGGGCCCGGGCGCAAGCCGGGAGGGCCGCGCCCGGGGCGTGCCGATCATACGACGTCCGATCGATCGCGTCGCAATGCGGAAGTCGGCTTCGCTCAAGCGCCGCGCAGGCTGGCGATAGGCATGCCGGAAGAAATCTCCCGCAATGCGTATCAGTTCGTCACCGGCTTCGCCGTCCCTCGCGGATGAAGCATGTGGCATGGTGGATATGCCGTCGGCGGAGAGATCGGTTCGTCTTTGGTGTGCCAGACCCCGCGTATCAGTTGGATCCGGGCTCCTCTTCAGCTGAACCGCTCCGGGTTTCCCGGAGGCTCCAACTTCTGAGAGGATGGAGCCATGACGAAGCGAACAACGCCGTTTTTCCCGAGGTGCGCGAGCGTGCCATGCGGATGGTCTGCGAGCACGAAGGCGAGCACGGCTCGCAATGGTCGGCGATCCAGTCGATTGCCGCGAAGATTGGCTGCTCGGGCGAGACGCTGAGGAACTGGCTGCGCCAGTCTGAGCGTGATCAAGGCGTGCGGCCCGGGCAGACGACGGACGAGCGGGAGCTGATCAAGGCGCTGGAGCGAGAGGTTCGCGAGCTGCGCCAGGCCAACGAGATCCTGCGCAAGGCGAGCGCGTATTTTGCCATGGCGGAAGTCGACTGCCGGTCGCGGCCATGATCAGCTTCATTGACGAGCATCGGGAGGTCTACGGGGTCGAACCGATCTGCAGGGTTCTGCCGATTGCCCCGTCGACCTACTACCTGCATGCCGCCCGGCGTACTGACCCCGGCAAGCAACCGGTTCGTGCTCGCAGCGACGCGGCGTTGATGATCGAGATCCAGCGCGTGTTCGAGGCCAACTTCTGCGTCTACGGTGTGCGGAAGGTCTGGCGGCAGCTGGCTCGGGAGGGGAGCGTGACCGCGCGATGCACGGTGGCGCGGTTGATGCGCCGATTGGGCTTGGCGGGGGTGGTGCGTGGCAGAACCGTGCGTACCACGATCCCCGACCCGGCCGCAGCCTGCCCCCTCGACCGGGTCAACCGTCACTTCAAGGCTCCACGGCCGAACGCCCTGTGGGTCAGCGACTTCACCTACGTGGCGACGTGGTCGGGCTTCGTTTACGTGGCCTTCGTCATCGATGTGTTCGCCCGGCGCATTGTCGGCTGGCGAGCCTCACGCAGCGCTCAGGCGAGCTTCGTGCTTCACCACGACGTCGTCGGTGTGGTTCATCACCTCGACCATGCGGTGCGAGATGAACAGGACGGTGCAGCCCGCGTCGCGCCGCTGCGTCACGTACCGCATCAGCTGCTCGGCCGAGCGCCCGTCCAGAGACGAGGTCGGCTCGTCGAGGATGACGAGGCGCACCGGCGCGTCGATGGTTGTGAAGGCACGTGCGATCTCGACCATCTGGCGCTTGGCGATCGGCAGGTCGCCGACCGTCTGGTCCGCGGCGATGCCGTGGTTCGGGAAGATCTCGTCGAGCTTGTCGAGGATGAGCCGGCTCGCGCGTCGCTTCCAGGACAGGCCCTTCAGCTCGCGGTGATAGATCCGCGTGTTCTCCGCCACCGACAGATTGGCGCAGAGTGAGAGCTCCTGGACGACGCAGCGGACGCCGAGCGCGTGGGCGCGGGCGACCCCGTAGCCGGTGCCCACCGCCTCGCCGGCGATCGAGAGCGTCCCGGCGTCCCGCGGCAGGGTCCCGGTGAGGACGTTCATCAGCGTCGACTTGCCGGCGCCGTTATGCCCCATCACCGCCACGACCCGGCCGGGCGCGATCCTGAGATCGATCCCGGTCAGGGCGCGCAGCGCCCCAAAGCTCTTGCCGACGCCCGCCAGCTCGACGAGGGGCTGAGAGTCGAACGGCATGTCAGCCTCCGCTCGGCGGGACCGGCGGCGGAACCGGGCGGCCGGCGGCGTTGGCGTCGATGAGGTCGACCGCGTATTGCTGCGAGTAGACCGGGGTCGCGACGCCACCCTGCGGCGTCGAGGCGAGCCACGCCTTGAGGTCCTTCCCCTCGATGGTGAGGAGGGGCATGATCATCTCGTTGGGCGCGTGCTTGCCGGCGAGCACCTGCTGGGCGACCCAGAACGCCACGGAGGCGATACCCGGCGCCGACGACACCGAGAACGTGTCGTAGCCTCCCGGCTGCGCGGTGAGGTCGTCCCAGAGCTTCAGCTCGTCCTGCCGGTTCCCCATCACGATGGTGGGGGCGGGCCGGCCGGCGGATTTGAATGCCTGGTAGACGCCCCAGCCGTCACCGCCCTGCGTCGCGACCGCGTCAATCTCCGGCAGCGTGGGCAGGACGCCGCCGACCTCTTTCTGGGCGATCGTCTGGGTCCAGTTGCCGCGAACCGAGCCGACCACCTTGATCCCCGGGAACTTCGCCAGCCCGGCGATGACCGCCTGGTGGATCTCCTCGTCGACCGCGTTCCCGGCCATGCCGCGAACTTCGAGCACGTTGCCCTTGCCGTTCAGCTTCTTGCCGATGAAGTCGGCCTGAAGCTGACCCAGCGTCTTGTAGTCGAAGGTGATCGTGTAGACGCACGGCTCCGTCGCGAGGGCGTCGAAGACCACAATCTTGGATGATTCCTCCTTCGACGCAGTCATATGATTACGATGTTTGTTGTATGTTTAAAATTGTCGTGCGAGGCGCACGTCATCGTCCGCTCTTGATGGCGGAAAATCAGTGTTTTTCATTTGAAGGTTGGTTCGATTGACGATCCGGGCCGGTCTATGCCGGTCGCAACGTCAACCGCCCATGTAGAAACCGCCGTTGACGTGGATCGCCTCGCCGTTGACGAAGCTCGCAGCGTCGCTGCACAGGAAGGCGATCACGCTGGCGACCTCGTCTGGGCGTCCGACCCGGCCTAGCGGCGTCTGCTCCCGCACCGTCGTGGCTCGCGAGGCGATCAGCCCCTTCGTCATGGAGGTCTCGATAATGCCGGGTGAAACGGCGTTCGCCCGCAGGTTCGGGCCGAGCTCGCGCGCCAGGCTGCGCGTGAACGCCAGGACGCCGCCTTTCGAGGCGCTGTAATGGGCATGGCCGAAGCTGCCGCCGCAATGGGCCGCGATCGACGTCAGGGTGACGATCGCGCCGCCATCGCGCATCACGTCCATTGCGCGCCGACAGAGATAGAAGACTCCATCGAGGTTGATGGAGATAGTCCTGCGCCACTGTTCGTCGGTCATCGTGCGGACGGCGTGATCGGTGTAGATCCCCGCCGAGGCAACGAGGAAGTCGATCGCGCCGAAGGGTCGGTCGTGGCCAATATGGCGGCGTCGGCTCTGTCCGGACTGCCGGCGTCGTAGGCAACCGACAGGCTGCGATCGATTTGTCCGATCTCGAGGCGCGCCGCCTCGGTGCGTTCGAGATCGACATCGGCAAGCACCACGTTTGCGCCCCCGGACAGGAACATCCGAGCCGTCTCTTTGCCGATGCCTCCGGCAGCACCCGTCAACAGGAGCGTGCTGCCCGAGAAGTCGTACATCGGATCCTCCCATTCATCTGTCGTTTTCTTGTTGAGACGTCGAACCGGTTCAGCGAAGCAATTGTCAAAATTCAATACAATTATAACAATATATTTACATGTCGACATCTATGTCAAAAACAACATCTAATGATATAAAGGCTAGCTCACGACCAATTCGGCTTCTCTGGATAGCCTGCTGGGGTATCGTTGCTCGGCCGCTGGAGATATGCGAGCCGGCAGAACGGCTGCGCGCGCATGGCAACACCGCTTCGTTTTGATCGAGGGTATGATGCGGGAAGCCCTCGGCACGCGCCGCATCGGCAGAGATCCGCACCTTCACGCCGTGGCGGGCGGTAGCCGTTACCCCGGGCATGGCTCGTCCGACGGGTTGCGAACAGAGGCTTCTCTGCATGGTCTCAAGGCCGGATTGAGCCTGACGCCTTCGCCCGCTTCGGCACAATACGTCGTGATATCCTGTTATCAGATAATGCCTATTTGAAAATAGCCACTAGCCAATATCGCATTCACCGATACAATAGACAGACCAAAATGCGCAAAACTAAATTAATGCATTGCAGTCTGCGAAGACGCAGATTGTGGGAGGACGAGCCGTGTCAGATGTATCCCGATCGGATCCACCTCAATACATTGTTGTAATTTCATGTCGGGACCGAGCCGGTGTTGTCGCTCAAGTTTCAGCCTGCCTATATGAGCAAGGTGCAAATATCGTTGAAGCAGAGCAATTTGAAGACACCAAGAACGGCCGTTTCTTCATGCGCATCGATTTTACGGCCGAGCATGATGCCGCTGCCACGCTAAGACACGCTTTCGCACCGGTCGCGGCGCGTTTTGATATGCGCTGGTTGCTTCGCACCAAGACAGAGCGCAAGAAAGTTGTAATTTGCGTTTCCAGATTCGATCATTGCCTCGGCGATCTGCTTTACCGGCACAGGCTCGGCGAGCTTGCCATGGATGTGGTCGGAATCATCTCCAACCACCCGCGCGAGGCCCTGAGCGTGAGCCTGATCGGGGAGATCCCGTTCCACCACCTGCCGATCAACAATGGCAACAAGCCGGAGCAGGAAGCCAGGATCAAGGCCATCGTGACCGAGGCCGGCGCCGACCTCGTGGTTCTCGCCCGCTACATGCAGATCCTGTCCAACGACCTATCCGCCTTCCTCTCGGGCCGGTGCATCAACATCCATCACAGCTTCCTGCCCGGCTTCAAGGGCGCCAAGCCCTATCACCAGGCCCATGCCCGGGGCGTGAAGTTGATCGGCGCGACGGCCCACTTCGTCACGGCCGACCTCGATGAGGGCCCGATCATCGAGCAGGACGTCGAGCGCGTCACCCACCGGGACACGCCCGACGATCTGGTGCGCAAGGGCCGGGACATCGAACGCCGCGTCCTTTCCAGGGCCGTGAACCTATTCTTGCAGGACCGCGTGATGCTCAACGGCGAACGCACCGTCGTCTTCGCCAACTGAGCCCCGCGCCGATCCATGATGCCGAGGTCGCACTGACCGGCCTCCCTGTGAGCCACCGGCGATGGGGTGAGAGCATCGGCAGCTGGATCCAGCAAATTCTGAAACCCGGAGGAAACACCATGCTGCCGCCCGACTTGCGCAAGATACCAGAAGGATACTTCACAAGCCGCTGGGGGATGCCCGAGTACACCGATTGGATCGACGAGAGCATGTCCTGGAAAGAAACATGCTCGATCGGCGACTGGTCGTTCCTGTGGGAACGCCGCTTCAAGGGGCCGGATGCCCTCAAGCTGTTCAGCGACACGTCGATCAACAGCTTCGCCAAGTTCGACGTACTCCAGTCGAAACACGTCACGCACACCAACCAGGACGGCAAGGTCATCGCAGAAGGCATCCTGACGCGCCTGTCCGATGACGAGTACATGCTGTTTGGTCGTGGGACGTTCTGGGTCGATCACGTTCGCCGGAACGGCAACTACGACGTCGCCTCGGAAGCTGACGACTGGTTCAATTTCCAGGTGGCCGGGCCTACCGCATTGGCGCTGCTCGAGAAGGCGTCCGGCGCCAATCTGCGCGACATCAAGTTCATGCGCTCTGGCGAGATCGAGATCGCTGGCTGCCGAATGCTGGCTTTGCGCCAGGGCATGTCCGGCGAGATCGGCTTCGAGCTCCAGGGACCGATCGCCAAAGCGCCTCAGGTGTATAAGCATCTGATCTCGGTCGGCCAGGAGTTTGGTCTCAAGAAGCTCGGTGGCAGGGCGGCGTTCATCAATCACCTGGAAGCCTGCTTTCCGACGATCGTCACCGATTACCTGCCCGGCATCTTCGGGCCCGAGATGGCGGGCTACCTCGCCGAGTTCCGCGCCGCCATGCCGGCCTTCGCTTCGACGTTCAACGTGGCCGGCAGCTTCGAGGCCGACGACATCAGCGCCTGGTATCGCAGCCCGGTCGAGCTCGGCTGGGGCAAGAACATCAAATTCGATCACGACTTCATCGGGCGCAAGGCGCTCGAGGAGGAGGTCGCCCACCCGCGCCGCGTGATGCGGACGCTGATCTGGGACGGCGACGACGTCGCCGATGTCTATGCCTCCCTCTTCCGCAAGGATCAGAAACCGTATCACTTCATGGAGATGCCCCGCGACCAGCGCGGCTTCATGTATGCCGACAAGGTGCTTCTGGGCGACCGTGAAGTCGGCGTCGCAACCTCGCGCGGCTATAGTTACTATTTTAAGGAGATGCTCTCTCTGTGCGTGATCGACGTCGCTCATGCGGAGATCGGCACCGACGTTGAGGTGATCTGGGGCAATCCCGGCGACCGCCAGAAGGTGATCCGCGCCAAGGTGGCTCCCGCCCCCTACAAGCAGGACAACCGGCGCGCCGACCTGTCCAAAGTCTAGCTCCCACTCGTGGCTTGATCATGCCTGCCCAGATCATCGACGGGATGGCGCTTGCCGCCGCACTCCGCCAGGATGTCGCCGACGGCGTGGAGGCTTTCCTCGCCCAGGGTGGCTCCCGCCCCGGTCTCGCGGTCGTGCTGGTCGGCGACGATCCGGCCAGTCACGTCTACGTCGCCAGCAAGGTCCGCCAAACCGAAGCGGTGGGGATGCGTTCGATCCGGCACGATCTGCCGGCCGGCATCGACGAGGGCACGTTGCTCGCCCTCGTGAGGAAGCTGAACCGGGATCCCGCCATCCACGGGATCCTGGTCCAGTTTCCCCTGCCGGCCCAGATCGATTCGGCCAAGATCGTCGATGCGATCGCGCCCGAGAAGGACGTCGACGGCTTCAACCCGCTCAATGTCGGGCGCGTCGCGAGCGGTGCTGCGAACGGCCTCGTGCCCTGCACGCCGCTCGGCGTCATGCGCCTGATCCGCTCGGTCCGCGACGATCTCGCCGGTCTAGGGGCGCTGGTGGTAGGTGCGTCGAACGTGGTCGGGCGTCCGATGGCGCGGCTCCTGCTGCAGGCGGGCTGCACTGTCTCGATCGCGCATCATCTGACGACGGATCTCGCCCGGCGGACGCGCGAGGCCGACATCCTGGTGGTGGCGACCGGCGTGCCCGGCCTGATCCGCGGCGAGGCGATCAAGCCCGGCAGCATCGTCATCGATGTCGGGATCACCCGGGTCGCGCTCTCGTCCGGCAAGACCCGCCTCGTCGGCGACGTGGTCTTCGACGAAGCGGTGGAGGTTGCCGGCGCCATCACGCCGGTTCCCGGCGGGGTCGGCCCGATGACGATCGCCCAGCTGCTGGCGAACACCCTGACGGCGGCGCGGAGGCTCCGGACCCATGTGGGATCACGCTCTTGCGCCTGATGTCCCGGCGGCGGGCGCTCCCCCGTCCGTCCGCGTGGTAGCCTCCCGGGGCACCATCCCTGACATCAGGATCGGCTCGATGGATATCCGGCGGCTGGATCTCAACCTCCTGCTGATGCTGGACGTGCTCGAACGGGAGAGAAATCTCTCGGCCGCAGCCCGCCGGCTCGGCATGAGCCAGCCGGTGGCCAGTGCCAATCTCGCCAAGCTGCGCGCCTTCTTCGGTGATCAGCTGTTTCTCAGGACGGGACGCGGCATGCGGCCGACGCCGTTCCTGGAGGAGATCATCGGTCCGGTCAGGGCCGTTATGGAAGCCATCGATCGGGACATCCTGCGCAAGCCGACCTTCGACGCCGCCCGCAGCGAGCGCGTGTTCACGGTCACGACGTCCGACATCGGCGTTCTCGTCTTCGTTCCGCCGCTCCTGCGCTGCCTGCGGGCGCAGGCCCCGAAGGCCAGTCTGCGCTGCGTGACCATGCATCACCGCGAGCTCGGCGACGCCCTGGATCGGGGCGACGTCGACGTCGCCATCGGTTACTTTCCCGACCTGTCGTCGCCGAGCATCGCCGAGGACGATCTCGTCGAGCATCCGTTCACCTGCATCGTGCGTCAGGATCATCCGACGATCGGCTCGACCCTGAGCCTGGAGCAGTTCCTCGCGGCCGATCACCTGGTGGTCAACGAACAGGGTCGCAGCCAGGAGATCGTCGAGCGCCGGATGCGCGAGTTGCGGCTCGAACGGCGTGTGCTGCTGCAGATGAACCACTTCATGAGCGTGCCGCAGCTGATCGCCAACAGCGACATGGTGGCGATCGTGCCGGCCTCGCTCGGGGCCTGGTACGCCGGAGCTGGCCTGAAGATGGTCCCGCCTCCGTTCGCGGTTCCCGATATCCGGCTCAAGCAGTTCTGGCACAGACGGCGCGAGAACGACCCGGCCATTCGCTGGTTGCGAGGCATCATCAACCAGCAGTTGCGCGGCCGGGATCCCCTGCTCGCGATGACGCCCAACTATGCCGGACTGATCGACGACTGATCGCAGGCCCTCGTCGGGCATATCTGCGGCCTAAAAATTCACCTGGGAGGAAAGACCATGAATGCTGCACCTGTCACGTCGGGCACCGGCCCGGCGGTCGATCTCGGCTTGCTCGTCGACGACGGGGCGTGGACCCGTTCGCGCAAGCAGGTCCTGCTGCTCTGCGCGCTCGCCATCATTCTCGACGGGCTGGACAACCAGATCCTCGGCTTCGCCATCCCGTCGATGATGGCGGAATGGGGCGTGACCCGCAGCGATTTCGCCCCGGCGCTCGCGCTCGGCTACGTCGGCATGACGGTCGGCACGCCGCTGGGCGGATTTCTCGGCGACCGGATCGGCCGCAAGGTCGCGCTGGTCGGGTCGGTCATCCTCTTTGGACTCGCGACGGCGGCGATCGCGCTGGCGCACGGTCCTTCCGACATCAGCCTGTACCGCTTCATTGCCGGCCTCGGCCTCGGCGGAGCCTTGCCGGCCGCAACCACGCTGATCGCCGAGTTCACGCCGAAGCACCGGCGCAGCCTGTCGGTCATGCTCGGTATCGTCTGCATCCCGATCGGCGGCATGATCGGAGGCCTTCTCGCGGCGCAGTTGCTGCCTGCTTACGGCTGGCGCAGCCTGTTCGTGGTCAGCGGGCTGGCGCCGATGCTGGTCGCCGTGATCCTGGCCTTCGCCCTGCCCGAGTCTCCGCAATACCTCCTGCGCCGGGGTGCCGACAGGCGGCGGCTGGAGACATCGGTGCGCGCTCTCGGCGTCGCCGTACCGGCGGGAAGCCATTTCGTCGACCAGCGTGGCGCGACCGTCGCCCGTGCTTCCTTCGGCGCCTTGTTCGAGAGCGATTACCGGCGCAGCACTCTCGCGCTGTGGGTGGCGTTCTTCTTCTGCCTTCTGCCAGTCTACGTCCTCTATGCCTGGGCCCCGACGCTGCTGACGAGCAAGGGGATCGACGTCAAGCTGGCGAGCCTCGGCCTGTCGCTCTTCAACTTCGGTGGTGTCGCGGGCTGCATCGCTGCGGCGTGGGCGATCGGGCGATACGGCTCCCGGATCGGGATCCTGACCATGGCGGGCGCCGCGTCGCTCGGGGCCGCGATCCTCTCCGTGATCCCGCTCTCCGCCTCCAGCCAATCCCTGCTGATGCCGCTTCTCTTCGTCGAAGGGTTCTTTCTCCTCGGGGCGCAGGGCTCGTTGTATGCCTTGGCCACGCACGTCTATCCGACGTCGATCCGCTCGACCGGAGTCGGGGCCGCAGCCGGCTTCGGGCGGGCCGGCGCAATCGTCAGCGCTTATATCGGCTCGGCGGCCCTGGGTTACGGGTCGGAAGCCTTCTTCGGCGTGATCGTGACGTGTCTGGTTCTGACCTTTATCGCTGTCAGCGTCGTCAACCTGCATGCGGCCTCCCTGCGCCGGCAGAGCTACGGCCATGCCTGAGGGCTTATCGACCGAGAGTTGAACGAGGGCCGCCTCCGGGCGGCCCTTCTTGCTGTCGGCGGCGTATCACCTGGGACGAACGACCGTGCTTACGGCAACCGGATCATATTGGCGCCGCAGAGCCTGCTATATCTGCAGCCTGCAGCTTCTCGCGTTCAATTCACGCGAGGCGATACGCGCTCAGCAACCGGACCACCGTGGTTGATATTTCTTAGGCAGGCTGCATGATGAGAAAATATGCGCTCCTCACGAGCGACGAGCGCCTGCTATCGCTAGATATGGGGCGACTTCATACTTGTTAAGATATAAATATTTGAAATCACATGCATTATAGCATTCGTTCGGCTGGATCACGATCATCGTTCCAGCGTCAGGCGAGGATCGTCTAAGCTTGAGTTAATTTTACTAATATTTATTGCCAGACCGTAATTTATTATAGCTCAGAGTTTGATCTTCATTAATACCGTTTTTACTTGAATAAACAGTTTCCACTTCGTTAAAAAATTGCGTTAGCTCATTCGCGACGTTTCCACCTGCTCGACAACGATCGACGTGAAAAAGTCGACGGTTGGGTGCCTCGAGCCCTGAGGCTGAATGATGAAGTACGGGTTCGGTGCCGGCACCTCGATGTCGAGCAGGCGAACGAAAGTCCCGCGGCGCAGATCGTCGGCGCACAGGATCGACGTGCCGACCGCGACGCCGAGACCCTCGCGCGCGGCCTGGATCGACAGGTGCGCGTCGGGGAACACCACCTCCTGCCGGAAGCGGATCGGCCGCCCCGACGATGACCCGAGAAGGCGCTGCCAATCCTCGTAGTCCCGAGCATGCAGGCCGACGAGGCCTTCGAGGTCCCCCACCCCGGTGATGTCGCTCTCGTAGGCCAGCGCCGGACTGCAGACCGGGAAGTAGGTCTCATCCTTGAGGATCGCGATCCGGGTGCCCGACACCGGGCGCTCGCCATACGCGATGACGACGTCCATCGTCTCGTCGGCCCGCTCGGCCGGAAACACCCGGACGCTCATCTGCGGGTAGCTCTGGGTAAAGACGTCGATCGCCCGCATCAGCCGCAAAGCCGCGAAGGCCGGCGCGCAGGACACGCGCAGCTCGCCCTGGACGTCGCTCACGGCGAGGCCGCGGCATGCGGCGCTCAACTCCGCGAAGGCACGGCCCACCGTCTCGAACAGGCGCGCGCCCGCCGCCGTCAGCTGGAGGTTGCGCTTGCTGCGGACGAAGAGTTCCTGGCCGACCTCCAGCTCAAGCTGGCGCAGCTGGTGCCGGATCGCCCCGGGCGTGACGTTCAGGGCCGACGCGGCCGCGCCGACGCCGCCGCCTTTCACCAGCGCATGGAATGAGCGCAGCGCGGTGAGATTCCCACCAAGATGCTTCACGGATAGGCACCGATTTCGTCAATCGAATTGACGAAATTTGGCAATTTTCTTTTCTTGCGTCAATTGCATTGTTGTTCAAATCTATCGCCATCGGTCTTCAAGAGTGCACCAGGTGGCGCGATGCGAATCCTAGTCCTTGGCGGCGCGGGCGGAATGGCGAGCGGCACGATCCGCGATCTCGTCGCCCCGTATTCGCGGAACGTGACCTCCATCGTCGTGGCGGATACCTCGCTCGAACGGGCGGAGGGCCTAGTCAACACGTTCGATGACCCGCGGCTGCGTGCGCTCGTCCTGGATGTTGCGGATCCGCGGGCGCTCCGGACGGCCCTGGCGGACCAGGATCTGTGCATCAACGCCGTGCCGACCTTCGCCGGCCACCAGCTCGCGATCTTCGATGCCTGCTTCGAGGCGCGCGTCCCTTACGTCGATTACGGCGGCATGGGCGTGTTCACGGTCCAGCAGAAGGCGCACCACGAGCGCTGGCGCGCGGCGGGCCTGACGGCGGTCCTCGGCCTCGGCGCCGATCCGGGCATCTCGAACGTGATCTGCAAGGCCGTGGCCGAGCGGCTGGAGCGGATCGACAGCATCAAGCTGTACTGGGCCGCCAGGAAGGCAGGACCCGAAAGCCCGGTGCTCGAGCCGCCCTACGCCGTCTCGACGATCCTCGCCGAGTACGCCAACCCGTCCCAGCAATTCATCGACGGCGCCCTTCGCGAAATGGCTCCCCAGTCGGGCCGGGAGGTGCTGCACCTGCCCGAGCCGTTCGGCCCGACCGAGTTCATGTACACCCAGCATTCCGAGCCGCTGACGGTGCCGTTCGCCGACGGGATCCGCGACAAGGGCATCCGGGAATTCACCTGGAAGCTCCACCTGCCCGACCGCGAGCACGAGGCCTGGACCGGGCTGGTGAAGGCGGGCTTCGGGGATTTCGACGACCCGATCGAGGTCGACGGCGCGCTCGTGAAGCCCGGCCGCTTCCTGGAGACGCTCCTGGCCCGCAACATCGCGCGCAACCGGCACGCGATCCCCGAAACGACGTCGCAGGAGCTGCACCTCGCGATCGGGCGCGGCATGGTCGAGGGCAAGCCCGTCACGGTGAACTGCGCCGTCATCGGCCGCTCTGACCCGTTCTACGACGGCTACCTTGATGCCGGAACCTCCATGGGGCTGTCCGTCGGCGTGCAGCTGATGGGGGATGCGCCGATGCGGCCGGGGGTGTGGGGGCCGGAGGAATACTTCGCCGTCCAGCCATTCCTCGACGAGCTGAAGCGCCGCCGCTTCACCGTCGAAAACGACATCCCGCTCGGCTGAGGCCGGACGCCCCCAATCAGGAAACGCCACATGCCGCAGACATCACACAGGACCGGGACCAAGGTCGCGATCGAGGTGGGAGGCACCTTCACGGATCTGATCTGGATCGCCGGAGGCGAGGTGAAGACCCACAAGGTGCCGTCGACGCCGCACGACGCGTCGATCGGCGTAATCGGCGGGCTGAGCGAGGCGCTGGACGGCGACCTGTCGGACCTTCGCCAGCTCTTCCACGGATCGACCGTGGCGACCAACGCGGTGATCGAGCGCAAGGGCGGCCGCACGGCCTTCGTGGCGACCGCGGGGTTTCGCGACATCCTCGCGTTGCAGCGCCAGCTTCGCCCGAACGTCTACGCCATCGCCTGCCGCAAGCCCGAGCCGCTCGTTCCCCTGAACCTGTGCGTCGAGGCGGTGGAGCGAGTCGACGTGCGGGGCGAGATCGTCACGCCGCTCGACGAGGCGGCGCTCGTCGCGACAATGGCCGAACTCGTGGAGCGGGAGAAGCCCGACGCCGTGGCGATCTGCCTGCTCCACGCCTATCGCCAGCCCGCCCACGAGCAGCGGGTGCGGGAGGTCATCGCCGCGCGCCACCCCGGGCTCCCGGTCGTGATCTCCTCCGACGTCCTGCCGACGTTCCGGGAATACGAGCGAGCCTCGACCACCGCCATGGCCGCCTACCTGGTGCCCCTGGTCGGCCGCTACCTGGCGCGGCTCGAGCGCCACCTCGCGGCGGAGGCCCCGGACGCCAACCTGTTCGTGATGCAATCCTCAGGCGGCGTGCTGCCGAGCAGCGGCCTCGACCGCGGCGGCGTCGAGATGCTGAATTCCGGCCCGGCCGCGGGGGTCATCGGCGCGACCCAGATGGCGGCGGCGATCGGCGACGCGGACGTCATCACGCTCGATATCGGGGGGACGAGCGCCGACATCTGCCTGATCGCCAAGGGCCGTCCCGACGTCACGGCGGAGACGCAGGTCGCGGGGCTCCCGGTCGGCCTTCCGAGCATCGATATTGCCAATATCGGCGCGGGCGGCGGCAGCCTCGCCTGGGTCGACGCCGGCGGCATGCTCCATGTCGGGCCGCGCTCGGCGGGCGCGCGGCCGGGGCCGGCCTGCTACGGCCATGGCGGCACCGTGCCGGCGATGACCGACGCGCTCGTCCAGCTCGGCTGGATCAGGCCACACCGCTTCCTCGGCGGACGCATGCCACTCCTCCCGGAGCGGGCGCGCGATGCGCTCAGCGATCTCGCCGAATCCCTCGACCAGGGCCCGGGCGACCTCGCCCGCGCGATGATCGAGATCGGCGCGGCCAACGTCAGCCAAGGCGTCCGACTCGTCTCGGTACAGCGCGGCCACGATCCCAAGGACTACGCGCTCTACTGCTACGGCGGGATGGGCCCGATGATCGGCGCCCTGACGGCGCGGGAACTCAAGATCCGCCGCGTGGTGATCCCGCCCTATCCGGGCCTGTTCTCCGCGCTCGGCCTGCTCGTCGCCGACCTCAAGCGGATCTACCGCGAGACGCGGTTCCTGCGGGTCGGCGACCGGGTGGCCGAGGAGGTCGCCGACGCGTTCGCCGGCCTGCGCGCCCAGGCTGAGGCCGAGTTCGCGGGCTTCGGCCGCGCGCCCGGAGAGATCGACTTCCGGCACGAGTTCGAGATGCGGTTCGTCGGGCAGGGCTACGAGCTGATCGCGCCGGTCGATCTCGAGGAGCTGCGCACGCTCGGACGGTCCTACGTCGAGGCGCAGTTCAAGGCGGCGCACGAGGCCCGCTACGGCGCGCTCTCCACGATGGACGCGGTCGAGATCGTGACACTGCGCCTCACCGCCTCGGTTCCCGCCGCGGCGAACGCGATGGACGCCCTCACCACGCCGCGCCGGCCCGACACGGACGCCGCCCCGATCGAGGAGAGCGCGATCCTGTTCGAGGGCGCCCGCGTGCCGTGCCGCTTCGCCTGGCGGGCCGACCTTCCCCCCGGCACCCGCATCGAGGGCGCCGCCATCGTGGAGGAGCCGACCGCCACGACCCTGGTGCCGCCCGGCTGGACCGCGACCGTCGATCCGACCGGCGCCCTCATCCTGACGACGGAGGCCTGATCGTGTCCGGACAGCTCAGCCAAGCCACGTTCAACATCATCAGCAACGGTCTGCACGGCATCGCCCAGGAGATGGGCGAGAAGCTCGTGCGCTCGGCCTACTCGACGATCATCCGCGAGGCGCGCGACTGCTCGACCTCGTTCCTCGACCGGCAGGGCCGGATCATCGCGCAGGCCCAGTTCTGCCCGATCCACATGAACTCGTTCGGGAAGGTCTTCGAGGCGTTCGCCCGGCGCTTTGATTTGTCGACCATCCGCCCAAACGAGGGCCTGATCACCAACGACCCCTATAGCGGGGCGCAGCACCTCAACGACATCGTGCTGTTCACCCCCGTCTTCTTCCGGGATAAGCTCGTCGCCTTCAGCGCCTCGCTCGGCCACCACATCGACGTCGGCGGCGGCGCCGCCGGCCCGAACGCCTCGGCCACCGACGTGTTCTCGGAGGGGCTGCGCATCCCGCTGTCGCGCTTCGACGTCGAGCGCGACCTCGGCGACGGCCTCCTGGAGCAGTTCATCCGCATCAACGTGCGCCCGCCCGACCAGGTGATGGGCGACATCTACGCCCAGATGGCGGCGAACCGCACCGGCGAGGCGCGCTTCATCGAGATGCTGGAGCGGTTCGGCGAGGAGACCGTGCTCGCCGGCGCGGCGGAGCTCCAGGACTATTCCGAGCGCCTGGCGCGGGAGGCGATCCGCGCCATTCCCGATGGCGTCTACCGGGCCGACGACTTCGTGGACGACAACGGCTTCACCGACGAGCCGCTGCGCGTCTGCGTCACCGTCACGGTCGAGGGCGACGGCATCGCGTTCGATTTCGCAGGGTCCGCGCCCCAGACGCAGGGAATGATCAACTCGCCCGTCGCCTCGACGATCTCCGCCGCCTACGGGGCGATGGGCATCCTGCTCGGCGGCGGCACAATCCCGGTCAACGACGGGCTCTACCGGCCGATCCGCCGCGTCGACGTGCCCTACGGCAGCTTTCTCAACCCGAGCCAGCCGGTCGCCGTCAGGGCCCGCAACAACGCCTGCCACCGGGTCTACAACGTCATCATGAAAGCGATGTCGCAGGTGGTCCCGACCCAGGTCCTCGCCTCCGGGCACGACACCACCAACGCGATCGGCATGGGGCATATGTCGGAAGAACGCTACCGGGTCTACATGGAGGTGGTCGGCGGAGGCTGGGGCGCGTCGGCCGGCGCCGACGGCGCGGACGTGGTCGACGGCTATGTCGGCAACTGCTCGAACGTCCCTGTCGAAGCGCTCGAGGCCGATTACCCGTTCATGCGGGTCGAGGAATACGCGCTCCGGCGGGGCTCGGCAGGGGCCGGCGAGCGGCGGGGCGGTCTCGGCGCGCGGCGCGTCTACCGGATCCTCGACGAGGGCGTGACCTTCAACTCCTATTCCGACCGGTTCAAGGTCGCGCCGTGGGGCCTGTTCGGCGGCGAGCCGGGACAGCATTCCCGCTTTCTCGTCGAGCGCGACGGGCAGATGATCGCGCTGCCCTCGAAGAGCAACACGACCCTGCGCAAGGGCGACCGGCTTGTCATCGAGACCGCCGGCGGCGGCGGCTACGGCGCGCCCGGCGGACGAGACAGGTCGCTCGTGGCGAAGGAGATCGCCGAAGGCCTGCTGACGCGGGAAGAGGCCGGCCGGATCTACGGCGTCTAGGGCGTTCCCCGACGGAGCGGACACCGGTTCGTCACAGAAAACTCAGCAAAAACAACAATCTATAACGGCGCCCGACCGCACCATGATCGGACGCCGCCCTGGAGGATAGTCCGCCGAGAGATGCGCGTCGCATCAAGCACAGGAGATCGCATCATGCGCCGACATCGGTATCTGGCTGCCGCGCTCGCCGCGCTCGTCATGGTCGAGGCCGGTCCTGCCTCCGCGAGGATCGAGAAGCCGCTGGTCAAGATCGGCATCCTCAACGACATGAGCGGACCCTACGCCGATCTCGGCGGGCCGGGCTCGGTCGCCGCCGCCCGGCTCGCGGTCGAGGACGAGGGCGGGGCGGTCAACGGCGTCCCGGTCGAGATCCTGTCAGCGGATCACCAGAACAAGGCGGATGTCGGCTCGGCCATCGCTCGGCGATGGATCGACCAGGACGGCGTCGACGTCATCGCGGACGTCCCGGTCTCGTCCGTCGCCCTGGCCGTCCAGGAGATCGGCCGCCAGGCCAAGCGGCTGACGCTAATGCAGGGGACGAGTTCGGACCTGACCGGCAAGGCCTGCTCGCCCTACAGCACGGCCTGGCAGGACGACACCTACGCTTACTCGAAGGCGACCTCGCAGGCGGTCGTCGCGGCGGGCGGGAAGAGCTGGTTCTTCATCTCGGCCGACTATGCCTTCGGCCACGCCCTGGAACGTGACGCCGGCAAGTTCATCGCCGATGCCGGCGGCAAGGTGGTCGGCGCCGTCCGGCATCCGCTGAACGTCGGTGACATGAGCTCCTTCCTGCTGCAGGCGCAGGGCTCGAAGGCCGATGTCGTCGCCTTCGCCAATGGCGGGGCGGACCTGATGACCTCGATCAAGCAGGCGAACGAGTTCGGCCTCGTCGGCGACGGGCAGAAGATCGTCGCCTTCCTGCTCTACCTCACGGACGTCCACACGCTCGGACTCGCGGTCACGAAGGGGCTCCTCCTGTCCGAGGGCTTCTACTGGAACCAGGACGATGTCTCGCGGGCGTGGTCGAAGCGCTACTTCGAGCGCACGAAGCGGATGCCGACGAAGCAGCAGGCGTCGGTCTACGCCTCCGTCCGGCACTACCTGAAGGCGCTCAGGCTGGCCGACACGCTCGACGCCGATACTGTCGCCGCCCGGATGCGCGAGATCCCCGTTGACTATTTCGGCCACAAGGGAAGCGTTCGGATCGACGGGCGGGTGGTTTACCCCCTGACGCTCTACGAGGTGAAGGCTCCGGCCGAGAGCAGGCAAGCCTGGGACTACTTCAAGCCGATCCGCGAGATCGACGCCAAAGACGCGTTCCGGCCGATGGCGGAAGGGGGGTGCAGCCTCGTGAGGTAGTCCGGGCCGGGCGTCGTGCCGGGCCTCGCTTGAGCCGTCCCCCACGCCTAAGAGTCTGTCCGGGATCATATTGAATTCTGACAGCGCTTTCGCAACATGATGCGGATAGGGGCAAGGCGCAGGAAAGCCAGCGCCTTGCGGGTGCGGCACTCCCAATCCTTGGCCAGTCGCCGACAGCGATTGAGCCAGCCAATCGTTCGCTCCACGATCCAGCGCTTGGGCAGGACCTCGAACCCGACGGCCTGATCCGAGCGCTTGACGATCTCCACCGTCACAGACCGGCACACCCTCACCATCCATCAGTTTTGCTGTGCACAAGGGTTGTTTTGTCCACAAGGGAGGAATGGGTGTGGCGGTCACGATGAGCCTGACGATGCAGCGCAAGCCTCTGGTGAAGAGGGAGGTTCGAGAGCGTTCGAGTTGTCGTGGTCGTTGATCGCAGAGTTTTTTCGGCAGGACTTGGATTGACGGTGGCATCCCACTGGCCTGTCGACACAGCAACGTAGAGAGCCAGGGCCATGGCGAGGACCAGCCGTGAGAGCCGATCTGGATACGAGATCTGACTGTCTTCGAGACCGAACCCCCACGACTTGAAATCGGAAAACATCGGCTCGATTGCCCGGCGCGCAGGGTAGTCCATCGTCGTCAGATAGCCAGGCTTGGCCGGCATGGCGATGATCCACGGTTCGGGGTGTCCAGGGTCTTGGACGATCCCGAGATGAGTGGGAACATCGTGAGCCGTCAGATGGAAAGCCGAGAGCGCGAAGACCTTGTCCTTGGCCAATTGGCCGGTCGTCATCTTCGACCGTCCGCGCGACTTGACGCTCAAGTTTCCCTTGAGGCGGATGCGGTCGTCCCAACCGTGGGCCTGGCACAAGGCAATCAGGTTGGCCGTGCCGTAGAACCGATCCGCCATCAGGCAGACCTTGGCCTCGGGCGGCAGCCAGGCGAGGGCTCGCGGCGAGCAAGTCCTTCTGGACCTCGAAGCCGATGGCCCCTTGCGTGGCGACGACGCGCCAAGCCACCGGCAATGCCCGCCGGCCGATGCGCAGTGCCAGCATCAGCATCTGGTGGCGCTGGTTGATCTTG
>NZ_LABX01000213.1 GCF_001043915.1 Methylobacterium aquaticum | reverse complement strand
GTCGAGGTGGTTCTTCGACCAAAGGGGTCGAAGGGCTTTGTTCTCCTGCCGAAACGATGGCGGGTCGAGCAGAGCATTGGCGTTCTCACGGGCTCGCGCCGCCTCAAGGTCGACTATGAAACGTTGCTCCACGTCTCGGCTGGTGCGATGCTTTTTGCATCAATCGGGCGGATGCTCGCATCAATCACTATGAGTTAACTCTTTCCTAACGGACTCTTAGACGCACCCAACGACCTGTAGCTCGCCCCACACCGACGTCTCGGGCGTCCGACATCCATCGAAACGTCCAATCGAGCGCGATCCCGTACAAGTCAGCTCGGAGCAGCCCCGCTAGACAACGAGGACGGTCGCGCTCACGGCCGCTGACGAGAAGAGTCCACGGATGCGCCTCCCGCCGATCGCCCCCGCCGACCTTTCCCCGTCACAGCGGCCACTCTACGACGACATGAGATCGGGCGTGGGCGCCAAGTACGACCTCTTCACCACCACGCGGGCAGACGGCGCACTCCTCGGGCCCTGGAATGCGTGGCTGCACCAGCCTGAGGTCGGCGCGGCCTTCTGGACCGTCACCCAGGCGATGACCACGTTCAAGATCTTGCCCGATGCGGTGCGGCAGGTCGCGATCCTGGCGGTCGGGGCACGGTTCGGTGCGGCCTATGAGATCTACGCGCATGGAGTGGTCGCGCAGGCACGCCACGCGATGACCGACCAGCGCCTGTCGACACTGGCCGCCGGCGAACGGCCACCTGACCTCACGGACGAGGAGGCGACGGCGTTCGACGTCGCCCGCGCGCTCACCGGTGGCGGGGTCCTGCCGGAGCCGACCTACCGGCGTGCCGTGGCGCTGTTTGGCCAGGCGGGTGCCAGCGAGCTGATCTACCTCGTCGGTCACTACTGCTTCGTCTCGGTAACCCTGAACGGCTTCGCAATCCCGGTTCCCGAGGAAGAATCTGCTGGAACGGGAGAGCGGGCATGACCGGGCTTCGCCGCCACGGTGCGTCGACCGGCAAATTCCGGGGCCTCGGCGGCGCCTGCGCTCTGGCTCTCTGCCTGGTCCTGGTCGGAGGACCGTCCGGCGGCCCGCGCGCGGCGGCGCCCCAAGTGGTAGAGCAGGCACCGGGCTTCTACCGCATGATGCTCGGGCGCTTCGAGGTGACGGCTCTCCTCGACGGCACCCACACCTTTCCGATCCCGACCGTGCTCCAGCGGCCCCGCGACGGCGGCCCGCGCGCCCTCCTCTCCGAGGTCCGGCCGGGCGAGGCGGAGAGCCGGCTCGCGCGAGACTTCCTCGCCCTGCCCTTCGAGGGCTCGATCAACGCGTTCCTGATCAATACCGGCGCGCAGCTCGTCCTGATCGATGCGGGCGCGGGCGACCTCTACGGATCCTGCTGCGGCAGGCTCGTCGCGAACCTGCGCGCCGCCGGCTACACGCCGGAGGCGGTCGACGAGGTGCTGCTGACCCACCTGCATGCCGATCACGTCGGCGGGATCATGCACGACGGCAAGGCCGTCTTCCCGCATGCGACGATCCGGGTCAGCCGCCGTGACGCCGATTACTGGCTGGACCCGGCCAACGAGGCGGCGGCTCCACCCTTCCTGCTGCCGATGTTCCGGGGCGCCCAGGCCGCGCTCAAGCCCTACCGCGACGCCGGACGGCTCATTCCCTTCGACGGCGAGGGCGAAGTCCTGCCGGGCTTCGTCGCGGTCGCGACCCCGGGCCACACGCCGGGGCACACCTCCTACCGCGTGACGAGTGGAACTGAGACGCTGCTGGTCTGGGGCGACATCGTCCACGTGGCGCCGATCCAGTTCCCCGATCCGGAGGTCACGGTGACCTACGATACCGACGGCGCGGGCGCCGAGGCCCGGCGCGAGACGCTCTTCTCGGAGGCGTCCCGCACCGGCGCCTGGATCGGCGCCGCCCACATCTCCTTCCCGGGGCTCGGCCACATCCGGGCCGAGGACGGACAATTCAGCTGGATCCCGGCCAACTACACCACCGTGTTCCATGCCCAGCCGCCCGGAGCCGCGCGGTGACGGTCGGCGCGTCCCCGCTCCTGGCATCGGTCCGGAGCCCCGGTTCGGTCGAGGAGGAGCTGGTATGACAGACCTCGCCTTCACGACGGTCCTGCTCTCCGCCGGGATCAGCATCGTCACCGGCTTCCTCGGCGCGCTGCTCAGCCAGGGCTGGGTCCGGCGCCAGGAGCGCCGCACCTACGGACTCGCCCTCCTGGCTGAGATCAAGTCAATCCAGCGCAGCCTGCTGCGCTACGAGGCACGCCTGAACCGGGCGGGGACCATCGTAGAGGGTCGGGAAGCCGCAGCCCTGCGCCTGTGGCGCCACGACCTCGCGGGCGTCGCCAACAACTCTGGCCGCATCGGGCTGTTCTCGTCGCGCACCGCTATCGAGCTCATCGAGTTCTACCACCAGGTCCGCTGGCTCGAGGAACGAGGAACCGAACTCGACGCCTCGATGGCACTGACGAACGGTCTGCCTGACTGGCTCGCCGGCCAGCGGGAGGCCATCCACCGCACCCGCTCCCGGACGCGGGCGCTCACACGGTCGCTGCGGCGGGAATTGCCGCCGACGCTCGGTGACGGCCTCCAGGGGCTGGATCGCGGCGCAGGGCGGAGGCGCCGGGCTCAGGGTACGGCGGGCAGTGTCCTTGCACGGGAAAGCGCTCACGGAGATGGCCTCGACAGTTCCTGCCGGCCGAGTCATCACGGCCCTGCCGGGAGCCCGCGGGCCGCCGGATGAGGGCCACTCAGCGCTGGCGTGGAGCATCGATGCCGAGCTCGCCCGCCATCCGGACGAGATCGGCGAGCGACCGGGCCTCCATCTTCTCCATCACCCGCCGCTTGTGCACCTTGGCGGTGATCTCCGAGACGCCGAGCGCGGCGGCGATCTGCTTGTTCATGAGGCCCCCGATCGCGAGGCCGAACACGTCGCGCTCGCGGCCCGTGAGGGAGGCGAGCCGGCCGGCGAGCGCGCCCCGGGCGGCCTCTGCGGCCAGGGACGCCGCGTCGAGGGCGAGGGCGCGGTCGATGGCCGCGAGGATGTCGTCGTCCTCTGCGGGCTTGGTCAGGAACTCGACCGCGCCGCCCCGCATCGCCCGCACGGTCATCGGGATCGTGCCGTAGCCGGTCAGGAAGATGATCGGGATCGTGGTGCCCGACGCTTGAAACCGGGCTTGGACGTCGAGGCCGTCGTCGTGCGTCAGCCGAACGTCCAGGAGGATGCAGGCCGGCCGCTCGACGTCGGGATTGGCGAGCAGGTGCGACGCGTCGGGGTGTCCGATGGCCTTGAGCCCGGCCGAGCCGCAGAGGCGGACGAGGGCCCTTCGCAGGGCTGCGTCGTCATCGACGATGTGAACGGTGCCGGTCTGCATCGGGATCGGGGTGAGCGCGTCGCCGGCGGAAGAGCCCGTCGATCGCGAGTTCGCGCCGGAAGCGGAGTGATCGGGGTCTAACACGAAATCAGGGCGTGTCGAACGCACGCGCGAGGCAGCGTTCCAACTCCTCCGCCTCGAACGGCTTGGCGAGATACGCGAAGGCGCCGCAGGCGAGCGCGCGCCGGCGGTTCGCGTCGCTCGGATAGGCCGTGACGAGGATGACCCGCAACCGGGGACGGCGCAGCCGCAGCTGGCGCAGCAGGTCGAGGCCGGAGAGGCCCGGCATCTGCAGGTCGGTGACGACGCAGCCCGGTTCGACGGCACCGAGGGCGGCGAGCAGGTGGCCGCCGGTCTCGAACGGCATCGGGGCATAGCCCAGGGACCCGACGAGCCGGGTCAGGGCAAGGCGGATCGCCGGGTCGTCGTCGACGATCGCGACGGAGCGGGGGGTCAGGCCGGAGACCGGCATGCGGTCGGAACCCGGACGTGGAAGGCGGCCCCGCCACCCGGCGCGTCGTCGAGCCAGAGGTCGCCGCCATGGGCGTCGATGCAGCTGCGGCAGATCGCCAGTCCCATGCCCATGCCGCCGGGCTTCGTCGAGTGGAACGGCTCGAAGATGCGGGCCCGCTGCTCCGGGGGCACGCCCGGGCCGGTATCGCTCACCGTGACGCGCACCGCGCCGGGATCGCCCCGCACGGTGATCGCGACGTCACGGCGGCCGCTCGACCCCGCCATCGCCTGGGCGGCGTTGACGAGCAGGTTGACGAGCACCTGCTCGATCTGGACGAGGTCGCCGGTGACCGGCGGCAGGTCGGGATCGGCGGTGATGAGGACCGTGGCGCCGTTGGCGCGCAAGTCCCGTTCGGCAAGCAGCGTCGCCTCGCGAGCCGCCTCGACGAGGTCGACGGGCGCGAGCGCGAGGGAGGCCGTTCCGAACAGCGAGCGGGTGCGGGCGACGACGTCGCGGGCCCGCCGTGCCTCGGAGACGACATCCTCCAGGGCAGCCGTCACCTCGGCGAGGTCCGGGTCCGGCCGTTTCAGCCAGCGTAAGGACGCCTGGGCGTTGGCGGCGATCGCCGCGAGCGGCGTGTTGACCTCGTGGGCGATCGACGCGCTCACCGCCCCGACGGTAATCGAACGGGCGGCCCGGGCGAGGTCGCCCTCGGCGGCGGCGAGCCGCGCCTGCGCCTGCTTGTAGGCCGTGATGTCGAGGGAGGTGATGAGGAGGTCGCAGAACTCGGCGCGCTCGCGCGGCAGCATGGCGGTGAACAGCACGTCGCTCTGCTGGCCGTCCGCCCGGACGATATGGGCCTCCGAGCGGAAGAAGCGGTCGCCGCGACCGAGCGCGACGAGCCACTGCACGAAGGTCTGGTCGGTCTCCGGCAGCAGCCGGTCGAGCGGGCCGACGAAGGCTGCCTTGTCCGGAGCGCCGGTCTCCTCCAGCGTGAAGGCGTTGACGTCCTTGATCAGCACCCGGCCGCAGAGCTCCCGCAGTTCCGAAGGCCGCGCCGCGAAGTAGCCCTCGATGTCGGTGACGCCGGCGAGGCGCAAGGCGGCGATGGTCTCGCCCACCGCGCTCCAGTCCTCGCGCCACATCGAGATCCCGGCGCGCTCGAAGATCGCGGAGAACTGCGCCTCGCTCGCCCGCAAGGCGCGACGGAGCCGCGCGACGTGCAAGGTGCCGAGGAGCGCAACCAGGACGCCGGCGACGAGGAGGCCCGCCATCGCGACGGAGGCCGGCGGCCCGGCGGCCAGCCCCCACCCGACGAGGAGCACCGGGACCAGGACCGCCAAGACCGCCTTCGTGCCGTCCTCGACGAGGTCCGGCCAGCGGCGGCGGGGGGCCGAGAGCATCCAGGCCGGCAGCGCGTCGGCGGCGGGGGAGCCGTCATTGGCAGAGGCGAGGCTCGGCCATCGCGAGAAGACCTGCCCCAGGCTTTCCCGCCGGAAGCCGTCCTGCCCCAAGCCTCCCTGCCCCAAGCCTTGGCTCATGTGGTCCTCCGCCCGGGGCCCGGTTCCTGGGCCTCCTCCGATGCCGCCTCGGCGACGTCCGACCACCGTCGCGCGCGCCGGCCCTCCTGTGGCGGTCATGAGTGGCGAGGCTCTAGGCGAACCCGGCGCCCGTGTCGCCGATACGGGTGTATAATAGCGTAGCCGTGCCGCGGCTTGGACATTGTCGCGCATGGATCTGCATCGGCACGGCGCGTTCAAGTTTCCCAATGCGGGCCTCGTCGCCTCCTCGCAGGGGCGGGGCTGGTCGGGCGTCGCGGCGGAGCTGCGCTGCCATCCGCCCGGAGAGCTGCCGGCGATCGTGCCGACGCAGATGGAGATCACCATCGCGACGCGGCGCAGCCCCGGCGCCTATGTCAGCCGCAAGGGGGCGGGCCAACGCCAGCGCACCGCCGTGGAGGCGGGAACCGTGTGGTTCTGCCCAGTCGGCGTGGCCGAGGACGACATCGGCATCTCCGGCGCCCTGCACGACATCCTGCACGTCTATCTGCCGGTCGAGCGCTTCGCCCACATGGCGGACCTCTACGGCGACCCGCGCATCCGCGCCGACGCGGTCCGGTACCTCGCCGATGTCGACGACGACCTGGTGCGCCAGCTCGGCCTCGCGATCGGCCGCGAGCTCCAGGCCGAGACCTCCGCCGGCCGGATGCTGGTCGAGGCAGCCTCGCTGTCGCTGGTGGCGCGGGTGGCGCAGATGTACGGGCACGACCGCCCGGAGCGGGCCGACACGGAAGCCGGCTCGACCTGCCAGGCCCGGATCCGCCGGGTGACCGAGTTCATCCGCGACAACCTCGACCGCGACCTCACCGTGGCCGAACTCGCCGATGTCGCCTGCCTGAGCCCGTTCCACTTCTCGCGGCTGTTCAAGGCGGTCACCGGGAGCACGCCGCACAGCTTCGTCAGCGCCGCGCGGCTCGAGGAGGCCAGGCGCCTCCTGTCCCGGACCGCGACGCCGCTCGGCGAGATCGCCCATCGGTCGGGCTTCTCCGGACAATCCGCATTCAATATTGCCTTCAAGCGTGCGACCGGCTGCACGCCGGGGGACTATCGGCGCCAGCAGAACGCGTAACAGCAAGCGCTGCAAAGACCAGAGCAGGAATCGAAAAGACGGTTGTCCGCGCCTCTGGGATCATGCACCCGTAGCCTCCGGGTGCTGGAATGATTCTCGATTACATCTCCTCATCGTCTCGCGCGCCCATACGGCCGGCGCGGACCGGGCGCGCATCGCCTGACCGGATGTCGGGCCTGAACGGCGCGCGCATGGCCGACCATATCGGGGTTCGCGCGAGCGGGACGCTGACGGCCGCGCACCGGACCGGCCATTCCCTGGTCGTCACCCGCCTCCAGGGCCTGCTCGCGCCCGGCACCGAAACCCCGCCGCTCAAGCAGGAGGCCGCCTACAGCATCGTGGTGCAGGTGCGGCCGCTGCAGCAGCACGCCTTCACCGTGGGCGGGCGGCTGGTTCATGCCGGCGCCGTGCCGGCCGACGCCGTCAGCGTCGTGAGCCTCGCCGATCGCCCACGCTCGGTCATGAGCGGCCCCCTCGACGCGGTCCAGTTCTACGTGCCGCACGCCCTCGTCGACACTGTTGCGCGGGAGAACGACGTCCCGCCGCCCTCGCACCTTGCCTGGCCGCGGGCGGACCGGGACCCGGTCGCGGCGGGCGTCGTCGCCCTGCTGCTCCCGGCGCTGGCCGAGCCCGATCCGGCGCGGGCGATGTTCGTCGAGCACACCGCCATGGCCTTCCTCGCCCACGCGCTCGATCGCTACGGCGATGGCGCCGCCACGGTGCGGCCGGTCCGCAGCGGCCTCTCGCCCTGGCAGGAGCGCCGCGCCCGGGAGATCCTGCACGCCCGCTTCGCCACCGCCCTGACCATCGCGGAAGTCGCGCAGGCCTGCCGATTGTCGCCGAGCTACTTCGCGGCGGCCTTCCGGCGCAGCACCGGCCAGTCCCCGCACCGCTACCTGTCGGATCTCCGCATCACGGAAGCGAAGCGCCTGATGCGCGAGACCGCGCTTCCACTGGCCGAGGTGGCCCTGCTCTGCGGCTTCGGCGACCAGAGCTACTTCACCCGGGCCTTCTCGCAGGCGGTGGGTACCAGCCCCGGGCAGTGGCGGCGGATGAACCGGGAGGGGGGCGGCGCACATTAGACGCCGCGCGGGGCAGATTCCGCGATGCCGGTCGTGCCGCTCACGCCTCCAGACGCTCGGCAAGGAACCGGATGAACAGTCGCACCTTGGCCGGGACCATCCGGCGCGTCGGGTAGACCGCCCAGATCGCCAGCGGCTCCGGCTCGCCCTCGGCGAGCCGCACCTCCGCGAGAAGCCCGCGCGCGACCTCGTCGGCCACATCCCAGCGCGACAGCATCGCGATCCCGAGGCCGCCGAGGCAGGCCTGGTGCAGCCCCTCGATGGTGTTGGCGGTGAAGCGGCCCTCTGCCCGGACCGACGCCTGCTGCCCGGCCTCTCCGAGCGCCCAGTGGCCGGCACCCGCCAGCGCCAGGCATTCGTGGGAAGCGAGATCGGCCGCCTGCATCGGAGTGCCGGCGGCGGCGAGGTAGCCCGGCGTCGCGAAGAGGCCGCGCGGGCTCGCCCCCAAGCGGCGCGCCACCAGGCTCGACTCGCTCAACCGAGCGATGCGGATCCCGAGGTCGAGCCCCTCCCCGACCAGGTCGACGACGCTGTCGGTGAGGACGAGATCGACCCGGACCTCCGGGTGGCACTGCATGAAGGCGACGAGCGCCGGAGCGACGACCTTGCGGCCGAACGCCGTCGAGGCGGTGAGGCGCAGCCGCCCGGTCGCGCCGGCTTCAGCCGGACGCACGCTGGCAAGCGCCGCCTCGCGCTCCTCGAGCAGGGCCTGAGCATGGGCGAGGAAGACCTGCCCCTCGTCCGTGAGGGAGAGCGAGCGGGTCGTGCGGTGCAGGAGGCGCACCCCGAGCTCGCGCTCGAGGCCCGACAGGCTGCGGGTCGCGGCCATCGGGGTGATGTGCAGGCGCCGCGCCGCCGCCGCAAGGCTGCCGGCGCCGACCGCCTCGGTCAGGACGGAGAGAGCGAGAAAATCCAAAATAACGCGCCACGTTACAATCGCATATCGTGCGACGCTACTACACCGTGCGGCGTGACGGAATAACTTGTCGGCGGACCGGCACTGGCGAACGGATCGGCCGGCCGATGGAGAAGGACCATGTCCACTCAAGCCGCGGCCGAGAGGCCGGCGACCCATGTGACGCCCCGGGCGCGCACCTTCGCGATGGCGGCCGCCGCCGGCCTCGCGGTCGCCAATATCTACTACAACCAGCCGATGCTGGCACTGATCGAGCGCGACCTGCCGGGCGAGGCGACGGCCTTGATCCCGACCGCGACGCAGCTCGGCTACGCGGCGGGGCTTTTCCTGCTCGTGCCCCTCGGAGACGTCGTCGAACGGCGCCTGCTCATCGTCGGCCAGTTCGGCGTGCTGGCGGCGGCGCTCGCCCTCGCCGCGGCGGCGCCGAGCGCGGGGCTCGTCGTGCTGGCCTCCCTAGCCGTCGGGCTATCGGCGACAGTGGCGCAGCAGATCGTACCCCTCGCCGCGCATCTTAGCCCGCCCGAGCGACGCGGCGCCACGGTCGGCACGATCCTGTCGGGGATCCTCACCGGCATCCTGCTCAGCCGCACGCTCGCCGGCTTCGTCGCCACCCATGCCGGCTGGCGCGAGATGTTCTGGCTCGGCGTGCCGCTCTCCCTCGCCGCCGGCGCCTTGATGGCGGCGACCCTGCCGAAGAGCCGGCCCGAGGCGACCCTGCGCTACGGGCAGCTGCTCGCCTCCCTCGCTGGGCTGTGGCGGGACTTTCCGCCGCTACGGCTCGCCGCGGTCACGCAGGCCCTGATCTTCTCATCCTTCACCGTGTTTTGGACCGTTCTGGCATTCCGGCTCGCCGGCCCGCCCTACGGCTACGGTGCCGATGTCGCGGGCCTGTTCGGAGTCGTGGGTGCCGTCGGCATCGCCGCCGCGCCGCTCGCCGGACGTGTCGCTGATCGTAGCGGCCCGGCAAGAATCGTCGCGATGGGCGCGGTGCTGACGTTCGCCTCGTGGGCGGTCCTTGGGCTCTCGCCCTCCCTCGTGGCCGTGGTGGCCGGGGTGGTTCTGCTCGACTTCGCGATGCAGGCGGCGCTCGTCGCCAATCAGCACGTCGTCTTCGCCCTCAAGCCCGAGGCCCGGGCGCGGCTCAACACGATCCTAATGGGCGCGATGTTCCTCGGCGGCTCCGCTGGCTCCGCATTCGGGACCGCCGCCTGGCAGACGGGCGGTTGGCCGGCGGTGGCGAGTCTGGGCCTTGCCCTCGGGGCTCTCGCGAGCGCGATCCAGGTCGTCGCGCTGCGGCGGCGCTGAGGAAGCGGGCGAATGTCCAAAAGCTTCCGCGATCCGACAAGCCCGGCCGCTCCGGACCGTGCTCCGATCCCCCGCCAGGAGGTGACGCCATGCGCACGAGACGCGTGATTGCCGGAATCGGGATTTTCGGCCTCGCCGCGGCCGGGGCGGCGCTCGCGCTCGCCTGGCGGCCCGCGATCGCGCCGGTCCCGCCGCCGGCGCCCGCCTCCTTCGACCCGGCGCTGGTGCGCCGCGGGGCCGACCTCGCCCTGATCGGCGATTGCCGCACCTGCCATACGACTTCGGGCGGGGCCGCCTTCGCCGGCGGCCTGCCCCTGCCGACGCCGTTCGGGACGCTGTACTCGACCAACATCACCCCGGATCCGGAAACCGGGATCGGGCGCTGGTCCGAGGCCGCCTTCGCCCGCGCCCTGCGCGAGGGGGTCGACCGCGAGGGCCGCCACCTCTACCCGGCCTTCCCCTACGACCATTACAGCGCGACGTCCGACGACGACGTGCGGGCCCTCTATGCGTTCTTCATGACCCGCCCGGCAGTCGCCGCGACGCCGCCGCCGAACGAACTCCCCTTCCCGCTCAACATCCGCCTGACGCTCGCGGGCTGGAAGCTGCTGTTCCTGCATCCCCGGGATCTCGCGCCCGATCCGACGAAGGACGCGGTCTGGCATCGCGGCCGCTACCTGGTCGAAGGTCTCGGCCATTGCGGGGCCTGCCACTCGCCGCGCAACCTCCTGGGGGCCGAGGTCGTGTCGCGCGCCTACGAAGGCGGCGAGGCCGAGGGCTGGCGGGCTTACGCGCTCGGCGCCGCCTCCCGCGCGCCGGTGCCGTGGGACGAGGCGGCGCTGACCCAGTACCTGCGTGAGGGCTTCCACCCGCTGCACGGCGTCGCCCGCGGACCGATGGCGCCGGTGGTCGAGAACCTGGCCGCTGTGCCGCGAGAAGAGGTCGTGGCGATGGCGCGCTATCTCGCCTCCCTGGGCGCCGGCTCGGGCACGGCCACGCCACCTCTCGACCCCTCCTCCGGTCCGGGCCAGGCGCCGCAGTCGGCCGGAATGCAGGCCGCGATCGAAGGGGCCGGCACCGACCTCTACGCGGCCACCTGCGCGGCCTGCCATGAGGGCGAGCGGCCGCCGCCCTTCGGCGGGGTCTCGCTGGCGCTCTCGACCGCGATCTCCGGCGAGAGCCCGCGCAACCTGGTCAACGTGATCCTGGAGGGCCTGCCGGCGCGGGGCGGGACCGGCCAGCCGATCATGCCGGGCTTCGGCGCGGTGCTGACCGACGCTCAGGTGGCGAGCCTCGCGGCCGGCTTGCGCCGGCGCTTCGGCGGCGGCGCCCCCTGGCCCGATCTCGAACCCGCGATCCGCGAGGCCCGGGCCGCCCGCCACCTCGCGGCGCGCCCGGCGGCGGCCATAACGCCGGCAATGACGCCGGCAATGACGCGATGAGGCCGACCATGACGAGCATGATCCTCAACGGCGAGCGGCGCGCGGTGCGCGCGGCGCCCGACACGCCCCTCCTCTACGTGCTGCGCGAGGAGTTCGGGCTCAACGCCGCCAAGTTCGGCTGTGGGCTCGGCCAGTGCGGCGCCTGCACGGTGGTGATCGACGGCGCGGCGGTCTTCTCCTGCGTCACGCCCGTCATGCTGGCCGAGAACCGTCAGGTCACGACCCTCGAAGGGCTCGGCACGGCGGAGGCGCCGGGCCCGTTGCAGCGCGCCTTCATCGACGCGCAGGCGGCCCAGTGCGGCTACTGCATCCCCGGCATGATGATGCGCGCCCACGCCCTCCTGACGCGCGCCCCGGACGCGTCCGACGCCGCGATCCGGGCCGAGCTTGAGCCGCATCTGTGCCGGTGCGGCACCCAGATGCGCATCCTGCGCGCCATCCGCCGGGCGGCGGACGCGATGCGGCCGCGCTCGACCGCGGAGGCCGGACGATGACCCTGTCGCGACGCGCGGTGCTCGCCGGCACCGGCGCCCTGATACTGGCTTTCTCCCTCGGGTCGGCCCGCGCCCAGACCGAGACCGGCAAGGGCGAGGGGCCGAGGAAGCGCGGCCTGCCCGGCAGCCTCGACGACACCCCGCGCCTCGATGCCTGGATCCGCGTCGGGCCCGACGGCGCGGTCACGGTGCTGACCGGCAAGGCCGAACTCGGCCAGGGATTGAAGACGGCGCTGCTCCAGATCGCCGCCGAGGAGCTGAAAGCTCCCCTCGCCCGCCTGTCACTGGTGACCGCCGATACCGGCCGCACCGCCGACGAGGGCTACACGGCGGCGAGCCATTCGGTGCAGGATTCCGGCACCGCGATCCGCCACGCCGCTGCCCAGGTCCGGACCCTCCTGATCGGCGAGGCGGCCCGCAGGCTCGGCGTCCCGGCGGAGCAGCTGCGGGCCGAGGACGGGGCGGTCCTCGGGCCCGGCGGCGCCCGGATCGGCTACGGCGACCTCGTGACCGACGCGCTTCTCACCGCCGAGGCGCAACCTGCCTCGTCCCTCACGCCCGCGGCCGAGTACGCGGTGCTCGGGCGGCCGGTGCCCCGCATCGACATCCCCGCCAAGGTGACGGGCGGCGCGGCGTACATCCAGGACCTGCGCCCGCCCGGCCTGCTGCATGCCCGCGTCGTGCGGCCTCCGAGCTATGGCGCCATCCTGATCGAGGTCGATGCGGCGGCGGTCGAGCGGCTCCCGGGCGTGGTGAAGGTCGTCCGCGACGGGACCTTCCTCGGCGTCGTCGCCGAGGGCGAGTGGACCGCGATCCAGGCGATGCGCCGGCTCGCCACCTCCGCCCGCTGGCGCGAGACGGCGTCCCTGCCGGATGCCGCAGCCCTGCCGGACGCCCTGCGCGCCCTGCCGAGCCGGGATTCGACCATCCTGGAGCGGGGCGCGGCCGGCGGAGCCGGTACGGTCATCGAGGGGACCTTCACTCGCCCCTACCTCGCCCACGGTTCGATCGGCCCCTCGTGCGCCATCGCGGAGTGGCAGGACGGCGGCGTGACGGTCTGGAGCCACAGCCAGGGCGTCTTCCCGCTGCGCCGGGCGCTCGCCGGTCTCCTGCGCCTGCCCGACGACAAGGTTCGGTGCATCCACGCCGAGGGGGCGGGCTGCTACGGCCAGAACGGCGCCGACGACGCGGCGGCCGATGCCGCGCTCCTGGCGCGCGCGGTGCCGGGCCGCCCGGTCCGGGTGCAGTGGATGCGCGAGCAGGAGCATGCCTGGGAGCCGTTCGGGCCCGGGATGGTGGCGAGCGTGCGCGCCGCCGTCACGCCGGACGGGCGCGTCGCCGACTGGACGCACGAGGTCTGGAGCCCGTCGCACATGATGCGGCCAGGACCGCCCGGCGCGCTGCTCGCAGCCCGGGAGATCGCCGAGCCGTTCCCGCCGGCCCCGCCGGTGGCGCTCGCCCAGCCGGAGGGCGGCGGCGACCGCAACGCGATCCCGCTCTACGCCTTCCCGAACGCGAGGGTGGTGCACCACTTCCTGCCCGAGATGCCTTTGCGCGGCTCGTCGATGCGCTCGCTCGGCGGCTACCTCAACGTGATGGCGATCGAGAGCACGATGGACGATCTCGCCCGCGCCGCCGGCCTGGACCCGGTCACCTTCCGGCTCCGGCACCTGACGGACGCGCGGGCGGGCGCCGTCGTCGAGGCGGCGGCGCGGCGTTTCGGCTGGGACGGGCGATCCGCGCGCGCCGGCGGCGGATTCGGCTTCGCCTTCGCCCGCTACAAAAACCTTGAGGCTTATTGCGCCGTCGTGGTCGAGATCACCCTCGACCGGGAGACCGGGCGGGTGGCCATCGAGCGGGTCGTCGCCGCGGTCGATACCGGTGAGGTCGTCAATCCCGACGGAGTCGCCAACCAGATCGAGGGCGGCATCCTCCAGGCGGCGAGCTGGACGCTGTTCGAGCGCGTCGCCTTCGACCGCACCCGCGTGACCTCGGTCGACTGGTCCGCCTACCCGATCCTGCGCTTCAGCGCGGTGCCGCGCAGCGTCGAGGTCCACATCGTGGCGCAACCGGACCAGCCGTTCCTCGGCGTTGCCGAGGCGGCCCAGGGGCCGGCCGGCGCCGCGCTCGCCAACGCGATCCGGGACGCGACCGGCCACCGCCTGTGCGACCTGCCGCTCACGGCGGGCCGGATCAAGGCCGCACTCGGCGCCTGACGACGGAAGGAAAGATGCGATGGCAGACTTGTTCGACCCCGTCCGCCTCGGCGGCTTCACGCTCGCGAACCGCATCGTCATGGCCCCGATGACGCGCTCGCGCGCCGACGCGCAGGGCGTCATCAACGCCTCGGCCGCACGGTACTACGCGGCGCGGGCCGGTGCCGGATTGATCGTCTCCGAGGGCGTGAACGTCGATCCGATGTCGAACGCCTTCGACCGCGCGCCGGGCCTGTGGACGCGCGCCCAGGTCGACGGCTGGCGGCCGGTCGTCGAGGCGGTGCACGCGGAGGGCGGCCTCATCGTGGCGCAGCTCTGGCACGGCGGCCGGGCGAGCGCGCGAGGCCTGCTCGGCGGCCGCGAGCCTCTGTCTCCGTCGGGCGTGAACGACGACCTCGGCGCGCTGCAGGTCTGGGGGCTTCTGGCCAACGGCGCCTATGTGCGGATCGCGGCAACGCATTCCCGTGCTATGACGGCGTCTGAGATCGCCGCGACGGTCGAGGCCTACCGCGTCGCAGCCGTCCATGCCCGCGAGGCCGGTTTCGACGGCGTGGAGATCCACGGCGCCAACGGCTACCTGATCCCGCAATTCCTCTCGCCCACCACCAACCGGCGGACCGACGCATATGGCGGCGATGCGCAAGGGCGCGCTCGCTTCCTGCGGGAGGTGGTGGCGGCGGTGACGGACGCGGTGCCGCCGGATCGTGTCGGCCTCCGGCTCTCGCCCTTCGCCACCTACAACGACGTCCGCGATCCGGATCCCGCCGAGACCTATGGCCCGCTGGCGTCCTGGCTCGCCGGGGCCGGCCTTGCCTACCTGCACCTCGCGGACACCAACGCCTGGACCGGAGCCCCCGACTACGACCGGCTGCTGGCGCTGTTTCGCCCGCTCTACCCGGGCCCGCTGATCGTCAATGGCGGCCTCAGCCCGGAGCGCGCCGCTGCGATCGTGGCGGAGGGCGAGGCCGAGGCCGTTGCGTTCGGGCGCCCGTTCCTTGCCAATCCCGACCTGCCCGCCCGCATCCGAACTGGTGGTCCCTACAATGCCCCGCATTCGATCGGCGTCTATGGCGGCGACGAAGCCGGCTACACCGACTATCCGACGCTCGCCGCCGGACTGGCGAGCCGCACACGATGACGCGATTCGGTGCGCGGACCGCCCAGGGGCTGCGGCCGACGATCCCGCGACCCGATACGCATGGATAACTTCAACCCCGCCCTGACTTGGGAGAGATTTGTTTCCAGATCTTGCTAGAGTTCCCGACGACGGCCTATGGCAGCAGAAACCGAGACACGGCGCCCGGCGTCACTCTCGCATCAGGTCGGCCCGCGGCAGGGCCTGCACGGCGAGCGCCTCGCCCGGCATTTCGGGATCCGGGCGACCTCCTCCCTCCCGGTCGGGCGCGGCCGCCTCGCGCCGCTCGTCCTGACGCGGCTCCAGGGACAGGTGACGCCCGACGCGGTCACGGCGCCGCTGAAGCCGGAAGCCGCCTTCAGCATCGTAATCCAGCTCCAGCCGCTGCAGCACCACGACCTGCGGCTCACCGGCCGCGTCCGGCACGCGGGAATGGTCCCGGCTGGAGCGGTCAGCGCGCTGAGCCTCGGCGACACGCCGCGCTCCGCCATGCGCGGCACCTTCGACGCGATGCAGCTCTACCTGCCGGAGGCAGTCCTGCACGACCTCGCCACCGAGGAGGGCTTCGCTCGGCCCGCCGGCCTGTCCTGGCCCCGCGACCGGGTCGACCCCGTCGCCCTCGGGCTGGCGCAGTTGCTCCTCCCGGCGATCGAGCGGCCGGACCCTGCGCGCGCCGCCTTCGTCGACCACCTCGTGCTGGCCTTCCTGAGCCATGCGGCCCACCTCTACGGGCAGATACCCCCGCGGGCGAGCGCTCGGCGCAGCGGCCTCGCGCCCTGGCAGGAGCGCCGCGCCAAGGAGCTGATGCGGGCCCGGCTCGCGAGCCCGCTGACGATCACCGAGGTCAGCCGCAGTTGCGGGCTCTCCCCGAGCTACTTCGCCGCGGCCTTCCGGCGCAGCACCGGGCGCTCGCCGCATCAGTACCTGTCGGCCTTACGGATCAATGAGGCGCGCACGCTGATGACGACGACGGGACTGCCGCTTGCCGACATCGCCCTGATCTGCGGCTTTCACGACCAGAGCTACTTCACCCGGGTCTTCTCCCGCGCGGTCGGGACCAGCCCCGGACAATGGCGGCGCCTTCACGCGCCGCATTCGCTTGCGCTCCCATCAGTGCAGCCGCACGACGAGGATGGGCTCTCCGGCGATCGGGGCAGGTCGTAGCGGAGCCGGCGGAACCCGGGGCAGGCCGGTCGAGCATGATCCGGGCGGTCGCACCGCTCGACACGGCGGCACCGTCTCCCCGGTTTCATCACGCCCGGCAAAAGGTGGATGGCCAGGAAGCTTGCGGATGCCGCCACCTTGCGGGGCAGGCCACCTGTCCGCCCGGCTACCCGGCGGAGACCTCCCACGTATTCGCGGTCTCGTCCGACCCCAAGGAGCGGCGGCGCGAGATCGAGGCCATGCTGCCCCCGCTCCCGGGCGAGGCAGTCGCAACGGCAGCGGGAATCCGCACAAGCCGCGTGGCGATCGTCCAATCAGTCCGCTCGCCCCGAAGCCTATCCTGTGCGCCGCCACCCATGGTGAAGCAGGACAAGGGGAAGCAGGGCATGCCGACGATCAAGACCACGGACGGGACCGAGATCTACTACAAGGATTGGGGCACCGGTCAGCCGATCCTGTTCAGCCACGGCTGGCCGCTCTCGGCCGACATGTGGGACGCCCAGATGCTGTTCTTCGCCGAACGCGGCTACCGCACGGTGGCGTTCGACCGGCGCGGCTTCGGCCGGTCGGGCCAGCCCTGGGGCGGCTACGACTACGACACGATGGCGGACGATATCGGGGCGCTGATCACGGCTTTGGATCTGCGGGACGTCGTGCTGGTCGGCTTCTCGATGGGCGGCGGCGACGTGACCCGCTATATCGCCCGGCATGGCTCGGGACGGGTCGCCAAGCTCGCGCTCGTCAGTGCCGTCACGCCGATCTTCGGCAAGACCGCCGACCATGACGGGCCGGACAAATCCTTCTTCGATGCGCTGAAGGCCGGCATCGTCAAGGATCGGGCGCAGTTCCTCGACGACTTCAACCCGATCTTCTACGGCACCAACAAGGGCATGAGCGTCTCGCAAGGCATCTTCAAGCAGACGCTGCAGATCGCCCTGATGGCCTCGATCAAGGCCACGGTCGACTGCGCCACGGCCTTCGCCGAAACCGACTTCCGGCCCGACATGCAGACGATCGACGTGCCGACCCTGGTGGTCCACGGCGACGCCGATCAGGTCGTGCCGTTCGAGTCGACGGGCAAGCTCGCCGCCGAAATGATCCGCGGCGCGGCGCTCAAGGTCTATCCGGGCGCGCCCCACGCCACCGCGACGACCCACGCCGACCGCCTCAACGCCGACCTCCTGGCCTTCATCAAGGGTTGACGGCGCCGGCGCGGCTTGTCACGCGCCGGGATCTCTTATTCGGCGAGCCGGTAGACCTCCAGCGGCTCGCCGACGCCGCGCAGCGGGAAGCTTCCGAGGCACGCCAGCGCCGTCGGCGCGTCGAGGAGCGCCGCGAAGGCGCCCGAGACCAGCACGTCGGCGTCGAGCGCCTTCGTCAGCCCCTCCAACCGGGCGGCGACGTTGACGGCCGGGCCGATGACGGTGAAGTCGAGCCGGGTTCGCGAGCCGATATTGCCGTACATCACCGCGCCGGCATGAACCCCAATCCCGTAGCCGAGAGCGTCGAGACCTTGTGCCGCGCGGACTCCGTTGAGGTCGCGCATCGCTCGACGGGCCTCGTCCGCGGCGCGCAGGGTCGCGACGCCTGCATCGGGCCGGTCGAGGGGGAAGATCGCCAGGAGGCCGTCGCCCATGAACTTCAGAATCTCGCCGCCGTTGCGCTCCACCGGGCAGCACACCGCATCGAAATAGTCGTTGAGGAGCGCGATCACGTCGTCGCGCGGCCACAGCTCGGAGATCCGGGTGAAGCCGCGCAGGTCGACCACCATGATCGCCGCCTCGACGGTGACGCCGCTGCCCCGCCGCGTCGCGCCGTTCAGGATCATCTCGCCCGCATGCGGCCCGACATAGGTATCGAGGAGGAGGCGGGTCAGGCGGTTTCGGTGGCGCACCTCGGTGACGACGGCCAGCGCTGGAAGGAGTTCCGTCAGAAGGGTGATCTCGGCCTGCGTGAACCCGCCCGGCCGGTCGCTCGCGAAGGAGGCCACGTGCCGCCGGCCCAGCGTATAGCGCATCGGCCATGCGACGAGGTCGGTGAGGCCCTCGACAGTCATCAGTCCGGCGACCTCCGGGTGCGCGTCCTCACCCGTCTCGCCCTTGCGGTGTCGCACCATCTCGGCACCGGCGAGGATCCGCGCCGCCGGGCTACCGCGAAAACCCTCCGTCCCGAACAGCCCGTAATCGAGGTTGCGCGAGCGCGGCCCGCGGCAGCCCTTCCGCCACAGGATCTCGATGCCGAGCCATTGCGGATGGTTGGTGCGCAAGTGCAGCGTGGCATACGCCACCCCCACGCCGTCGCGGCGCAGCCGGTCGCAGAAGACCGCGAAGACGTCGTCGAGGAAGCGCTCGTCCACCGCGTCGTGCAGCAGCCAGCGCAGCAGCGCGTCGCGCAGGCTGGGCACGGGTGACTCGCCCGTGTCGTGATGCTCGATCATGGCCTTCCCGGTCGGCCCGCCCGCCGAGGCGGCGGGCGCGGCCAAAGGATCTGGCGGCGGGCGGCCCTGGGTCTTGTCGATTCTCGCGGTGTTTTGTCGGTCCGGGGAACTGTGCCTGGGCCGGGCTTCCCGGTCAGACCCGCGGCGAGACGGGACGACCCAAGCCTCGTCCGGCGATCGACGACGGCGTTGCGCCCATCCCGAGAGGGGTCCCCGCAGCGCACCGTCGGGACGCCACGAAAGCGCATTCGTCCAAGGCGCGCGCAAAGCCTCCAATCCGTGTGTCCCCGGCCGGACTAGAAACCAGGCAACGCCACCGCCCGGAGAGCAGTGGCGCAACGGTCACCGTCCGCCAGGACGAGCGCAAGGAGTCCGACGCATGGCCATCAAAGCGACACCGACGCCCGGAAAGCGCCTCGTCACGCCGCACGATCACACGCTGATCATGATCGACTTCCAGTCGCAGATGTCCTTCGCGACGAAGTCGATCGACGCCGTGACCCTGCGCAACAACGCCGCCCTGGTCTCGCGCGCGGCCGCCGGGTTCGGTGTGTCGACGGTGCTGACGACGGTGGCCGAGAAGAGCTTCTCGGGCCCGATGTTCGAGGAGATCACCTCGGCCTTCCCGGCGGAGAAGCTCCTCGACCGCACCTCGATGAACACCTGGGAGGATGCCGCCGTGGTGGCCCGGGTGTCGGAGATCGGCAAGGACCGCCTGGTCTTCGCCGGCCTGTGGACCTCGGTCTGCATCGTCGGCCCGACCCTCTCGGCCCTCGACCAGGGTTACGAGGTCTACGTCATCGCGGATGCGTGCGGCGACGTCTCGGACGAGGCGCATGAGCGCGCCATGCAGCGGATGATCCAGGCTGGCGTGCAGCCGATGACCTCGCTGCAATACATGCTCGAGCTACAGCGCGACTGGGCCCGCACCGAGACCTACGAGATGACCACCGGCATCGCCAAGAAGTACGGCGGCGCCTACGGGCTCGGCATCATCTACGCCAAGTCGATGTTCGGCGCGTCCGAAGGGCACTGAGGCACGGCCGGCGCGCGCGATGCTGCCATACATCCTCTCCCTCGGCGCCGGCCTCGCGGTCGGCGTCGCCTACGGGCTGATCGGCGTGAAGTCGCCCGCGCCGCCGATCATCGCCCTCGTCGGCCTTCTCGGCATCCTGGCCGGCGAGATGGCCGTCTCCTACTGGCGCGGCCACCCGGCCGTCCTGTCGAGCCTTCTCCACCGCAAGAGCTTCGCGGTCGAGCGGGAGGCTCCGAGACGCCCGCCGGCCTGACCAAAGGCCGGCGGTTCCCCTTCACGTCCGACCGAGGAGCTTCGATTGAGCGCTGTGGCTCACCCCGACCTGATCCTGCGCGGCGGCCTCGTCACCACGCTCGATCCGAGCAATCCCGCCGCCTCGGCGGTCGCGATCACGGACGGCGCCTTCACGGCGGTCGGGTCCGACCGCGAGGTCATGGCGCTCGCCGGCCCGCAGACGCGGGTGGTCGACCTCAAGGGCCGTCGGGTGCTGCCCGGCCTCATCGACAACCACCTGCACCTGATCCGCGGCGGGCTCAACTTCAACATGGAGCTGCGCTGGGACGGCGTGCGCTCGCTCGCCGACGCGATGGCGATGCTCAAGCGCCAGGTGGCGGTCACGCCACCGCCGCAATGGGTCCGGGTCGTCGGCGGCTTCACCGAGCACCAGTTCGCCGAGAAGCGCCTGCCGACGCTCGAGGAACTGAACGCCGTCGCCCCCGACACGCCGGTCTTCCTGCTCCACCTCTACGACCGGGCGCTCCTCAACGCCGCGGCTTTGCGGGCCGTCGGCTACACCCGGGACACGCCCGAGCCGCCGGGCGGGTCGATCCTGCGCGACGCCGCCGGCAACCCGACCGGGCTCCTGCTCGCCAAGCCCAACGCCGCGATCCTCTATGCCACCCTCGCCAAGGGGCCGAAGCTCCCCTTCGAGTACCAGGTCAACTCGACCCGCCACTTCATGCGCGAGCTCAACCGGCTTGGCGTGACCGGCGCGATCGATGCCGGCGGCGGGTTCCAGAACTATCCGGAGGATTACCGGGTCGTCCAGACGCTCGCCGAAGCCGGCCAGCTCACCGTGCGGCTCGCCTACAACCTGTTCACCCAGAAGCCGAAGGCCGAGAAGGAGGACTTCCTCGCCTGGACGACATCGTCCCGCTACAAGCAGGGCGACGACTACTTCCGCCATAACGGTGCCGGCGAGATGCTGGTCTTCTCGGCGGCCGATTTCGAGGATTTCCGCCAGCCCCGGCCCGACATGGCGCCCGAGATGGAGGGCGAGCTCGAGGGCGTGGTGCGGGTTCTGGCTGAGAACCGCTGGCCCTGGCGCCTGCACGCCACCTACGACGAGACGATCTCCCGCGCCCTCGACGTGTTCGAGCGCGTCAACCAGGACATCCCGCTCCAGGGCCTGAACTGGTTCTTCGATCACGCCGAGACGATCTCGGAGGCCTCGATCGACCGCATCGCCGCGCTCGGCGGCGGCATCGCGATCCAGCACCGGATGGCCTACCAGGGCGAATACTTCGTCGAGCGCTACGGCCACGGCGCCGCCGCCGCCACCCCGCCCGTGGCGCGGATGCTGGAGAAGGGCGTGCCGGTCTCGGCCGGCACCGACGCGACGCGGGTCGCCTCCTACAATCCCTGGGTCGCGATCTCCTGGCTCGTCACCGGCCGCACGGTCGGCGGGATGCAGCTCACGCCCCGCCGCAACTGCCTCGACCGCGAGACGGCGTTGCGGATGTGGACCGAGAAGGTGACCTGGTTCTCGAACGAGGAGGGCAGGAAGGGGCACATCCAAGTGGGCCAGCTCGCCGACCTGATCGTGCCGGACCGAGACGTGCTGGCCTGCGCCGAGGCCGAGATCGCCGACACGGTGAGCGACCTGACGGTGGTGGGCGGCAAGGTGGTGTACGCGGCGGGCCTCTTCGCCGCCCTCGACGAGACCCCGCCCCCACCGGCAATGCCGGACTGGTCGCCGGTGCGCACCTTTAAGGGCTATGGCGCCTGGGGCGAGCGCCCGGTCCAGGCAGAGGCGGTGGTAGCACGGGAAGCGAGCGCGCCCTGCGGCTGCGCGATGTCGTGCGGGCTGCACGGCCACGCCCACGCCACCGCTTGGTCGTCGCAGGCGCCGGTCTCGGACCTGAAGAGCTTCTGGGGCGCGCTGGGCTGCGCCTGCTGGGCGGTGTGAGGACCAGCGCCGTCATCCTCCCCCCCAGAGGGGAGGGTTCAGGACGCCCCTCACAACTCGCGAAAATACTTTTTACGGCCAACCGCTTGGAGCCCCAGATGACGCGTACCTTCGCCGCCTTCCTCCTGGCGGGCGCTCTCCTCGCCGGACAGGCAGAGGCCCGGGACGCCGCGCACGAGCACAAGGTTGCCGTCGCCCCGCAATACGACACCACCCATGTCTACGTCGCCCCCGAGGACGTCGACCGCTTCGTCGCGAGCTTCACGGCCACCTTTGGCGGAGGCAGCACCAAGCAGGTCGTCGCGACTGTCACGCCAACGCCGTCGAGCACCACCTCGCAGCTGATCCAGACCCCTTTCGGCACCGTCTCGCTGTTCGGCTTCAAGACGCCGATCCCCTACCCCTTCGGAGCCGAGCGCACCGGCTACCTCGTCACCGACATGGATGCGGCGGTGGCGGCCGCCCGCGCCGCCGGGGCTGCGGTGATCGTCCAGACCTTCCCGGACCCGATCGGCCGCGACACCGTCATCCAGTGGCCGGGCGGCGTGAACATGCAGCTCTACTGGCACACGACGAAGCCCGACTACGCGCCCTTCGCGACGGTGCCGGAGAACCGCGTCTACGTCTCGCCCGACAGCGTCGAGGCTTTCGTCGAGGGATTTCGCCGCTTCTCGCAAGGACGCATTGTTTCGGACGAGCCCAAGGCTCCCGGCGTCGAGATCGGCCGGCCGGGCGACACCTACCGGCGCCTGCGCCTGACCTCGGAGTTCGGCCGCCTGACCGTGCTGGTGACCGACGGCCACCTGCCCTACCCCTACGGTCACGAGACGACCGGCTACGAGGTCGCCGACCTCCCTGACACCCTCACTAAGGCGCAGGCTTCCGGCGCGAGCGTGCTGGTCGCGCCTTACTCCGCCGGCAACCGGAATGCCGCGATGGTGCGCTTCCCCGGCGGCTACGTCGCGGAGATCCACGCATCCGGCGCAGCGGCACAGTGAGCGGCACACGGCCGGGCGTCGTCGTCGCGCTCTGCGTGCTTCTCGGCGCGGGCGCGCGCGCCGAGGATGCGACGTCCGACGCGGTCACCCGTCCGGCGACGAAGACGAACCGGTGGGCCGAGGACTGGTCGGGGCTCGCCGACCCGGCCAAGCGCATCCAGCCTTTCGACGACCTGAAATACATTCCGCTCTTCGCGGCCGACCCGAAGAGCTACCTGTCGCTCGGCCTGACCCTGCGCGAGCGGTTCGAGAGCAACCGCACGCCCGCCTTTGGTATCGGCGGGCCGCGGGGCGATGCCTACCTGCTCCAGCGCCTGCAGATCCACCTCGACGCGCACTTGGATGAGAACTGGCAGATCTTCGCGCAGATCGAGGACGTGCGGGCACCCGGCAAACGCGTCATCACCTCGGTCGACGAGAACATCCTCGACCTGCGCCTCGCCTTCCTGTCCTATAGCCGGACGGCTGAGGCCGGAACCTTCAAGGCGCGGGTCGGCCGGCAGGACTTCGCCTTCGACCTGCAGCGCTTCGTGTCCTCGCGCGACGGGCCGAACGTGCGCCAGTCCTTCGACGCGCTCTGGGCCGACTGGGAATCCGGGCCGTGGCGGGTGCTCGGCTTCGTCAGCCAGCCGGTGCAGTACCGGTTCAATGAACCCTTCGACGACATCTCTACGAACGCCTTCGCTTTCAGCACCCTGCGGGTCGAGCGCAAAGTCTTCGGCGATCAGGAACTCTCGGCCTATTGGGGCCTCTACGAGCGCGACGGCGCCCGCTTCCTCGACGCCACCGGCAACGAGTCGCGCCACGTCCTCGACATCCGCTATGCGGGCAGCGCCGACGGGTTCGACTGGGACCTCGAGGCGATGGGCCAGTTCGGCCGCGTCGGCCGCGACGACATCGCCGCCTGGGCCGTCGGCAGCCGCGTCGGCTACACGCTCGCGGATCTCCCCTGGCTGCCGCGCCTCGGCCTCCAGGGCGACGCCGCGTCGGGCGACCGCCGCCGCGACGATGGCGTCCTCGGCACCTTCAACCCGCTGTTTCCGAACGGGTACTACTTCACGCTGGCAGGTTACACGAGTTATGCCAACCTCCTCCACCTCAAGCCGTCGCTGACCGTGCACCCGGCCGCCGGCCTCGCGGTCAGCGCGGCTTTGGGGCTGCAATGGCGCCAGACCACGTCCGACGCGATCTACGTCCAGCCGAGCAACCCGGTGCCGGGCACGGCCGGGCGCGGGCATCTGTGGAGCGGCGCCTACGGCCAGCTGCGGGCGGATTACGTCTTCGCTCCCGGCCTCACCGGTGCGGTCGAGGCGGTCCGCTTTGCCGCCGGCGATACGATCCGCCGGGCCGGAGGAAAGGACGGCACCTATCTCGGCGTCGAGCTACGCTACGCCTGGTGACGCGCCCTCCCCTCGAACGGATCACCAACCCATGCGCCCGTCCCTCGCCCAGATCCTGAGCTTCGTCGGCGGCTACGTCGACACGCTCGGCTTCCTTGCCCTCCAGGGCCTGTTCACCGCCCACGTCACCGGCAACTTCGTGACCTTCGGCGCCGCGATGGTGCATGGCGCCACCGGTGCCTGGGCAAAGCTCTTGGTACTGCCGGTCTTCTGCGTTGCAGTTCTCCTGACCCGATTGGTGAGCCGCCGCCTGCATGAGACGGGCCGACCGGCCCTGCGTGTGCTGCTCGCCGCCCAATGCACCTTCCTGTTCCTCGGAGCGGTCCTCGCTGTGGCTCTCGGACCCTTCGCTGATGCCGATCGTCCGGCGGCGCTCCTTACCGGCATGGTGCTGGTCGCCGCGATGGCGGTCCAGAACGCTGCGCACCGGGCGCATCTGCCTGAAGCTCCGCCCTCGACCCTGATGACCGGGACAACGACGCAGATCATGATCGATCTCGCGGACCTCCTGCGGGGCGTACCCACCGAACACGCGGCAAGGAGCCGGATCGCTCGAATGAGCGCCGCCGTCGCGGCCTTCGCTCTCGGCTGCGGGCTTGCGGCTCTGCTCTACTACCTCGTGGGGCTCGCAGCTCTCGCCCTCGCCCCTGCGCTGATCCTCGTCGCCGCCACGGATCCCGCTTCAGCAAAGGCTACGTGATCCAGCGCCGGCGATACGTCTAAAACACCGGGCAATTCTGAAAGACCGCAGCCTGCACCCTGCCATGCTGGCTGCACGCTGCGAAATATAAAGAGGGACGGAGCATGACGTCGATCACGCATCACACCATCCGGGCGAACGGCATCCGGCAGCACTACCTCGAGGCCGGGTCGGGCCCGCCCGTCGTGCTGCTGCACGGCTTCCCGGAAACGAGCTACGCCTGGCGCTACCAGATCCCGCCGCTCAGCCGACACTACCGCGTCATCGCACCAGATCTCCGGGGCTACGGCGAGACCGACAAGCCGGCGAGTGGGTACGACAAGCGCACGATGGCGCAGGACCTCGTCGCCCTCCTGGACGCTCTCGGGATCGATAGAATCGCCCTCGTTGGGCATGACCGTGGTGCCCGCGTTGCCACGCGCTTCGCCAAGGACCATCCTGGTCGCCTCGACCGCCTGGTCGTGATGGACAACGTGCCGACCCGGATCGTGGCGCGCAGCATGAACGCCCAGATCGCCCGTGCCTACTGGTTCTTCCTGTTCCATCTCGTGCCCGACCTGCCAGAGGCGCTGATCGCGGGCCGCGAAGACATTTGGTTACGCCACTTCTTCTCGGACTGGTGCTTCAACCCGCATGCCATCTCAGGCGCTGACTTCGATGCGTACGTCGCCGCCTACAAGGCGCCCGGGGCTGTGCGTGGCGCAATGGCGGATTACCGCGCCAACCAGGAGGATACGGCACAAGATCTCGTCGACGCCGACGTGAAGATCTCCTGCCCGGTGCTGTCGCTGTGGGGCGCCGATTTCGGCGCCGTCGGCAAGACCTTCGACATGGCGGCCGTGTGGGCCGAGATGGCGAGCGACCTGCGCACCGCGGCGATCGCGCGCTGCGGCCACCTCCCCCACGAAGAGCAGCCCGAGGAGGTCAATCAACTGCTCCTCGATTTTCTGGCGGGCTGGGAGAAGTAAAGCCGCCACGCCGTTAGACGGCCTTCGTGATGGCACGAGGCAAGCTCGGACTGGGCCAGAGCATTATCGTGCTGCAGCGTGCCGGAGGATGCGATCGAAGCCTCCTAATATAGGAATAGCTTAGGCCGTAGGCGGCGATCACTGCCACCTCATTGTCCGAAAGCGACGCCAAGGCGAGCACCGCCGGATGGCGGTCGGGGAGCAAATCGACGAAATCGCGCCCATCCACGCCCCGCCAAGTGCCTGAAACTTGGCACGTCTGACCACGCGACTTCTGCCAACATGCCGCCTCAGACGCACCCTACGACCTGTAGCTCGTTCCACACCGGTGGCCGCGCTCTGCGGATCATGCAGCCGTCGGCCGAACGGACGCTGCACGGCGGGTATCAGGGCCTGGGCTGCCTACCGACTCTGGTCTCTGGCGTGGCGGAAACCCGCATCGTGCGGCCAAGTGGGAAATGGGCTACGACACGCTGATGTTGTGTCTGTGGCGAACGGAACATACCAAATAAAACCGTCCTCCGACTGCACGATGTAGCGCTGAGCTTCTTCTCAGCTTAAAGAAAGAGCCACGCTCCCTACGAGCCCCGAGCCTCCACCGCTAGCCATGCGGGACGGGGACCGCCGGGTAACACGCCGAAGGGCATCGGCAGAAAGCGGCTCCGCACAAGCGGAATCGCAGGATAGAGGGAAGCGGTAGCCCCAAACTGAACCGCCCCGGGTTTCCCGGAGGCTCCAACTTCTGAGAGGATGGAGCCATGACGAAGCGAACAGCGCCGTTTTCCCCCGAGGTGCGCGAGCGCGCGATGCGGATGGTGCGCGACTATGAAGGCGAGCATGGCTCGCAATGGTCGGCGATCCAGTCGAGTGCGGCCAAGATCGGCTGCTCGGGCGAGACGCTGAGGAACTGGATGCGCCAGTCCAAGCGTGATCACAGCGTGTGGCCCGGGCAGACGACGGACGAGCGCGAGCGGATCAAGGCGCTGGAGCGAGAAGTTCGCGAACTGCGCCAGGCCAACGAGATCCTGCGCAAGGCGTCGGCGTATTTTGCCATGGCGGAGCTCGACCGCTGGTCGCGGCCATGATCAGTTTCATCGACGATCATCGGGCAGTCTACGGGGTCGAGCCGATCTGCAGGGTGCTGCCGAACGCCCCGTCGACCTACTACGTACATGCCGCCCGGCGTGCCGATCCCGAGAAGCAAACGGTTCGTGCTCGCAGCGACGCCGCGTGGATGATCGAGATCCAGCGCGTGTTCGAGGCTAACTTCTGCGTCTACGGCGTGCGCAAGATCTGGCGGCAACTGGCCCGGGAGGGGATCCGTGGCCGCGCGATGCACGGTGGCGCGG
>NZ_LABX01000212.1 GCF_001043915.1 Methylobacterium aquaticum | reverse complement strand
AACCCTCCCCCTCTGCGGGGGAGGGTGGCCCCTGCGTCAGCAGGGGTCGGGAGAGGGGAACCACGCTTCTGGATGAGGCGGAGCCGTTCTGAAGGGCGCCATACTGAGAACCGTCGCGCTGCCCCTCTCCCGGCTCACTCCGTTCGCCACCCTCCCCCGCAGAGGGGGGAGGGTCCAACGCGCGCCTCACCTTGAAACGTCTTCCCGTCAGAGCCGCCTCACAGATCCAGCGGCGCCCCGTGCTGGTGGAACGCCTTCATCCGGCGATAGACCGGCGTGTCGTAGTTCGACGGCGTCTCGGCCTCGTCGGTGATCCAGCGAAAGAGGTCGCGGTCCGGCACCTCGATCAGCAGCTCGAAATCGCTCAGCTCCTCCTCCGTGAGGGTCCCGATCTCGGCATCCGCGAAGCGGCCCATGATCAGGTCCATCTCCCGGGTGCCCCGGTGCCAGGAGCGGTAGAGCGTGCGGCGGCGCCGCGGATCGAGGTCGGCGCTGGTGCGGGTGGTGCCGGTCATCGCTAAGACAGTTCCTCGGGCTGGTCCGGAGCGGCTTTACCGCCCGGGGCGCGGGTGCGAAACCCTGCTCCTTGATATGGGACTCGCCGCATCCTGCGACACCCGCAAGGCCGCAACCGCGGCCGTGTGGTGTATAGAGCCCCCGGTCTCCCTCCGCTCCCGCCCCGATGTCGCTGCGTCCCTCCCTGCTCGATCCCCTGTTCGCCCCCGCGACCGTGCTGCCGGGGGCCGGCCCCAAGGTCGCGGTGCTGATCGACAAGCTCGTCGGCACGCCGGAGCGGCCGGCCCGTGTGGTCGACCTGCTGTTCCACCTGCCCCAGCGCGGCATCGCCCGGCAGCTGCGCGGCTCGATCGCCGAGGCGCCGCCCGGCGAGCCGGTGACCCTCGGCGTCACGGTGGTGGCCCACCGCCCGCCGCAGACAATGGGCGGGCGGAAACCCTTCCGGGTGCTGGTCGAGGACCAGACCGGCGACATCACCCTGGTGTTCTTCAACCTGCCGCGGGCCCGCATCGAGAAGATGCTGCCGCTCGGCAGCCACCGCTACGTCTCCGGCCGGATCGAGCTGTGGGACGGCTTCCGCCAGATGGTGCATCCCTCCCGCATCCTCGACGAGAAGGGGCTGGCCGACCTGCCGGCGGTGGAGCCGATCTACGGCGCCACCGAGGGCCTGACCTCGCGGGCGATCGGCAAGCTCGCGCTCGCCGCCCTCGACCGGCTGCCGACCCTGCCCGAATGGCAGGACCGCTCCTTCCTCGACCGCCAGGGCTGGCCGGCCTTCGCGGATGCGCTGCGCACCGAGCACCGCCCGGCGGAGGCCGCCGAGACCGACGAGGATCTGAAGACTCCGGCCCGCCGGCGCCTCGCCTACGACGAATTGCTCGCCTCGCAGCTCGCCCTGGCGCTGGTGCGCAGCCGGATGCACCGCCCGGCCGGCCGCACCAATGTCGGCGACGGCGGCCTGTCGCGGCGGATCGAGGCGGCGCTGCCGTTCGGGCTGACGGGCGCGCAGACGCGGGCGCTCGCCGAGATTCGCGGCGACATGGGCTCGGACCGGCGCATGCTGCGCCTGCTCCAGGGCGATGTCGGCTCGGGCAAGACCGCGGTGGCGCTGCTCGCCATGGCCTCCGCGATCGAGGCCGGCCGCCAGGCGGCCATGATGGCGCCGACCGAGATCCTGGCCCGCCAGCACGCCGAGCGGCTGCGGCCGCTGGTGGAACAAGCGGGGCTGACGCTGGCGCTCCTCACCGGCCGCGACCGGGCGGCGGAACGGCGCGCGACGCTCTCCGGCCTCGCCGACGGCACGATCCACATCGTGGTCGGCACCCATGCGCTGTTCCAGGACGACGTGGCGTTCCACGATCTCGGCCTCGCGGTGGTGGACGAGCAGCACCGCTTCGGCGTGCACCAGCGCCTCGCGCTCGGCGCCAAGGGCGCGGCGGTGGACGTGCTGGTGATGACGGCGACGCCGATCCCCCGCACCCTGGCCCTGACCTGCTTCGGCGACATGGAGGTCTCGGTCCTCGACGAGAAGCCGGCCGGCCGCCAGCCGATCAAGACCGTCCTGGTCTCGACCGACCGGATCGAGGAGGTGACGCTCGGCCTGGAACGGGCGCTGCCTAAGGGCGACCGGGTCTACTGGATCTGCCCGCTCGTCGCCGAATCCGAATATGTCGACCTCGCCGCCGCCGAGGAGCGGTTCTCGGCCCTGCGCGAGCGCTTCGGCGACGCGGTCGGCCTCGTCCACGGCAAGATGCCGGGCAAGGACAAGGACGAGGCGATGGACCGCTTCGCGACCGGCGACACCCGGATCCTGGTCTCGACCACCGTGGTCGAGGTCGGGGTGGACGTGCCCCAGGCCACCGTCATGGTGATCGAGCATGCCGAGCGCTTCGGCCTGGCACAGTTGCACCAGCTGCGCGGCCGGGTCGGCCGGGGCTCGGGCGCCTCGACCTGCCTGCTCCTGTTCAAGGGGCCGCTCGGCCAGGTCGCCCGGGCGCGGCTCGAGATGATGCGCGAGACCGAGGACGGCTTTCGCATCGCCGAGGAGGATCTGCGCCTGCGCGGCGAGGGCGAGGTTTTGGGCACCCGCCAATCGGGCCTCGCCGCCTTCCGCCTCGCCCGGCCGGAGGCCGACGGCGATCTCCTGGTGGCGGCCCGCGACGACGCGAAGCTGGTCGTGGAGCGCGATCCGGGGCTCAGATCCGAGCGCGGCGAAGCCTTGAGGGCGCTGCTCTACCTGTTCGAGCGCGATGCCGCGGTGAAGCTGTTGCAGGCCGGATAGGAGCCGCCGCGCCATTCCTGTCCCCGGACAGCCCTGTTGCCGGCGGGGCGGGCACGATGACCGGACATTCATCCACCCTTGCACCCGGAATGTGCGCTGGAACACGCCAGCCGCGGCCCTCCGGGCCTAACCTCCGCTCACCTCGCGAGGTCCCGATGCCGCCGCACGATCGTCCGGCGATCGGCCGTGGCGTGTCGTCCTGCCGCGACCCTGCAAAGCCGACCCGACCTTTTCGCGATGCGGCGCCCGTCGCCGCCCTTGCGAGGCTCCGGAGTCTCACCCTGCCCGAAGGGGGTGTCCGATGACCTATCCATGGCCGCATCACCACACCGACGGTTCGGTGCACTATACCCATTGCTGGCCCGAGACGGTGGAGGCCCTGCCGGCCACCGGGCAGGCCAAGCCCGACTGGCGCCGGCGCCTGCGCGGCGCCGTCGGCATGGGCGGCGCCTCCGGCCTCGCCGCCGCGGCGATCTGGTTCGCCATGCTGTGCGATCCCACCGTGTCCCGCGCCGCCCTGCCGCCCTCGGCCGATGTCTGCACCCATGCCGGCCATGCCGTGCGGATCTGGTTCGATGCCGAGACCGCCCGGCGTGCCCGCGTCGCCGAGGCGCCCCACCAGCACGCCTTCAACAGCATGCTGCTGTGGTACCGCTCGGCCGAGGGCAAATGCGCCGCCGGCCGGACCCAGGAGGCGGTGCGCAGCTTCCGGGCCCTGGAGCGGATGATCGCCGGCTTCGACGCGAACCGCGAGGACCGGGACGAGGCGGGACTCTGACGACCGGGCCGACGACGACCTTGCGCATCGGGCCCGTTCGCGCTTGGCTCGCCCGGCGATGACGGGAGGGGCGACAATGGCGGAGGGTCTGACCGTCGTGCTGGTGCACGGCGCCTGGCACGGCGGCTGGTGCTGGGTGCGCGTCGCCGACATCCTTCGAGGGCAAGGCCACCGGGTCTTCACCCCGACCTGCACCGGCCTCGGCGAGCGGGCGCACCTCCTCTCGGACACCGTCACCCTCGACACCTTCGTGCGCGACGTCGCCGGGGTGATCGCGGCCGAGGAACTGACGGAGGTCGTGCTGGTCGGGCATTCCTTCGGCGGCCTCGCGATCAGCGGCGTGGCGGAGGCCATGCCGGAGCGGCTGCGCCATCTCGTCTATCTCGACGCGCTGATCGTGCAGCCCGGCCGCGCACCGTTCGACGGGCTGCCGCCCGAGGTGGTGGCGGCCCGCCGCCGCGCCGCCGCGGAATCGAGCGGGGGCCTGAGCCTGCCGCCGCCGCCGGCCGCGGCCTTCGGGGTGCTCGACCCGGCGGATGCCGCCTGGGTGGAGCGGCGCCTGACCCCGCACCCGCTGAGCACCTACGAGAGCCCGTTGCCGATCCGCGGCCCGGTCGGCAATGGCCTGCCGCGCACCTATGTCGATTGCACCACGCCGTCCTACGCCACCCTGGACGGGGTCAAGGACTGGGTGCGGCGCGAGCCCGGCTGGGGCTGGCGCGACCTCGCCACCGGCCACGACGCCATGGTGAGCGCCCCCGGCCCGCTCGCCCGGCTGCTGATGGAACTCGGCCGGGGCTGACCGTCAGCCGGCAGGCTGACCCTCATCCCATCGTGACGACCGTGCGCCCGGAATCGATCTCGATCAGCCGCAGGCCGAAGCGGCGGCCCTCCTGCGCCTCCCAGTCGGCGAGCACGGCGTTGACCCGCTAAGCAGGCTTGCGTTGGCAGGCCAACGCAAGCCTGCTTAGGTTCTCGTTTTGTCGCAGATTTTTATCGCCGAACCGGTGACCACTTCGGCGAAATCTGCTTAGGGGCCGTGCTCGGCCAGGGTGCGGGTGCCCACCGGCTCCGCGATGGCGTGCCGGATCTCGCCCATCAGCCGGTCGCGGGCCTGCGCCCCGGCGGGTCCGGCGGCATCGCAATAGGCCGTCACGATCTGCTCCGACAGGGCCTCGATCACGGCCTGGTTCACGGAGGTCATGCCCATGCGGCGCTCTCCTGCTTGGCGGGGCGATCCCGTCCGGACCGGGACAACGCGGCGGAGCCCGGGCGGTGCCGCGTTCACCCCGCCTGCTGCTGGCCGGCGGCGCGGTGGGCGGCGAGCGTCACCACCTCGGCGGAGGGGGCTTCCTTCTGACCCTGGCCCATCATGAAGATCACCGGGTTGCGCGGCATGTAGCCGGGGTTGCGGCGCAGGCTCAGCAACGGCTGCAACTCCACCGCGGTCAGGTCCTTCGGCGTGGCGTCGCGCCAGACATGGCCGGGCGAGGCGGCCCGGCCGAAGGGCCACCAGGAACGGCGCTCGGTCTCGACCTGGAGGACGAGCTTGCCGGTGAGAGTCTTGCGGAAATTGAAGCGACCCGTGATGGCCATGACGGCTCCTCCATTCCCGCACACCCGGTCCAGACCATCTGGACCCGTACAGCTTAGCACGGCACTCACAGGGAGCGGCCCCGCGTCATGGATCGCCCGACGAGGATCCACGGCCGCGCTGCCGCACCACCCTCACTTAACGGTTGCGATGCCGAAACGCTCCCTCACCCTCGATGCCGCGCTGATCGCCCGGGCCCATCCGCACCCGGTGACCGAGGACGGGCGCGGGCCCGGCTACGGCATGGCGCTGATGGGCGAGCCGGAGGCCGATGCCCGCCTGGAGGCGGTCCTGGCGGAGAAGCCGGGCGATCCGGGCAGCCTGTGGCTCTTTGCCTACGGCGCCCTGATGTGGCGGCCGGACTTCCCGTTCGCGGAACGCCGCGCGGCCCGGGTGCGGGGCTGGCACCGCCGGTTCTGCCTGTGGCAGCGGGGATTCCGCGGCACGCCGGAGCGGCCCGGCGTGATGCTCGCCCTCGACCGGGGCGGGCAGTGCCGGGGCCTTGCCTATCGCCTGGCCGGCGACGACCTGCGGGCGGCGTTGCGGCCGGTCTGGCGACGGGAGATGCGCGGGCGCGGCTACGAGGCCCGCTGGCTCGACGCCGAGACCGCGGGTGGCCCGGTGCCGGCCCTCGCCTTCGTGGCCGACCGGGCCGGCGCCCGCTATGCCGGCCGGCTCGGCGACGCGGAGATCGCCGACCACATCGCCGCGGCCTGCGGCCCGATCGGACCGAGCGCCGAGTATCTGCTCAACACGGTGGCGGCCTGCGAGGCGATGGGCATTCGTGACCGCCACCTCTTCACGATGCAGGCGCTGGTGGCAGAACGGCTCGCCGCCGGCGAGCCCGCCGATCAGAACAGCCCGACGCCGATGCCGGGCTGCGGCCGCGGCGGGTAGCCGTAGGGGCCGGTCGAGACGCCGTAATAGGGCAGGACCGGCGCATAGCCGAAGCCGAGGAGCGGGCGGGGCGGCGGCTCGGCCAGAAGCGTGGTCGCCTGCACCTCGACCGCCACGGGCGGCGGAGGCGGCGGCGCCGGCCAGCCGGCGGAGGCGTCCACCCCGCCGCGCCACGCAGGGCTGGCGGGCATGTCGGCCGCCATCGCCGGCAGGGCCGTGAGGACGGCCGCCAGGGGCAGCCAGGCCAGCGTCGTGCGGAGCGTCATGGTGCGAAACCTCGGGTAGGACGGTCGTATGGACAAGCTTCACCGCGACAAGCGTCACGGGGGCGTGCCGGTTCCCCGGACGATGCTCTAGAGTGGTGAACGAACCGGAGCCGAAGCCGCGCATGACCGATCAGCCTGCGTTCTACGACGACCTCGCGGGCTGCCTCGCCGAAGCCTGGCGCCGGCTGGAGGAGGGGGCGGCCCACCAGAGCGGCTTTCACGCCCCCGCTCTCGCCACGATCGGCCGCGACGGCGCCCCGCGCCTGCGCACGGTGGTGTTGCGCGGCGTCGACCGGGCGAGCCGCACCTTGCGGGTCCATTGCGATGCCCGTTCCGACAAGGCCGCCGAGATCGCCGCCGATCCCCGGGTGGCGCTCCACGTCTACGACGCCGCGGCCAAGATTCAAGTCCGGATCGAGGGCCGGGCCAGCCTGCACGGGCAGGACGCTTTGGCCCGCGCCGCCTGGGCCGCGTCGCGGCCGTTGAGCCGGGTCTGCTACGGGACCGTGCCGGGCCCCGGCACGCCGTTGCCGGCGGGCGGCGCCTATGCCCTGCCGGAGGACGCCGCCGCCGGGGAGGCGGGATTTGCGGAGTTCCGCGTCGTCGTCCTCACCGCCGCCCGGCTCGACTTCCTGTACCTCGCCCGCCAGGGCCACCGGCGGGCCCTGTTCCGCTGGGATGGAGAGGCGCCGGCGGCGACCTGGCTGGCGCCGTGACGCCCGCTCTCAGCGCAGGGTCACCCGCATCGGCATGCCCTCCGCCGGGCGCAAGGTGATGCGCTGCTTGAGCTCCGGCTGGTAGCCGGGCCGCAGCGAGAACCGGAGCGCGCGGACCAGCACCGCCAGGATCGCCACCGCCTCGGAGAGCGCGAAGCCCATGCCGATGCAGATCCGCGGGCCGGCCGCGAAGGGCAGGTAGGCGTAGCGGTCGCGGGCCTTCACGGCGTCGGGGGCGAAGCGGGCGGGGTCGAAGCGCTCCGGCTCGTCCCACAGGGTGGCGTGGCGGTGCACGGCGTAGATCGGGATGGTGATCGGCGTGCCGGCCGTGACCGCGATCCCGTCGAGATCGACGTCGCGGATCGCCGCCCGCACCACCACCGGCACCGGCGGATAGAGCCGCATCGCCTCCAGGATCACCTGGCGGGTATAGGGCAGGGCGTCGACATGCTCGGGGCGCAGCGGGCCGCCCCCGGTGGTCGCCTCGACCTCGGCGGCGATCAGCGCCTCGCTCTCCGGATGGTGGGAGAGCAGGTAGAACGCCCAGGTGAGGGCGAGCGCCGTGGTCTCGTGCCCGGCGGTCACGAAGGTGAGCAGGTTGTCGGCGACGTCGCGGTCGTCCATCGCCTGGCCGGTCTCCGGGTCGCGGGCGGCCAGCAGCAGGCTCATCAGGTCGTTGCGCCCCTCGGTGCCGGTGCGGCGGCCTTCCGCGGCGAGGCGCACCAGTTCGTCGCGCAGGTACATCTTGGCCCGCTCGGCGCGGGCCCGGCCCGGGAACGGCATCCAGGCCGGCGCCCGCAAGAGCGTGAGCGCGATGACCCAGCTGGTTGATTCGAGGTAGTCGGTGATGCCGCGCTCGACCCGGGCGGCGTCGATCGGGCCGGGTCCCGACAGCATCGTCTCGACAATGATCTCGAAGGTGGTGCGCATCATCGTGCGGGCGATGTCGATCTCGGTGCCGGGCGCGGCCGCGAGCGCGTCGCGGGTGCGCTCGGCGGCGGCGATCATCGCCGGCACGAAGCTGCGGATGCGCTCGGCCCGGAAGATCGGCGCCGCCGCCCGGCGCTGCCAGCGCCACCGCGCCCCGTCGGCGGTCAGGATCGCGTCGCCGAGGGCCGGCGAGAGGGCGCGGCGCAGCACCTCCGACTTCTCGAATGCGTCGGCCTCGTCCACCATCACCCGGCGGATCAGGTTCGGGGCCATCACGAACAGGCTGGAATTGCCGAGGAAGGCCGAGATGTAGTGCGGCTCGCGGTAGATCGTCTCGGGCCAGGCTTCGAGCGGGTTGCGCATCAGGGCGCGCAGGAAGCGCCATGGCCCGAGCGGCCGGGCCGGCGGCGTGATCCGGGCGAGGACCGGCCGCGGCCCCTCGGGCGCCGGACGGACATGGGACGGATGCGCGGTCATGGCTCGCCTGGGTTCGGGGGGTCCCGACGGACACCGGGAGCCCGCCCCTTGTTCTATCCCATCTGGGCGCGAGCGTGACGGGGAAACACGGGGGACGGGTGCGCGTTGGCACCGACACCGACGGAGCCTTCAATGCAGGCCGCCTTCGACCGAACGACCCTCGACCGCCTGGTCGCCCTGGGCAAGAGCCGGGGCGGGCTGACCCCCGACGACCTGCGCCGCGCCCTGCCGGTGGACCGGATGAGCGCCGAGGACATCGCCCTGGTGCTGATCGAGCTGGAGGAGGCGGGCGTCCCGGTCGATCCGGACGAGGCCCTGCTGACGCCCGGCCGGCCGCTGCCGCCCGCCGGCACGGTCCGGCTGCCGGAGCCGGGGGCGGCCGAGGCGGCTCCGCCCACCGCCGAACCGACGAAAGCCGCGACGGCCGCAAGCGCGCCGGAGACCCACGCCGCGGCGCCGCCGAAGCCCGGAGGCGGCGCGCACCGGGCGGTGGTGTGGGCGGGCGTGGCGGCGCTCGTCCTCGTGCTCGTCGTCGTGGCGCTGTGGGCGGGGCGAGGGTGAGGGAGCCTCCCGCCCGCGGCCTCGTCCTGAAGTGCCGGCGATCACAGATCGCACCCGATCGAAAATCGGCTGACCTCAAAGGATGCATCTACGACGCGGCAAGCCCAATCAGCTTGATCACTCAGCTTGATCACATGACGGGCTGCCGTAAACGAAGGACCGCTCGGGACCGGAAGCAGATGCAGCACGCTGCTCCAAGCGACCTTGCCAGCCGCCGTTGCGGTGGGAACGACGCTCGATCGGATGTTCAGGCGATGATAAGATTGTGCTCGATGATGTTCGTGGCTGCTGTTTTCAGTGCTTCAGCCGCCCGCTCTGAGGAATGGCCGAAGTCGAGGGGATGCACGTTCAAATTAGGATCAGGAAGAGACAGCATCAAATCTGGAGAGAAATTTACCACCCCGAGAGGGTATATTTTTATAAGAGCATTCGACCTGGCTGCGTGGAAATCCGAGAGAGACAAGTCACATTCGGGTCAAATAAGGAGCAACAAATCAGGCGCGGAGGCGACCGGCGCCATTCGAGTGACCGCCGACACAGTGATGATTGCAAAAGAATTTATGGAAGTGTGTTTTGGAGATGTTTTTGAGGGCGCGGTAAAACATCCTGAATTTGGCGATGCTTATATTGTAAATCTTCCGAATTTTTAGATGCCATAAAAATAATTAATTTATGCAATTGTGAAATACAAGTCCAGAATTTCGCAATGTACTATATTTATTAAAATATATCACATTTGTTGCAAAATAGTTTGCCTGATCGATCTCTGGAGATCTCGAACGCACCGCGCCATTCCGGGGCCGCGAAAGCGGAGCCGGGAATGCCGCAGGGTGTCAGGATTGTCGATCGATTCAAATAGGCTCTCAGGATGAGGGCGCGACTGGGGGAACCGATCCCTCGGCGTCCCAAGGTCCCGTCATCCATCGTCGTGTGAGCAACGCCCGGCAAGTGGCGGGCGATCGGCCCGCCCCTATATCCGTCGGCTCTCGGAGACCCCCAGCCATGACCGGCCCCGCCTACCGCTTCGGCATCGAGGAGGAGTTCTTCCTGGCGGATGCCGCGACCCGGGGCACGCCCCGCTCCGGCGTGCGCGGCTTCCACGCCGCCGCCAAGGCGCTGCTGCCGGCGGCCGAGCGCGAATTGTTGCAGAGCCAGATCGAGATTGCGACGCCGCCGGCCACGACCCTGGAGGAGGCCAGGGCCGGCCTCGCCTCCTTGCGCCGGGGCCTCGCCGAGATCGGGCGGGTGCACGGAATCCTGGTCCTTGCCGCCGGCACCCATCCGGGCGCCGCCTGGGACGCGCAGCGCCCGACCGACGGCAGCCGCTACCATGACATCCTCGACGAGGTGCGGATGGTCGGCCGGCGCACGCTGGTGAGCGGCATGCACGTCCATGTCGAGGTGGCGCGGCCCGACGACAGGGTCGACCTGATGAACCGGCTGCTGCCGTTCCTGCCGGTGCTCCTCGCCCTCTCGGTCTCCTCACCGTTCTGGCAGGGGCGGGAGACCGGCCTTGCCGGCTACCGCCTCAGCGTGTTCGGCGAGATGCCGCGCACCGGCCTGCCGGACCTGTTCGCGTCGGCCGCCGAGTTCGAGCGCTACGTCGCCGTGATGGTGCAGGCCGGGGCGATCCAGGATGCGAGCTTCCTGTGGTGGCACCTGCGGCCCTCGATCCGCTACCCGACGCTCGAATTGCGCATCGCCGACAGCTGCACCCGGGTCGAGGACGGGGTCGCGATCGCCGGCCTCTACCGCTGCCTCGTGCGCGCCGCCGAGCGCCGTCCCGACCTCCATGCCGGCCTCGACGGGGTCGCCCGGGCGGTGATCCGCGAGAACCTGTGGCGGGCCCAGCGCGACGGCGTGCGCGCCGCCCTGATCGATCCGGAGGCCGGCCGCGCGGTGCCGTATGGCGAAGCCCTGGAGGCGGTGCTGGCGCAGATCTCCGAGGATGCGGCGGAATTGGGCTGCGGGCCAGCCCTCGACGCGGCCCGCCGCATCGCCCGGGAGGGCACCAGCGCCGATCGCCAGCGCGCGGCCTACGCTGCCGCGCGGGGGGAGGACGGCGCGGACGCGGCCGGCATCGCCGCGGTGGTGGATGCGCTGGCCCGGGAGACGGAGGGGCGGTGACGCCGGACGGACCTCATCCCATCGGCCCACGATGCTGACGCATCGGGCCGATCAGCCATCTCGAATTGCCGGGATCGAACCAGAGGTTTGGCGAAAATCCGAGAACGGCACCAACGGTCGCTGTCCTTCGACCGTTGGGATCACACCCGGCACAGCCGGGCGAGGCGCCGGCCGGAGACCCGGCCGCGGGGCGTGCCGTCGCCCTGCACCGCCTCGCCCGCGAGCGCGATCCGGGTCGGATTCTCGATCAGGGTGTAGCGGGTGCGCAAGGCCGGCAGGCCGAACTGCACCGCCCAGAGCCGCAAGGCGGCGCAGAAGCTGCGCAGGGTCTCGGGCCCCGACAGCCGCGGATCGAGCACCGGCGCGACCTCGGCGGCGCCGTAGGGCAGGGCGCGGAAGCCCGCGAGCAGGCCGGGGCGGCCCTCCGCGAGGGTGAAGGCGGCGGTCGATTCGACGCCGAGCGCCCCGGCGCGGTCCGGCGGGACGGTGGTCAGCGCGACGCTCAGGGGCTGCTCGGCCACCAGCACCACGGCGCGGTCGGGCGCCCCGGCGAGATCGACCGCGAGCGGGCGATAGCCGGATCCGGGCTCGCGCGGGGTGGTGAAGACGAGGCCGATCAGGTCGAGGGCGGCGGCAGAGCCCGAAACCCGATCCGGGTGGGCGATCCAGCCGATCAGCCGCTCGCGCTGGGCGCTGCGCTCGGCCGCCACATCGGGGATCTGGATGTCCGGATCCGCCAGCGTGCCCCGGATCGGCGCATCGAGATCCGGGAGCGCGGCCGAGCAGACCGGGCAGGGCCGTTCGGGGGGCTGGCGCGGATCCGGGACCGGGCGGTCCTGCGGGCGGGCCGGGGGCAGGTGGACCGGCATCTCGGCCGACCCCTGCACGTCGTGCGGCGCCGGCCCGCGCGGCTCCTGATTGTGAGACTCGTGCCTTGGAGCCTCTTGCCTTTGAGACTCGTGCCGCTCGGGATCCTGCCCACGCGATCCGGGCCCGGCCGGCACCGCCTCCACGGCCGGGCGCGGAT
>NZ_LABX01000211.1 GCF_001043915.1 Methylobacterium aquaticum | reverse complement strand
CCAGAGCGTCTCCTCCGCGACAAGCCCCCCCCCCGGCCTCACCCCCCCTACCCCCGGGCGCAGCTCGTCTACGTGCAGGAGGAGGCAATAAAGAGCCCCAACCAGCAGCTCGACCGGGCCGGGGGGGGGGCGCGGCGCGGCGGCCGGGGCCCCCCCCGGGGCCCCGGCGGCGGCGGCTTCTTCTCGAGCTTCTCCGGCGGGGGGGGCGGCGCGCGGCCCGAGCCGCAACGCGCCGGCGCCTGGGGCAACCAGGGCGGCGGTTACGGCCAGCAGCCCGGCTATGGCGCGCCTCCGCAGGGCTATCCGCCGCAGCAGCCCGGCTACGCCCCGCAGCAGGGCGCTCCCTGGGGCGGCCAGCAGCCGCAGGCGCCGCAGGCGCGCGGCGGCGGCTTCCTCGCCACGGCCCTGCCGATGGCGGCGGGCGCGGCGGGCGGCATGCTGCTCGGCAGCGCGCTCAGCAACGCCTTCGCGGGCGGCCATTCCTCGCTCGGCAGCATGGCGGGCCTCGGCGGCGCCGGTGCCGCAGCCGCCGGCACCACGGCAGAGAACAACCCCTTCGGCACTGCCGGCGGCAGCGAGGATTTCGGCGCCCCGCTCGGCGGCGACGATGCCGGCTTCCAGGACGCCTCCTATGACGGCGACATGGGCGATAGCGGCAACGACGACTGGGTCTGACCGGTCGCCGCGTCGTCAAGAGTGAAGGGCCCCGCCGCGGCGACGCGGCGGGGCTTTTGTCGCAGAATGGCCGTGGCGTCAGATCACCAGCACCCGGGCGCCGACCGGCACGCGCTCGTAGAGGTCCATCACGTCCTCGTTCATCATCCGGATGCAGCCCGAGGAGACCGACTGGCCGATCGTATGCGGCTCGTTGGTGCCATGGATGCGGTAGAGCGACGAGCCGAGATAGAGGGCGCGGGCGCCGAGCGGGTTGGCGGGGCCGCCGGCCATGTGGCGCGGCAGGTCGGGGCGGCGGCGCAGCATCTCGGCGGGCGGCGTCCAATCCGGCCATTCGCGCTTGGCGCTGACCGTCTTCATGCCCGACCAGGTGAAGCCCGGCCGTCCGACGCCGATGCCGTAGCGCAGGGCGCGGCCCCCGGGCTGGACGAGATAGAGGAAGCGCGACGGCGTATCGATCACCACGGTGCCGGGCCGCTGCCCGCCGTCATAGGCAACCTCCTGGCGCTGGAAGCGCGGATCCGTCGCCCGGCCGATCGCCTCCTCCCGGGCCTCCGGCATCGGGCCCGAGCGGGCGCGGGGTGCCTCGAACGGGTCGGGTGCGTAGGGCTGGGGAACGGCGGCCTGCGGCTGCGCGTAGGCGTGGAGCTGAGGCCGCGTCGAGGCTGTCGACTGGTACCCTTGCGGCTGGCCAACCGGGGACGGCACCGGATCGCCCGAATGCAGGAAGGGGCCTGGCGCGACCGGCGCATAGCCGACCTGCATGCCCGATGCGCCGGCCGCCGTGTATCCGGTGGTGCGAGCATAAGCCGGACGGTGCCCGTAGACATCGGCGGCGTAGCCGCGGCCCGTCAGGATCGTGCCGTCCCGGGCGACTGGCATCGGCCGCAACGGGGTGGCCACGGCGCCCGGATCCTGCCCGGTCATCAGGTACTCGATGAAGCCGCCGCCATAGCCCCCCGGCGCGCCCTGCGCCAGGGCCGGACCGGCGCCGAGCGTCGTACCGAGACCTGCCCCGAGAATGGCCGCGATCGCCCCGGCCAGCACCATCCCGCGCACCACCATCGCACCGTCCCCGCAACCCAGCCGATCACCGGCGATGGCGCGAGGAGAGCAGGAGGGACCGGACCGGACGGTGAAAGAACGTGGTGACCGCTTCGCTAAACCCTTGCTGCGAATCATTAATTCTGCCGCATCATGAATCCTTCGTCACCGTGGGCCCCCGCCATGGCCGGCATTCAGCAATTCGCAATCAATCTTGGGGACACTGATCCGCGTGGGCCGTGCGACGCGGCCGCGGTTGCAGGCTCTCTCGGACCCATGAAGAACAAGCGCTTCCGCATCGAGGACAGTCTCGGCGTTTCCTATGTTCCGGCCGAAGCGGCCGTGGTGCCGCCCTCGACGGCCAACGACGACCGGATCTCCGAGATCCTGGCGACGGTCAACGAGCTGAAGCGGCTGACCCAGAGCACCACCGGCGACGTGATCGACGCCTGTCGGCGGGAGATGGCCGAGATCTACGGCATGCGTACCGAACTCGACGTGATGAAGGCCGCGATCGGCCGGACCAAGCACGAGATCGCGGTGCTGCACCGGCAGGATTTCGACGGCAAGGGCGTGCGCCGGGCCGCCGGCGAGCTGGACGCGGTGGTCGAGGCCACCGAGCGGGCCACCACCACCATCCTGGCTGCCGTCGAGGACATCGAGACCCACGCCTCGGTCCTGCGCTCGACCGGCGGGCTGAAGGATCATTCCGACGTCGAGGCGATCCTGGAGCGCACCGTCGTCCTCTACGAAGCCTGCAACTTCCAGGACCTGACCGGCCAGCGCATCAGCAAGATCGTCAGCGTTCTGAAGTTCGTCGAGGACCACATCGACCGGATGATCGACGCCTGGGGCGGCCTGGACGCCTTCAAGGACCTGATCGGCGAGCGCGCCGGCAGCGTCAGCATCGACGACGAGAGCAGCCTGCTCAACGGGCCGAAGCTCGACGAGGATCCGGGCCACGTCGACCAGACCGACATCGACGCGCTGTTCGATTGACGGCAGGCCGGGACAAAGTCCACACGATCGCTTCCTTGACGAGACCAGATCACGGCAATCCGCGGGTTGTGCGAAGGATGATTCCCGTCTCGGCCTCATCCTGAGGTCACGGGTGGAAACGTGTCGACGTCAGGCAGGCCCGCGTCCGACCATCCGTCCGAGCCGCCCCCACGCGGCGGACAGCCTCCTGCGCCCCGTCACCGGCGCGGCCGCCATCCGCTCGATGCGCCGCAGCAGCCCCTCGGCGGCGGCCCGCGGGTCGGTGAGGGCCTGCTGGCTGCCGAAGGCGCCCGGCTCGGTCTCCGCCGTGCCCGGCTGGTGCAGGTAGGACACGGCATTGCCGCACAAGGCGTCGACGAGCAGGAAGGTCGGGTTGATCACCGGCCCGGGGCTCAGCGCCACCACCCGGCGGCCGGACGGGGCAAACAGCGCGGTGTGCAGGGCCGAGCCGAGGGAGCCCGCGACCACCCTCCGGCGGGCAAAGAGCCGCACCTGCTCCGAAAAGCTCATCGCCTCAGGATGCAGGATCTCGATGCCCTCCCGCGCGAGAATCTCCGTCACCGCCGCCTCGTTCGCGAAGCGGCGCACGCCGCCGGCGAGCCGCGTCTTGGCGAGATAGGCGGGACGCTCCTCGGCATCGACCTCCTCCGGCGCGTAGCAGCCCGCCCCGATCGTCCGGCACAGATCGCGAAACACCGTGTGGGCGAAGCCCTCCTCCTGGAAAGCCGGCGCCGGCACGATCACGCGGCGCAGGCGCATCGGCGTATCGAAGGCATGGATGTCGCGCACGTCGAGGCCGAGGCGGGCCAGGATGTCGATGGCGAAGCGGTAGGGCTGCCAGAGGCTGTCGTGGGTCGGGGCATAGCACAGGATCGGCGCGGCCGGCCGCGCCCGCAGCAGCGGCCAGAACCGCGGCAGGGTGGTGACCAGGAAATGCCCGTAATGCAGGTGGGCGCCGCCGAGGAACAGATAGGTCTCCTCCGGCGCCTCCGGCACGCCCGCCGGCACGCCCGCCGCCCAGTCCTGCGGCCAGTCGGTGCGCTGCCAGGACGGCGCGGTGCCGGTCCCGCGGATGTCGACGCTCTCGGGGATGAAGCGGCGTGCGGCATCGAACAGGGCGGAGGGCTGCCCGCGCGCCTCGCTGTGCGGCAGGTAGAGGACGGTCTCCACGGTCCGCACGGCCGGCAGGTCGCGCCGGAGGCGGAGGGGACGGGGCGTCCGGCAGGCGCGGAGCGTCATGCGGCGGGCGGGGTCAAGCGGCGAATTCCTCGGGTGCAGGGTCGAGGGACGCCTTTTAGCGCCCATGCGCGCTCTTTCCAGCAGCCGGCAGGCCGCCTACATCGCCAGCATGAGCCGACAGCCCGGGAACGACGTGCCGCCCGACGCCCTCGACGCGATCGAGGACGACGACGAGGCAGTGGATGCCCTCGACACTGCCGCCGAGATCGATTTCGACCTCGATGCCGGCGCGGGGGCGATCCAGGCCGGCACCGCGGTGATCCGCCGGTTCTGGACCACCCTGCCGACCTCGCCGGGCGTCTACCGGATGTTCGACGCCAAGGGCGACGTGCTCTATGTCGGCAAGGCCAAGAACCTGAAGAACCGGGTCGGCTCCTATGCCCGGGGCCAGGCGCACACCAACCGCATCGCCCGGATGATCGCCGAGACGGCCTCGATGGAGTTCGTCACCACGGCGACCGAGACCGAGGCCCTGCTGCTGGAGGCCAACCTCATCAAGCAGCTGAAGCCCCGCTTCAACGTGCTGATGCGGGACGACAAGTCCCTGCCCTACATCCTGCTGACCGCCGATTCCGACGCGCCGCAGCTCGTCAAGCATCGCGGCGCCCGGCGCCGGGCCGGGCATTATTACGGCCCCTTCGCCAGCGTCTGGGCGGTGAACCGGACCGTGAACGCGCTCCAGCGCGCCTTCCTGCTGCGCTCCTGCTCCGACAGCTATTTCGAGAACCGCACCCGGCCGTGCCTGCTCTACCAGATCAAGCGCTGCTCGGGGCCCTGCACGAACGAGATCTCGGTCGAGGACTATGCCGGCCTCGCCGCGGAGGCGCGGGGCTTCCTGTCGGGCAAGTCCAACGCCGTGAAGGAGCGCATGGCCGCCGAGATGCAGGCCGCCTCCGATGCCTGGGAGTTCGAGAAGGCGGCGCGCTACCGCGACCGGATCGCCGCGCTCGCCGCCATCCAGGGCGTGCAGGGGGTGAACACGCAGGGCATCGAGGAGGCCGACGTCTTCGCCCTGGACGAGCAGGCCGGGCAGTTCTGCATCGAGGTGTTCTTTTTCCGCAACTGGCAGAACTGGGGCAACCGGGCCTATTTCCCGAAGGCCGATCGCAGCATGAGCCCGGCCGAGGTGCTGGCCTCGTTCCTGGCCCAGTTCTACGACGACAAGCCGGCGCCGCGGCTGGTGCTCGTCTCGCACGAGATCGACGAGGCCGAGCTGCTCGCCGCCGCCCTCTCGACGAAGAGCGAGACCCGGGTCGAGATCCATTGCCCGAAGCGGGCCGAGCGCAAGAACCTCGTCGAGTACGCCGCCCGCAACGCCCGCGAGGCTCTCGGGCGGCGCCTCGCCGATACCGCCTCGCAGGGCAAGCTCCTGGCGGCGCTGGGCACGTCCTTCGGGCTCGCCGCGCCGCCGCGGCGGATCGAGGTCTACGACAACTCGCACATCATGGGCACGAACGCGGTCGGCGCGATGATCGTCGCCGGCCCCACCGGCTTCATGAAGACCCATTACCGGACCTTCACCATCAAGTCCGAGGAGGTGAAGCCCGGCGACGATTACGGCATGATGCGCGAGGTGCTGCAACGCCGCTTCGCCCGCCTCGTCAAGGAGCATCCGCGCAGCGCGCAGGAGGCGGGCGCGGCGCCAGCCGGCGGCCCGATGGAACCGGAGCCCGCGCCGGACCCGGCCGACAGCGACGCCTTCCCGGCCTGGCCCGACCTGGTGCTGATCGACGGCGGCCGCGGCCAGCTCGAGGCGGCCCGCAAGGCGCTCGACGAGATCGGGGTGGCCGGCGTGCCGCTCGTCGGCATCGCCAAGGGGCGAGACCGCGATGCGGGGCGCGAGACCTTCTTCGTGCCCGGCCAGGCCCCCTTCCGGCTGCCGCCGCGGGACCCGACGCTCTATTTCGTCCAGCGATTGCGCGACGAGGCCCACCGCTTCGCCATCGGGGCGCACCGGGCCAAGCGCAAGCGCGAGATGGTGAAGAATCCCCTCGACGAGATTCCCGGGGTGGGACCGACCCGCAAGCGTGCGCTCCTGCACCATTTCGGGACGGTGAAGGCGATCCAGCGCGCCGCCCTGGAGGATCTCGCCAAGGCGCCCGGCGTGAATGCCGCCACGGCCCGGGCGATCTACGACTTTTTTCATGCGGATGCGTGATGAGTGGCCGATGCGTGAGCCTGAGTCAGGGCCGAGTTCTGTTGACGCCCCCTCCCCCCGCGTGGTTTCACCGGTGGCGATGACCATGGTCGTACCCCGGCGCCGCTCGACGGCCCTGAACCTCGCCAACCTCTTGACCTACGGCCGTCTGGCCGCGGTCCCGGTGGTGGTGGCACTGCTGTTCTGGCCGCGGGACGACACCGCCCGCTGGATCGCCGTCGCGGTCTTCGTCGCCGCGGCGATCACCGATTATCTCGACGGCTACGTCGCCCGCACCTATTCCCAGACTTCGGCGCTCGGGCGGATGCTCGACCCGATCGCCGACAAGCTCCTGGTCGCCGCGAGCCTGCTGATGCTCTGCGCCGACGGGACGATCCGGGGCTGGTCGCTCTGGGCCGCGATTGTGATCCTGTGCCGCGAGATCCTGGTCTCGGGGCTGCGCGAGTACCTGGCCGAGCTGAAGGTCGGCGTGCCGGTGAGCCGGGTCGCCAAGTGGAAGACGGCGGTGCAGCTCGTGGCTCTGGGCGTTCTGATCGCCGGCCCCGCGGGCGAGCGGGTGCTGCCCGGCAACAGCACGCTGGGCCTCGTGCTGCTGTGGCTCGCCGCGGCGCTGACCCTCTACACCGGCTACGACTACATGCGCTCCGGCATCCGTCACGTGATCGACGACGAGCGCTGAGCGAGGCACGATGAAGCTCGTCTACTTCGCCTGGGTCCGCGAGCGGATCGGCCGCCCCGAGGAAACCCTCGACCTGCCGCCCGACGTGGCCACCGTCGCCGACCTCGTCGCCTGGCTGAAGGGCCGGGGCGAGGAATACGCCTACGCCTTCGAGACCGACGGCGTGGTCCGCGCCGCCGTCGACCGGGTCCATGCCAAGCCGGAGACGGCGCTTTCCGGGGCGAGCGAGGTGGCGTTCTTCCCGCCGATGACCGGCGGGTGAGGCGGGGCTTCCTCGGCGAGATTTCGTCCATCTCACGCGACGATCACCCCATCCTCCGCGTCATCCCGGGGCCGCGCAGCGGAGCCCGCGATCCAGAGCCGCGGCGCATGGAGGACGACGCGGATTGCGTCCGGTATCTTTCTGACAGACCTGAGGTTCTCGATCCCGGGCTCCGCTGCGCGGCCCCGGGATGACCCTGGGACATGTCGATCGGGGCCGCATCTGCCGGCCGGCATCGGCGATCATTAGGATTCGAAAGACCCGTGATGCCCCGTCCCCTGCCGCTCCTCGCGATCCTGGTCTCGTCCCTCGCGGCCACCGCCGCCTCGGCCGAGCCGGTCAAGGTCGGGCCGCTGCTGGAGCATCGCGGGCTATGCGAGGCGTCCGGGGCGGTGCCGTATCCGCGCGGGGGTTTCGGTGACCGGTTCCTGGTGGTCGATGATGAATCGACGGCGATCGGGCTCTATCGGGCCGGGGCGAGCGGTGACGCCCTGCCCCTCGGCGGCGCCGACCTCGCCGGCCCGCTCGGCCTCACGCCGGAGGACCGCAAGGCCGATCTCGAATCCGCGACCTGGCTCGGGTCCGACCTCTACCTGCTCGGCTCGCACAGCCGCCGGCACGGCGGCAAGCAGAGCCCCGGCCGCGCCCGCCTCGTGGCGGTGACGGTGGCGGAATCGGGCGGTGTGCCCGGCCTCGTCCCGAAGGGTCGGGCGATCAAGGGCCTGTTGCCGGCTTTCGCAGCCCTGTCGCCCCTGTTCGCCGCGCGGATCGGCCTCGACGTGCCGGCCCGGGACGACCTCGACCCCAAGCGCAAGGGCTTCAACATCGAGGGGATGGCGCCGCGCCCGGACGGCACGTCCCTGTGGCTCGGCCTGCGCAACCCCCTCGATGTCGATGCGAACGCCCTGCTGGTGCCGCTGGAGAACCCCGCCGAGGCGATCGCCGGGGCGGCCCCGCGCCTCGGCGCCCCGGTCGCCCTCGACCTGAAGGGCCGCGGCATCCGCGACCTCGCCTATGCGCCCGAGGCCAAAGCCTACCTCATCCTCGCGGGCGGCGCGGGCGGCGGCGGCGAGCCGTTCGATCTCTATCGCTGGTCGGGCGACCCGGCGCACAAGCCCGTCCGGATCGAGGGCGCCGCCGCGGCCTTCGCCAAGATCGCGGATTTTCAGCCCGAGGCGCTGCTGGTCGGGCCGGCCGGCGACCGGGTCCAGGTGCTGAGCGACGACGGCGAGGCCCTCGGCTCCGACGGCAAGCCGTGCGAGGAATCGACGGACGGCAAGCGGTTCCGGAGCCTGACGCTCGACCTGCGGTGAGGCTCTCCCCTCACCCGTGCAAGGCCGCCACGAACTCCTTCACGTTGTGGCGCATCATGTCGAGATAGGTCGGGGCCGGGCCATTGGGCTCCGACAGGGCATCCGAGAAGACCCGCCCGCCCGCCTTGGCGCCGCTCTCGCGGGCGATCTGCTCCATCAGCCGGGGATCCGACACGTTCTCGAGGAACACCGCCGGGATCTTGTCGCGGCGGACCTGCCGGACGATGGCGGCGACGTCGCGGGCGGTGGCCTCGCTCTGGCTCGACACGCCCTGGGGCGCGAGGAAGCGCATCCCGTAGGCCCGGGCGAAATACCCGAAGGCGTCGTGGGTGGTGACGATGCGCCGCCGCGCCTCCGGGATCCCGGCGAGCGCCGTGCGGACCTCGGCGTCGAGGGCGTCGAGCTTCGTCAGGTAGGCGGTCGCGTTGGCCTGGTAGGCCGCCGTCCCGGCGGGATCGACGCGCATCAGGCCGTCGCGGATATTGGCGATGTAGGTCCTGGTGTTGGCGACGTTCTGCCAGGCATGCGGATCGACGGCGTGGCCATGGCCGTGGCCATCCTCCTCGTCGATCGGGGCGATCCCCTTCGAGGCGACGACGATGGCGGCCTTGGTGCCCGCGGCCTTGATCAGCCGGTCGATCCAGCCCTCGAAGCCGAGGCCGTTGACCACCACGAGGCGCGCCGCCGCCACCGCCTGCGCATCGGCCGGGGCCGGCACGAAACTGTGCGCGTCTCCGTTCGGCCCGACCAGGGTGGTGACCGCGACCCGGTCGCCGCCGACCTGCCGCACGAGGTCGCCGAGGATCGAGAAGGTGGCGACGACCCGGACGGGGTCCTCCGCCCGTGCGGGCGCGACCCATGCCAGGCTCAGCGCCACCAGCAGCATCCCGATCCTCAGCCTGCCCATCGCGAAAACTCCCGCTCGACGACGCGCCTCACCTAGGCCGGCGCGGAGGAGAATGCAACATTGTTACAAAGCCTGAGGGCCGGAACTCCGCCGCGGCGTTAACCTGGGTCGAGGACAGGGCCGTGGGGCGGGTCCAGGGTCGCGGCCGTCACGCCGTTCTTGCCGCTCCCGCTGGAACGGTGTCACCAGCGGGCCGGACCATCCTGCGCGAGCGGGATGGTCCGGCCCGCTGCTCCTCTGTCTCCCCGGCCTCCGGTTGTCTCGCGCCGATGCAAGGACCGTCCGGGGACAGACGCGGACACGGAGACGGTGCCGCACCTCGTCTCTCCTCGGATCGTCCATCCAGGAGGGATCTGAGATCGACGGGTTATACCAACGGTCGTTGGAATCGACCTATGGTTCCGTTGTCGAATTGTCGCCAAGCCCAGAATACCGGAAATCTGGGCTTGACATCAAAAATTCGAGATGGGTCGACGGCCCCGTCGATCTCGGGCCTGCCCGAGATCGAGTCGATGCGTCAGCATCCAGGGCCGTTGGTATTAGCTCTCCCTTAACCACGATCCGCGATGGTCGGCTCACACATGAACACCGAGGAGGTCGGGATGGATCACTTCGAGACGAACATTCGCGAGCGGGCCTACGCCCTGTGGGAGCGGGACGGCTGCGCGCCGGGCCGCGACGAGCATTACTGGCACTTGGCCGAGCAGGAAGTGCGGAGCATGGCCACGGCGCCGGCCACGCTGGAAGCAGTCTCCGCCAAGACCGTGCGCAAGCCAGCGGCCCGCAAGCCGGCCACCAAGAGCGCCGCCGCCAAGACCGTGGCCGAGGTGGCCCAGGCCGTGGCGAAGCCGGCGCCGCGCCGGCGTCGGGCGGCCACCGCCGAGACGGTCACGACGCACTGAACGATCGTCGGACGCGCGGCACCCCTATGAGGCCCGACCGCCCCTTCCGCCTTGCGGGAGGGGCGTTTCGTCGCCGACCCGCCCCGGCACGGGGCCGCGGCGGCGGACCCGCCACAGCGTGGCGACCAAGGCGACGTCGATGAGGCCGAGGATCGCCAGCGCCAGGAGCGTCGCATCGGCCCCCGCATGGGCGATCAGGGCGGCGGCGGCGGAGGGCGCCAGGGCCTGGGCGACGAGGCTTGGCTTTGCCAGGCGTCCGAGCAGGGCGGCGTAGCGCTCGGGCCCGAACAGGGCGAGCGGCAGGGTGCCGCGACCGATCGAGTAGAGCCCGTTGCCGGCGCCGTAGATCACCAGCACCAGCCCCGGCGCCGGGAGCCCGCTCCACAGCAGCACGAGGCCGGCGGCCATCAGCGCGACCGCGATGGTGAGCGTCCAGATCGGGTGGTGCCGGCTGCGATTGGCGACGTCGAGGAGCCGCGCCCCGACCTGCGACGGTCCGATCAGGGCCCCGAGGGACACCGCCGCCGCGAGGGACAAGCCGCGATCCTGGAGCAGGGTCAGCAGGTGGACCGAGACGATCGAGGTCGCGATGCCGGTACAGGTCATCACCGCCGCAAGGAGAAGGAAGGCCGGGCGCTCGGCGGGAGCGAGCGACACGGCGTCGGACCGGCCGCCCGTCGCGACGAGCAGCGGCGCGGCGCGCGGGACCAGCCCGAGGATCAGCGGCAGGCACAGGCCGAGTTCCAGCGCCGCATAGGTCAGGCAAGTGCCGCGCCAGCCGAGATGCGCGAGCAGGAAGGCCGAGAGCGGCCAGCACAGGGTACTGGAGAAGCCGCCCCACAGGGTCAATGCGGTGATCGCCGGCCGCGCATCGGCGCCGTAGAGCCGGCCGAGCGTCGCGAAGGCGGCGTCGTAGAGCCCCGATCCCATCCCGGCGCCGATCACCAGCCAGGCGAGGCCGAAGACCGGCAGGTTCGGCGCCACAGCCAGCAGGAGAAGCCCGGCGGCGAGCAGACCGGTCGAGACGACGAGCACCGGCCGCCCGCCATGGCGGCCGATCATCCGCCCGGCGGTCGGTGCGACGGCGCCCGCCACCAGCATCCCGGCGGTGAGGCTGCCGAAGATCCACGGCAGCCCCCAGCCCGTCTCCGCGGCGATCGACGGCCCGAGCACCGTGAGCAGGTAGTAGCTGCACCCCCAGGCGAGGATCTGCACGATGCCGAGGGCCGAGATGACCGGCCAGCGCCCCGGACCGGTCACGGGAAGCGGCCGGTCACGCGATCGGGGCGCGGCGACCCGGCGACCGCGGGGTCGTCAGGCCCGCGGCGACGTCCGGTCTCGATACTGGCCGTCGGGCTCATCGCCGGAACCGCGCGCGATGGGCCGCGGGCCGGGTCGTGGTCGATCGCGGCGTCTATGGTGGCCTCCCGCATCGGGCGGGCCGCGACCGGCCCCCCGTTTCCCGCATCCTTTGCCAATCTCTAACGAGTTCACGGGACACTCGTCCACCGGCGTCCGGCGGGCTTGCGGAACATCCCCGGCACGACCACCTAAGATGCTGATTTGCTTTGCCTTCCGCGCTTCACGCTGGTGCCCGTGGCGCAAATCGGCTAAGCCGTCCGGCAAGAGAGTGTGAGCCCGCCGCGGGCCGCGACGAGAGACAGACCTTGGCAGAGAACGACCCGACCGGCGCTCCCCCGCCCGCGACCGACATCAAGCCCGTCTCGATCACCGACGAGATGCGCCAGTCCTACCTGGCCTACGCGATGAGCGTGATCGTCAGCCGGGCCCTGCCGGATGCGCGCGACGGCCTGAAGCCGGTGCACCGCCGCATCCTGTACTCCATGTACGAGAACGGCTACCTGCCGGACCGCAAATACGTGAAGTCGGCCCGCATCGTCGGCGACGTGATGGGTCAGTATCACCCGCACGGCGACCAGTCGATCTACGACGCCCTCGTCCGCATGGCGCAGGACTTCGCCATGCGGCTGATGCTGGTCGACGGCCAGGGCAATTTCGGCTCGGTCGACGGCGACCCGCCGGCGGCGATGCGCTACACCGAATCGCGCCTCGCCAAACCCTCGATGGCGCTCCTGGAGGACATCGACAAGGACACCGTCGACTTCAACCCGAACTACGACGAGTCGAAAGACGAGCCGGCGGTTCTGCCCGCCCGCTTCCCCAACCTCCTCGTCAACGGCGCCGGCGGCATCGCGGTCGGCATGGCGACCAACATCCCGCCGCACAATCTCGGCGAGGTGATCGACGGCTGCATCGCCCTCATCGACGATCCGGCGATCACCATCGAGGGCCTGAACGACATCATCCCGGGGCCGGACTTTCCCACCGGTGGCTCGATCCTCGGACGCTCGGGCACCCGCTCGGCCTACATGACCGGCCGCGGCTCAGTGATCATGCGGGCGAAGTCGCATATCGAGGAGCTGCGCAAGGAGCGCGAGGCGCTGATCTTCACCGAAATCCCGTATCAGGTGAACAAGGCGTCGCTGGTCGAGAAGATCGCCGATCTGGTGCGCGAGAAGCGCGTCGAGGGCATCGCCGACCTGCGCGACGAATCCGACCGCGACGGCATGCGGATCGTCGTCGAGCTGAAGCGCGACGCCGTCGCCGACGTGGTGCTTAACCAACTCTACCGCTACACCCCGTTGCAGACCAGCTTCGGCTGCAACATGGTGGCGCTGAACGGCGGGCGCCCCGAGCTTCTCAACCTCAAGGACCTGATCCAGGCGTTCATCGACTTCCGCGAGGAGGTCGTCTCCCGCCGCACCAAGTTCCTGCTCAACAAGGCGCGCGAGCGTGCGCACGTGTTGTGCGGGCTTGCCATCGCGGTCGCCAATATCGACGAGGTGATCCGGCTGATCCGCACCTCGCCGGACCCGAACTCGGCCCGCGAGGCCCTGATGTCCCGCGACTGGCCGGCGGAGGACATCGCGCCATTGATTGCCCTCGTCGACGATCCGCGCCATCGCCTGCGCGAGGACGGCACCTACCGCCTGTCCGAGACCCAGGCCCGCGCCATCCTTGACCTGCGCCTGCAACGCCTTACGGCGCTGGGCCGCGACGAGATCGGCGACGAGCTGAAGCGGCTGGCCGACGAGATCGCCGACTACCTCGACATCCTGCGCTCGCGCGCCCGCATCATGGGCATCGTCAAGCACGAGCTGGCGGAGGTCCGGGCCGAATACGCGACCCCGCGCAAGACCGAGATCCTGGACTGGGATTCCAGCGTCGAGGACGAGGACCTGATCCAGCGCGAGGACATGGTCGTGACCGTGTCGCATGCCGGCTACATCAAGCGGGTGCCGCTCTCGACCTACCGGGCCCAGCGCCGCGGCGGCAAGGGCCGGGCCGGCATGTCGATGCGCGACGAGGATTTCGTCACCCGGCTGTTCGTCGCCAACACCCACACGCCGGTGCTGTTCTTCTCCTCGCAGGGCCAGGCTTACAAGGAGAAGGTGTGGCGGCTGCCGCTCGCGGCGCCGAATGCGCGGGGCAAGGCGCTCGTCAACATCCTGCCCCTCGACCAGGGGGCGGAGCGCATCACCACCATCATGCCGCTCCCCGAGGACGAGGCGTCCTGGGAGACGCTCGACGTGATGTTCGCCACCGCCTCCGGCAGCGTGCGGCGCAACAAGCTGTCCGATTTCGTGCAGGTGAACCGCAACGGCAAGATCGCCATGAAGCTCGACGAGGGCGATCACATCGTCCATGTCGAGATCTGCACGGAAGCCGACGACGTGCTGCTGACGACGGGCGCCGGTCAGTGCATCCGCTTCCCCGTCACCGACGTGCGGGTGTTCAAGGGCCGCGATTCCACCGGCGTGCGCGGCATCAACCTCGCCAAGGGCGACCGGGTCATCTCGATGACGATCCTGCGCCACTTCGAAGCCTCACCCGAGGAGCGCCAGGCCTATCTCCGGCGCGCCAATGCCGATCGCCGCGCCACCGGCGAGGCAATCGAACTGCCGGCGGCCCCCGAGCCCGAGGCGGAGGAGGCCGCGGCCTCGATCGACCTGGAGCAGGACCGCTACATCGCCATGGGGGCGGCGGAGCAGTTCGTCCTGACCCTGTCGGAGCGCGGCTTCGGCAAGCGCACCTCGTCCTTCGAGTACCGGATCTCCGGCCGCGGGGGGAAGGGCATCAAGGCGATGGAGGTGAATGCCCGCAACGGCACGCTCGTCGCCTCCTTCCCGGTCGAGACCAGCGACCAGATCATGCTGGTGACCGATGCCGGCAAGCTGATCCGGGTGCCGGTCGACGACATCCGCGTCGTCGGCCGCGCCTCGCAGGGTGTCACGGTGTTCAACACCGACAAGACCGAGAAGGTGGTGTCAGTGGAGCACATCGAGGGTGAAGGCGAGGCGGAGGCCGAGGTCGAGGGGGATGGCGGGGAGGGCTGATCGGCCTCCCCCGCTAGTCAGCGGATGACCGAGCCCATCAGAGGTTGCGCCACGCACCTCTGACGGGGCATCCGCTCACCTCAGCGCGGATCCACCCCCTGATGCGGCCGTGGCGGGCCGCCGTGGTGGTCGGTGAAGCTCGAGCGCTCGCCGGTCTCCTTGGCGCGCTGGACGCGCATCCGCTGCCAGATCAGGAATAGGATGATCAACGCGAAGGTCGTGAAGGCAAGCATGTAGATCAGGCCGGAATCGCCCATGGCTGTTTCCTCCGGGACGCGCCCTGTCGACGGGCAGCGATTGACGGGCGCACGGGCGGATCGCCGCCGTCGCACGTGTCAGGTCAACTCCCGGGATTCTTGATTCCGCCGATGCGGCAAATCGTCATGAAATGATCAGACATCCGTGGGCGATCGGGACTTCCGGCACTGCATCTCGGTTGCAGGTCATCGATCCGACATCATTGGTGCGTCACACCAGCGGTCCCAGGATGCTGATCCATCATGCCTTTTGATGCACAACGAGAGGCTTAGGGGAACCTGGGCAGTCCCAGCAGCGCCATGCTCGACGCGGTGGTCAGGGACGGGCACGATACGGCCCTCATCGTCTGGATCGCTTATCTAAACCCACACTGACGTGACAAAACCCCGCCGGCCGAGCCTGAGCGGGGCTTGTCGTGTGGTTGGTTGCGGGGA
>NZ_LABX01000210.1 GCF_001043915.1 Methylobacterium aquaticum | reverse complement strand
CGGTCGCCAACATGAAGGGCGGCGTCGGCAAGACCACCAGCGTGGTGATGATCGCCGACGCGCTCGCGGCGGGCGGCGCCTCGGTCCTGGTGATCGATCTCGACCCGCAGGCCAGCGCCTCGGTGTGCTTTGCCGGCGACGGCATCCTGGCCGAGATGATCACCGGGGGCCGCACCCTCGATTATTATCTCGGCCTGCGCATCGTCGACCGCGACAAGGCGTCCCTGACGGACTTCGTCCGCGGCTACGTCTCCAGCACCACCCATCTCGGCGAGCCGCTGCCGATCTCGCTCCTCGCCTCCGGGCCGTCGCTGCGCATCGTCGAGCGCGAGATCATCTACGCGCTCACCAAGCGCAAATACTCGATGCACGCCATCGAGGGCCATCTGTGGAAGCTGTTCCAGGAGGATTTCGCGCCGTTGCGCGATCAGTACGACTACGTGCTGTTCGACTGCGCCCCCGGAATCTCGCCGATGACCGAGGTGGCGATCCGGGCGAGCGACCTCGTGGTGGTCGCCTGCATCGCGGACTTCCTGTCCACCTACGGCCTGAAGGCGTTCTACGAGACGATCTGGGGCGTCGGCAGCGCCTCGGAGAGCATGCTGGCGCCGAAGCGCCCGCCGCACGTCCTGATCACCCGCTGGCAGAACACCAAGCAGCAGGCGACCACCTACGCCACGCTCCAGGACAGTGCCGCTGCGGAAGGCGCGCGGTTTCGACTGTTCAAGACCCGGGTGCCGCAATCGGCGGCGCTGGCGAACGCGCTCACCCTGGAGTATCAGACCTTCGCCAACAAATATCGTGACGCCAGCCGCGACCTGATCGGCGAGGTGATCACGCCGATGGTGGCCGAGCTGAAGGAGGCCCTGGATGGCGCTTGAGATCGACGGCCTCGCGGTGCTGTGCGCGATCGCCGAGGCGCCGGAGGCGTTCCCGGCGATCCGCAGCGACGTCACCAAGGCCGCCCACGCCCTGG